>NZ_JBHXRV010000044.1:51078-76609 GCF_042716745.1 Streptomyces sp. NPDC058663
GTCGGGGGCGCCGCCGTGGTGGGGTGGCCCCCCCGGGGGGATCCGGGGCCGGTGGTCGGCGGGCGGGCGCCGGGGGCTCGGCCCCCCCCCGGGGCCGCGCTCCCGGCGGTCAGTCCTTCGCGGTCAGCTGTGCGTCCGCCTGTTCCAGGATCTCCGTCACGCGCAGGCCGAAGCGGGCGTCGCAGGGGTGCGGGGTCCCGGTGCGGGCCGCTTCCAGGAGGGCGTCGACGGCGGCGGCGAAGGACTCCGTGCCCGGACCCCAGGGGGTGGGGAGTGCCGAGACGCCCTCGGAGCCGCGGAGCTCGACGCCCACGCCGGAGGCCTGGGGCGGGGCGCTCAGGCTGAGGGTGGCCGTGCTGGACGCGCCGGAGGCGTGGCGCAGGGCGAGGTGGGCCATGTCGCCGCGTCCGCCGGTGGCGGTCAGGTGCGTGACGTCGCCGAGCACCGGGAGGAGCACGGACAGGGCGTGCGGGCCCACGTCCCACAGGGCGCCCTTCTCGCCGCGCCACGGGGACGCCGCGTACACGCTGTCCGCTCCGGGCGAGAACAGCGCGCCGAGCCAGTACGCGTGGGCGGTGAACCAGCCTTCCACAGTGGCCTGTTCGGCGATCCAGGAGGACGTGCCGGACGCGAAGCGCAGCGTGAAGAAGACGACGGAGGCGACACCCGCGGCCTCGGCGGCCTGTGCGACCGCTCGCGCGCCGTCGGCGGTGGTGGCGACCGGCTTGTCCAGCAGCAGGTGGCAGCCGGCCTGCGCGGCACGGACGGCCAGCGGGGCCTGGATGTCCGGCGGGAGGGCGACGGCCACCGCGTCGCAGGCGGCGAACAGGGCGTCGACGTCGTCGTATGCGGTGGTGGAGTGGGCCTCGGCGATGGCGGCGGCGGCTTCGGGGCGGCGCCCCCACACGCCGACGAAGTCGACGCCGGGGTGGGCGGCGAGGGCCGGGGCGTGGGTGCGGTCGGCCCAGGGGCCGGTGCCGAGGAGACCGATACGGAGCGGGGCGGGGTACGCAGAAGTCATGCGGGCCAGTCTGCCCCGGAGGCGGCCTGCACACCCCACCGCGGGGGCGGTCGTGGGGCCGGTGCCCTCCGGGGGGCACGCGGCCGGCGGCCGTGCGACGCACGTCACGTTCCCGCGTGCACCGGTAACACGGGGTTCACATATGGGCAACGGTCGGGAAATCCCCGGTTGCCAGGCTGCCGACCATCACCGCAGCAGCACGGGGCGCCCTGCTCCACGCCACCGCCGCACCGGTGGCGCCCGCACCCCGCAGCCGCGTAGAACCCGTAAAGGATGGCGTCCGTGACGTTCAAGGCCGAGTACATCTGGATCGACGGCACAGAGCCGACCGCCAAGCTCCGCTCGAAGACGAAGATCCTCGGTGACGGGGCCTCGCTGCCGGTCTGGGGCTTCGACGGCTCCAGCACCAACCAGGCCGAGGGGCACGCCTCCGACCTCGTACTGAACCCGGTGTTCTCCTGCCCGGACCCGATCCGCGGCGGCAACGACATCCTCGTCATGTGCGAGGTGCTGAACATCGACATGACGCCGCACTCCTCCAACACCCGTGCCGAACTGCGCCCGTTGGCCGAGCAGTTCGCCGGGCAGGAGCCGATCTTCGGCATCGAGCAGGAGTACACCTTCTTCGAGGGCGAGCGTCCGCTCGGCTTCCCGGTCGGCGGCTTCCCGGCCGCTCAGGGCGGCTACTACTGCGGAGTCGGCGCGGACGAGATCTTCGGCCGCGAGATCGTCGAGAAGCACCTGGACCACTGCCTGGCGGCGGGCCTCGGGATCTCCGGCATCAACGCGGAGGTCATGCCGGGGCAGTGGGAGTTCCAGGTGGGCCCGCTGGCGCCGCTGGAGGTCTCCGACCAGCTGTGGATCGCCCGCTGGCTGCTCTACCGCACCGCCGAGGACTTCGGTGTCTCCGCGACGCTCGACCCCAAGCCCGTCAAGGGTGACTGGAACGGCGCCGGCGCGCACACCAA
Source organism: Streptomyces sp. NPDC058663 (assembly GCF_042716745.1). Classification (NCBI taxonomy): domain Bacteria; kingdom Bacillati; phylum Actinomycetota; class Actinomycetes; order Kitasatosporales; family Streptomycetaceae; genus Streptomyces; species Streptomyces sp. NPDC058663. The sequence continues at coordinate 53,068 of NZ_JBHXRV010000044.1, forward strand.
CTTCTCCACGAAGGCGATGCGCGAGGGGTACGACGCGATCATCACGGCCTGCGAGTCGCTCGGCGAGGGCTCCAAGCCGATGGACCACGTGAAGAACTACGGTGCGGGCATCGACGACCGCCTCACCGGTCTGCACGAGACCGCCCCGTGGAACGAGTACAGCTACGGCGTCTCCGACCGCGGCGCCTCGGTGCGCATTCCGTGGCAGGTCGGCCAGGAGAAGAAGGGCTACATCGAGGACCGCCGTCCGAACGCGAACGTCGACCCCTACGTGGTGACCCGGCTGATCGTGGAGACGTGCTGCACCGCACTGGAGAAGGCCGGGCAGGTCTGAGCCGGGTTCCGCCCGGCACAAGCACGAGTACGAGTACGAGGTAACAAGGCACGAGGCAGGAGAGGGAGGGTGGTCCCGGGGTGGCGGGCACCCTCCCTTTTCCGTCTTTCGTGCCGGGCGCTCTCCTGCGGTCAGCATGCTCATGCTTCAATGGGCACATGACGGGCTTCCAGAACTCCACCGCTACGGGTCGTTTCGACCTGGAGCCGTTCTGGCCCTCCCGTCAGCATCACGACTTCGACCGGGTCTGTTGTCGCGCGACGAACGCGCTGGCCCCCTAAAGCCGTTGCCCGGCACTCAGCCCGGTACGGCCTTCGGTCCGCGCGCATCCGCAGGGAAGCAGTACGCCGCCGCGTGACTCTCCGCGGCGGTCTCCTCCGCGCGAAAGAGCCGACCCGCCATGACGAGCACCCGTCCCCGCACCTTCCCAGCCGCTTCCACCTCGACTGCCGCCCAGCGACGGGCGGTTCACGAACCTCTGCGCCCGCCGGCACCGCACCGGCTGCGGGCCGTCGAGCGCGACGAGGCACCCGCACCGGCCGCTCTCCTGCGTCCCGCGTACGACGTGGCCGACTACCTGCCGCCGGGCGCCACCTGGCTGCCCGCCCCGCAGCACACCATGCCCACCCTGCCGGGCCGCCCTCCGATGGTCGGCTACCTGGTGCTCGTACCGGCGCAGCAGCAGCCGGTGGCGGAACCCGTACTGGTGCCGCACGAGGCGCCCGAGCCCGAGCCGACGCCCGAGGGCGCCGTACGGATCGACTCCGCGCGGCGGATCGCCGAGGTGGACGGGCGGGAGCTGGACCTGACGTACCTGGAGTTCGAGCTGCTGGCCCATCTGGTCGCCCGCCCGCACCAGGTGCACACCCGCGACCAGTTGGTGACCACGGTCTGGGGCTACGGGCACGTCGGGGACGGCCGTACCGTCGACGTGCACATCGCCAGGCTGCGCCGCAAGCTGGGCACCGAGCACCGGCGGAGCATCCAGACGGTGCGCCGGGTGGGGTACAAGTACGCCCCCTGACCGGCGTACGGGGCCCTCGCGCGGGCGGTGGTGCCAGGTACACCTCCGCTTCGGGTGCCGGGCCCCATGACCCGGCCCCGCTCCCCGGGGGAGACTGTGCGTGCGGTCAGGCTCAGGAGCCTCGGCACACGGCCGCGGACGAGAGGGACCCACCACCATGAATGCCACCCGGATACGCGCCGCGCTGCTGGCGGGGGCGCGCGGGCTCGGCCTGGCGCTCGCCTCGATCGTCGTCAGCTGCGCACTGTTCTCGCTCACCCTGATCTCGCTGACCCTCATCGCGATCGGCGTGGGCGTCTTCACCACCCCCGTGGTGCTGGGCTGGGTACGCGCCTGGGCCGACCGCCGCAGGGCGCTGGCCGGGTCCTGGTCCGACGTGCGGATCGCCGTCCCCTACCGGCCGTTGCCGGCGGACCTGCGTCCCGGTGTCACCGGGCAGGTGGAGCGGACCTCGGTGATGCTGAAGGACCCGGCGACCTGGCGGGACCTGCAGTGGCTGTTCGTGGACCTGACGGCCGGTGCTCTCACCGCGCTGGTCCCCGGTCTGACGCTCTGGTACTGGCTCTACGGGCTCGTGATCGCGGCAGGTCTGTGGCGGGCGTTCGCCCACACCGGCGGGGAGTGGTTCCTCTTCGTCCAGGTGTACGACGAGACCACCGGGCTGCTCGCCCTCGCACTTGGCCTCGTCATCCTCGCCCTCGGCCTGCGCTACAACACCCTCCTCCTCCGGACCCACTTCCGCCTCGCCAAGTGCTTCCTCGCCCCGACGAAGGAGGCCGCGCTCGCCCGGCGCGTCGAGAAGCTGACCGAGACCCGGCACGACGCCCTCGACACCTCCGCCGCCGAGCTGCGCCGCATCGAACGCGACCTGCACGACGGGGCGCAGGCCCGGCTGGTCGCCATGGGCATGAACCTGGGCACCATCGAGGCGCTGATCGAGAAGGACCCGGCGCAGGCGAAGAAGCTGGTCGGGATGGCCCGCGCCTCGTCCGCCGAGGCGCTGACCGAGCTGCGCGACCTGGTGCGCGGCATCCACCCGCCGGTGCTGGCCGAGCGCGGCCTGGGCGACGCGGTGCGGGCGCTGGCACTGCGGCTGCCCGTGGAGAGCGAGGTCACCGTGGACCTGCCGGGGCGGACCGAGGCACCGGTGGAGTCGGCGGCGTACTTCGCGGTGAGCGAGGTGCTCACCAACGCGGTCAAGCACTCGGGCGCGGACCGCATCTGGATCGACCTGCACCAGGCGGCCGGCATGATCCGCGTCTCGGTCACCGACAACGGCCGGGGCGGGGCGCGAATCGGCGCGGGCTCCGGGCTGAGCGGAGTCGAACGCCGACTCGGTACATTCGACGGTGTTCTGGCCGTCAGCAGTCCCGCGGGCGGTCCCACCATGGTGACCATGGAGATTCCTTGCGCGTCCTGCTAGCCGAAGACCTCTTCCTGCTCCGCGACGGCCTGGTCAGAATGCTCGAAGCGTTCGACTTCGAGGTCCTGGCCGCCGTCGAGAGCGGGCCCGAACTGACCAAGGCCTTCGCGGAGTTGGAGCCGGACGTCGCCGTCGTCGACGTCCGGCTTCCGCCGTCCCACACCGACGAGGGCCTGCAGTGCGCCCTGGCCGCCCGCCGCGCGAGACCCGGCCTCCCCGTCCTCGTGCTGTCGCAGCACGTCGAGCAGTTGTACGCGCGCGAACTGCTCGCGGACGGGAACGGGGGCATCGGGTACCTGCTCAAGGACCGGGTGTTCGACGCGGAGCAGTTCGTCGACGCCGTGCGGCGGGTCGCGGGCGGCGGTACCGCGATGGATCCGCAGGTGATCTCGCAGCTGCTGTCGCGCCGTGCGCAGGACAAGCCGATAGGCCAGCTCACGCCGCGCGAGAAGGAAGTGATGGAGCTGATGGCGCAGGGCCGGTCCAACGCGGCGATCGCCGCCCAGCTGTTCGTCACCGAACGGGCGGTGGCCAAGCACACCTCGAACATCTTCGGCAAGCTGGGCCTGCCGGTGTCGGACGACGACAACCGGCGGGTGCTGGCGGTGCTGGCCTATCTGGACCGCTGAGGACGACAATCCGCCGGGGCTTGCATAGCCTGTGTCCGTCGCGGCGAGTGTGGCCGGAACCAGTGTGTGGAGAGAGGGACCCCGACGTGCGAGAGCGGTGGATGCGGGCCTCGTCGGCCATGGCCGGAGCGACGGCGCTGCTGGTGCTGGGCACCGGGTGCGGCGGTCCGGTGGCCTCGGCGCCCCGGCTGGACGCCGGGGCGTCGCCGACGCCGCAGAAGTCGGCCGCCGTACTGGACTACCCGCCGTTCATCGGGGTGCTGACCGAGGGCGACGACCACTGGTGCACGGCGAGCGTGGTGGACAGCCCCAAGGGGAACATCGTCGCCACCGCGGCGCACTGCGTGGCCGAGGAGGAGGGGCAGCCGAAGCGGAGCATCTCGTTCGCACCGGGCTTTTCCGGCCAGGGCAAGGGCAAGAAGCCGTACGGGGCGTGGCGGGTGCGGTCGGTGCAGGTCGACGACCGCTGGCAGGAGCAGGAGAACGACCCGTACGACTTCGCCTTCCTGACGCTGGAGCCCGACAGCGAGGGCCGCGATGTGCAGGACGTGGTGGGGGCCGCCGGGCTCGACTGGGAGTCGGGGCCCGACCGGCAGGTGACGGTCGTCGGCTACCCCGAGCCGGACCACAACCCGGACAACCGCCCGGTGACCTGCACCACCGACAGCCGGCAGGACGGGGAGCTGCCCGGGATGCTGCAGATGCGGTGTGCGGGGTTTTGGAACGGGACCAGTGGCAGCCCCTGGCTCACCGACTACCGCGGCCCCGACAGGCCCGGGCGGATCATCGGGGTGCTGAGCGGCGGCGACACCGACTCCGAGTCGACGGCCGCGCTCTTCGGCTCGCCGGCCCGGGCGCTTTATCAGCGGGCGCTCAAGACCTGAGCGGCCGTCCGAAGAGTTGGTGCTTTCCCACGAAATCGTGGGGGCTGCGGGGAAACGGTTGAACGTGCCGTGCTCGCCGTACGTATGGGACTTCGCCCGAAAGAAAGCGAAGGACCCTCATGGGACACAAGCGTTCGAAATTGGCGAACAGGGCGATCGTCGCCACCGCCGCACTGATTCTCGGCGGCGGCGGAATGGTCGCGCTGAATGTGCACGCCTCCGCCTCCGGGGAATCGGCGGCACTGCCGCCGGGGCCCCGCATGTCGACCCTCGACTGTCCCGAGGCGGCCGATTCCCTCCCGGACGTTCCGCAGGGGGCCCGCCAGGAGGTCAGCAGGGAATTGGCGGCCATGGACAGCCAGATCACCGAGGCCTACCGCAAGTTCGCCCAATCCGGCCGGGGCGCGGAACAGGACGCCGTGCTCGGGCCGCTGAAGGACCAGCGCTCCGCCTCTCTGGGCCGGATCGCCGACGCGGTGGAACGGCAGCCGCAGGCCTCCCGGCCGCAGAACCTCGACGGCATCGCGGCGTGCACCGTGCGGGCGGACGACAGCACCGCCAGCGGCGCCGGGGAGACCACGGGCCAGGGCGGGGACGAGGACGCCGGCCAGGGACAGGGCGAGGGCACCGGTGAGGGCGACGGCGACCGGGCCGGCAACGGCCCCGAGCGCGCCGACTTCGTCGACATCCGCTCCGTGCGCCCCCGGCCCGCACAGGTCCGCCCGCGCCGCACCGCCTCGCGCGGCACCTTCACCACCGCCTGCGGCCGAAACGAAAACGGCAAATTCAATCCGGACAATGTCATCGTGGCACCCGGTGTGAGCAATGGTGCGCACCATATGCACGACTACGTCGGCAATCAGGCGACCGACGCCTTTTCCAGCGACGACGTACTCGCCGCGGGCAGGACCACCTGCCGCAACCCGGGCGACAGGTCGACGTACTACTGGCCGGTGCTCCGTCTCCAGAACGGAAAGGACGAGGCGGATTCCGGCGCGGACGGCGGCGGAAAGGACGGGAACACCGGAGAAATCCAGACACCGTCCCAGGTCACCCTCGAATTCACCGGAAATCCGACCGGTCGGGTGGTCGCCATGCCGCGCTTCCTGCGGATCATCACCGGCGACGCGAAGGCCTTCACCAACGGCACCGCGAACGCCAACGCCTCGTGGAGCTGCACCGGTTTCGAGAACCGGCAGCTGAAGGACAAGTACCCGATCTGTCCGCGCGGCAGCCAGGTGGTCCGGACGTTCAGGTTCCAGAGCTGCTGGGACGGCTCGAACACGGACAGCGCCAACCACCGCACCCATGTGGCCTTCACCCGCGCCGACGGTTCCTGCGACACCGGGTTCCGGCCCATCCCGCAGCTGGTGCAGCGGGTGGTGTACGCGGTGCCGCCGGGGCCCGGGTTCGCGGTCGACTCCTTCCCGGAGCAGCTGCACAAGCCGGTGACCGACCACGGCGACTTCATCAACGTCTTCGACGAGCAGCTGATGCGGCGGATGGTGAACTGCATCAACGGCGCCCAGCGCTGCCGCTAGCCGGCTGGGCGGCCGGCCGGTGCGGGCTCCCGCCCGCCCAGCGTTGCCCTTCCCCACTACCTGCGCGGTCAGTTCGCGTGGTGACCCGTGTGATCCGGCCCTGCCGTGGGCCCCTCCCCACTCCCCGAGTGGCCCGCGGCGCGCCGCACGGTCCCGCCGAGCCGGCCGCGCAGCTCCGTGAGCACCGCTTCCTCGCCCGCCGCGATCCAGCCGCGGCCGATCAGATAGCTGCCGCCGTAGTCGTTCGCCGCGTCGAACCACTCCTGCCGGCCGCGGTCGGTGGCGAACGTGGTCAGAACGTAGTCACCTTCCCCGGAACGGCAGTTGGCCTGGCGGAGCTCCGCTGCGTCCGTACCGATATCGGGGACACAGCCCGCCCGCGCGGCCAGCTCCTCCAGGGTGCCGGTGGCCTCGGAGGGCGGGGACGGCTGCCCTCCGCACCCGGCCAGGGTCAGGGCCAGCAGGAGCAGGGCCGTCGCTGCTTTCGGCGCCGCTGCTGTTCGCTGTCGCATCCGCCCATCGTGCCGGGCCGGTCCCGGGGCGCGCACCGGAACGCGGGTAACGGCAGCTTCTGACACATCCATTACCTCGATGCGCGATCATGCACCCATGCGCTTCCCCGACCTTCCCGTGCTCGCCCCCGCCTACGTCGGCGGCGTCCAGCTCGGCGCCCATGCCGCCCGCCGTCACCTGCCGGGTGAGGAGCGGGAGGAATTCCTGCGCGCCTGTTCCACCAATGTGGAGCAGCTCGGGGCGGGGCGCTGGGGGACCTTGCTGACCAGCGCGCTGGTGGTGGAGGAGCCGATGCCGCTGCCGTACGCGCTGCTGCTGCTGGCGGTACTGGGGTACGCCGAGTACGCGTACGGGGCGTGGTGGGCGGCCGGGGTCTTCCTGGTCGGCCATGCGGGGGCGACGCTGCTGGTGTACGGGGGGCTGCGGGCCACGGGCGTGGACGCGTCGACCCGGCGCGCGGTGGACGTGGGGACGAGCTACGGCTTCAACACGGTCCTGGGCGCGCTCACCGCGGCGCTCCCCCGGGGCCCCGTGCGCTTCGCCGGGCGGGCCACCCTGCTGGCCCTGGCGGCCAGGCCGCTCCTCAACAAGGCCCGTCCGACCTTCACCGACGTGGGACACTTCGCCGCCCTCGCGCTGGGAGTCGGCCTGGGCACCACCCTGGCCCGCCGCTGACCCGCACCTCCCGGACCAGCGCTGCCGCGGCCCGGGAGCGCCCGGGAGCCGCTGTCCCTCAGGCGGGCACATCTCCCGGCAAGGCCTTCTCCAGCAGCGTCACCGCGTAGGAGGGGGCTCCCCCGGGAGCCTCCTTCGCCGTGTTCTCGCCGGCGAAGCGGTAGCCCGCCGCCTCGTAGTAGGTCCGCAGGCGCGGGTTGTGCGCGACGCAGTCCAGGCGGGCCAGCGGGCGGCCGGTCCCTGCGATGCGTTCCTCGGCCGCCGCGAGCAGTGCGCGCCCGGTTCCCGCCGGGGCGTGCGCGCGGTCGGTCATCAGCCGGTGGACGTAGCCTGCGACCGGCGGCTGCGGGCCCCAGGCCCCCTCGTCCTCCCACCAGAGTTCGTACGCGCCCACCACGGCCCCCTCGTACTCCGCCAGCCACACCTCCCCCTCGCGCATCCGGTGCCGGAAGTGGGCGGCGTCCTTCTGGCCCGGCTTCCACTGGTCGATTCCCCGGCCCGTCATCCACCGTGCCGCCGCGTCGTGGAGGCGTACGAGTTCCATGAGGTCCGAGGGGTCCGCGAGGCGGAAGGTGAGGTGCGCGGTGGTGTCGATCATGCGCAGTACGGTAACCGCCGCGTGAGCGGGGCCTGCTGGGGGAACCCGCCCGGTATGGACCGCACCGATGCGCGCAAGGACCAGGAGCAGGATCTCCCGGCGCAGGACCTCGACGCGCCCCGCACCGCCGGGGCCCGCCCCGCGCCGGTGGCCGGGCCGCCCCGCCGCAGGGTCTCCCTGTGGATCAAAATTCCCGGCGTGCTGCTGGCGCTGGTCGCCGTGCTCCTGATCGGCACCCGGCTGGTGCTGATCCCGGGGCTCGGTGACCTCTTCGGCAGCGAGACCAAGGACCGCAGCGGCCCGGCCGTCCTCAAGTCCCTCCAGGACATGAGCCGTTACGAGGCGGCGTCCGGCAACTTCCAGGTGGTGGTGGACCTGGAGAAGGACGCCAAGTTCCTCCCGGACGCGCTCCGCGGCACCCGTACGCTCTACGTCGGCGCGGGCACGGTCGGCGCGAGCGTCGCCCTGGGCGGGCTCGGCAAGGGCGATGTCACGGTGAATGAGGACCGCACCGCCGCCACCCTCCGGCTGCCGCGCGCCACTCTGGGCAAGCCCGCGCTGGACCCGGAGCGCTCCTACGCGGTGTCCAAGCAGCGCGGGCTGCTCGACCGGCTCGGCGACTTCTTCTCCGACAACCCGAACGACGAACGGGCCGTCCAGCAGCTGGCCGCCCGGCACATCGGGGAGGCCGCGAAGGAGAGCGGGCTGACCGCCCGCGCGGAGAAGAACACCACGAGCATGCTCCAGGGGCTGCTGCGCTCGCTCGGCTTCAAGGACGTGACCGTCACCTACAAGTGATCGGGCCCGGCGCGCCACTCACGCCACCGGGCCCGGCGGAACGGTCAAGTGCCCCGCCCCGCAGCCCTGTTACTCGAACGCTCCGCGCGGGCCCGGTACCACCGGAAGCATCGGCGCCAGCACCACGAGCCGCTCGAGAAGTTCCCCGAACGGCCCCTGGGGCGGTTCGTCGGCCAGTATCCGCAGGACGATGCCCGCCATCTCCGCGTCGTAGGCGGCACTGACCGCCATCAGCGCGGCGAAGTCGTGGACGAGCTGCATCTCCAGTTCGGCGCGCGGGATTTCGCGCCCGTCGAGCCAGATCAGGGCGGTCGACTCGGCGAGCGACACCCAGGACCGGACCACGAGGGCGAGCCTGGCGGGCGGCTCGCCGACCCCGAGGTGGTCGAGGATCTGCTCGTACGCGGCCTGCCGCACCTCGTCGATCATGGCGTTGGTGGTGGAGGAGCCGACGGCGGGGCCGCCGCGCATCAACGCGGAGAAACCGGGCCCGTGTTCGTCGACGAAGCCGAAGAAGCGGCCCATCACGCGCAGCAGCCGGGCGCCGAGCGGCCCCTCGTGCGGTTCGCTGAAGCGGGCGGCGAGCTCGTCGGCGGCGCGCCGCAGTGCCGCCTCGTACAGGCTCTGCTTGCCGGGGAAGTAGTGGTAGACGAGGGGGCGCGAAATGCCCGCGGCGGCGGCTATCTCGTCGATCGAGACCTCATCGGGAGAGCGATGGCTGAACAACTCCAGCGCCACGCCGATCAGTTGCTGCCTGCGCTCTTCGACGCCCATCCTGCGGCGCACCCCGGTCGTCATCGCACCAGCGTAACCGCCCCGCCTGCGAAGAGGACCCCCAGGACCCGGTCCGGATCTTCCCCGGGTCCCTCCCCCGGCTCTGCCTAGAGATCGAGGACCAGGCGCTCTCCGGAGGCCCGTGAGACGCAGATCAGCAGCGAGTCGCCGCGCTCGGAGTCGGTCAGCAGCTCGTCGCGGTGGTCGATCCCGCCCTCGATCACCCGCTGCTGGCAGGTGCCGCAGAAGCCCTGCTCACAGGAGTACGAGACGTCCCGCACCAGCGGCTTGACCGCGGCCAGGATCGACGATCCTGCGGGCACGGTGACCGTCGTCCCGGTCCGGCGCAGCTCCACCTCGAACGCCCCGGAGCCTCCGGCGCCCGCGCCCGGCGCGAACCTCTCGACGTGCAACGAGCAGTGCTCCGGCAGCGATCCCTCCACCGCCCCCAGGAGCCCTTCGGGGCCGCAGCAGTACACGGCCGCTCCCTCGGGCGCGTCCGCGAGGAACCCGGCCAGGTGGGGCAGCCCGTCCTCGTCCTCGGCCGCCACGGTCACCCGCTCGGGGCCGCCCAGCTTCTCGATCTCCGTCAGGAACGGCATCGTGGCCCGGCTGCGGCCTCCGTACAGCAGCCGCCAGTCGGCCCCCGCGGCCTCGGCGGCCCGCAGCATGGGCAGGACGGGGGTGATGCCGATGCCGCCGGCCACGAAGACGTAGGCGGGCGACCCCAGGAGCGGGAAGCGGTTGCGCGGCCCCCGCACCTCGATCTCCGAGCCCTCGTGGAGCCGCTCGTGGACCTCGGCCGAGCCGCCCCGCCCGTCCGCGAGTATCCGGGTGGCGACGGTGTACGAGGCGCGGTCGGCGGGGTCGCCGCACAGCGAGTACTGGCGGACCAGCCCCGAGGGCAGGACGAGATCGAGGTGTGCGCCGGGCTGCCAGGCGGGCAGGTCGCCCGCGTCCATGGCTTCGAGGTGCAGGCGGACCACCCCGTCGGCGGGTTCGTCGCGGCCGCTGACCAGCATGCGGATCCCGGCCGGCCGGATGGCGCCGCGGTGCCGGGCACCCGATACGGGCTCCTCCAGGGCGGGCATCGGCCACAGGGGCGAGCGGCTGATCCGCCGGCGCAGGGCGCGCCGGGCGGCCAGGGCGAGGCCGGTGGCCGTCGCCGCGAGGGCGAGGTTGCGGACGCGGGGGGAAGTGGCGCGGGACATGGTTCAGGAACCTCCCGGGATGCGGGCCTCGGCCGCGCGCGCGGCGGGGGCCTGGGCGAGGTAGGCCAGCGCCTGGGCGGTGCTGCCCTCCTGCGAGGGGTGGTAGTCGCGGCTCAGGTAGCGGGGTATTGACCGCAGCATCGCGCCCGGCGCCGGGAGCACGCCCTGCCTGCCGTTGCGTACGAGGTCCGAGAACCGGGCCCGCCCCCTGCCGCCGAGCGTGGGGTCGTTGGCCATGAAGAAACGGGAGCCGCGCTGCCACAGGAAGACCAGGGCCGTGAACGCGGTCGCCCAGGTGCGGACCCTGCGCCGGTATCCGCCGTCGACGTGCTGGAACAGCTCGAAGGCCACGGAACGGTGCTCGACCTCCTCGGCTCCGTGCCAGCGCAGCAGGTCGAGCATGGTCGGATCGGCGCCCCTGCGGTCGAGTTCGCGGGCGTTGAGCACCCAGTCGCCGAGGAAGGCGGTGTAGTGCTCGATGGCCGCGATGAGCGCGATCCGCTCCAGGAGCCACCATTGGCGGGCCCTGCCGGGCGGCAGTGTGCGGTCGCCGAGCAGTTTCTCGAAGAGCCAGTCGACCTGCGCGGTGTAGGGGGTGGGGTCCAGGCCCTGCGCCTTGAGGTGGGGCAGTACGCCGTCGTGGGCCTGCGCGTGCATGGCTTCCTGGCCGATGAAGCCGAGGACGTCCCCGCGGAGCTTCTCGTCCTTGATCAGCGGGAGTGCCTGCCGGTAGACGTGCACGAACCAGCGTTCTCCCGCGGGCAGCAGGAGGTGCAGGACGTTGATGGTGTGGGTGGCGAAGGGGTTGCCGGGGAGCCAGTGGAGTGGGGTGTCCCGCCAGTCGAAGGACACCGGGCGGGCCGTGAGCGGCGTCCACTGCGACGCGACGGGGGCCGGGCCCTGCTGCGTATTAGACATGGCGTCAATGTACTGAGGAGTACGACCGGGGAACAGGCCCTTGCACGAGGAGATGTGCGACGCATGTGCGACGCATGTGCGACGCCTCGCTCGTGCAGGGGCCGGGCAACTCCTTGCTGCCACAAGGCCGTCAGTGCAGGGACTCCACCGCGGTGCCGTCCTTGAGCCTGCCGGTGAGCGTGGCCCGGGACGCCTCACCGGCCGGTACGGAGAGCAGGCTGCCGTCCTCCTCGGCCGTGACTCCGCCGCCGACCGACACCGAACCGAACGCGTCGTCGCCCGCGGCGAGCAGATAGGGCGTGCCCTCCTTGGACTTCCACAGCACTCCGGCGAGCACGTGCGGGTCCTTGCGGCCGCAGGCGGCCGAGTCCTCGGCCCTCGCGGCGATCGCACCGGGTGCGCCCTGCCGGGTGTCCGGCGGCTGGAACTGGGCGAAGACCCGGTTGCCGGTCCCCCGCCAGGTCTCCGCCCGGGTGCACAGCCACTGCGCGGTGCCGTTGTCCTCCGGCAGGCTCTGGGCGGCGTACGGCCAGGAGTTGACGCTGCGGACGCCCTGCGAGCGGACCGTGGGGAGCAGGCACGCGGTGCGCGCCCAGCCCGCCCTGTCCGCCGCGCTCCTGAGGTCGGCGCTCGCGCCGGGGGGTCCCGCGGTCAGCCGGGCGGGGAGGAGTTCGGCGAGGTCGGTGAGGGTGCGGGTGCCGGAGCTGTCCCGTACCTCCAGGGCGTCCCAGCTGCGGCAGTCGCGGGCCATGGAGGACGCGGCGACCGGTCCGCTCACGCCGTCGGCGTCGCGGGCGAGGGTGCGCGGGGCGGCCGCCGGGTCGAGCAGGTCGCGCACCGCGGTCCGGCCGGCCCAGGGCGCGGTCAGATAGCGGACGTGGGTCGCCGTGCGGGAGACCACGACCGCGTTCGCCGAGGCTTCGTCCGCGCCGTCGGCGCGGGCGAAGTCCAGGACCGTGCCGTCGCCGCCTTTGACGGGTTCGGCGTACCTGACCAGGCGCAGTCCGTCGTACAGCACCGCGATCCTCGCCCCGTCGAGCTCGCCGGCGTACAGGAGCTGGGGCGGGCCCATGGCGGGTCCTGTGGCGGTGCCCGGGGTGGCGGAGACGCCGGTGGTGGCGGTGGGGGCGGCCCAGACGGCGAGGGCGCGGCGCAGCAGGTCGTTGTTGTCGGCGAGGGAGCCGCGGACCGGCCAGGCGGAGAAGTCGGTGCGGTCGGAGGTCTTCCAGGCGGCAGCCGGGGCGATGGTCAGCCTGGCGGGGTCGAGGGCCTGTTCGGCGGCCCGGTTCTGCGCGTACAGCGGTTCTCCGGCCCCGTCGCCGCCCGCGCCGAGGACCACGGCGCCCACCACGAGGGCGGCGAGCGCGGCGGCGCCGGCCCGGGCCCAGTGGCGGCGGCGCATCAGGTCCGTGGGGCGGGCCTGCAGCGAGCACGGGTCGAACTCGGCGGACTCCAGCAGCCCGGAGGGCTCCACCGTGCCGGCCTCCGCCAGCGCCGCACCGGTGTCGGCGACCCCGGCGGCGGTGAGCACCCGCCGCACCTCCGCGTCCTGCAACCGCTCCAGTCCGCGCAGTACGTAGGCGGCGCGGCCGGCCCCGGACAGGGCGGCGAGCCGCTGGTCGAGGGCGAGTTCGTCGGCGCCGCCCGACGCGGGGAACAGCCGGATGCCCCACACCTGGGGCAGGAGGGGCGGCAGCTGGGCCCGCCGGGGCCAGGCCCTGCGGCGCAGCGGCGGCTCGGCGAGGAGGGCCTGACGCAGTACCTGCTGCCGTACGAAGGCGTGGCCGCGGTCCCGTCCCGCGAAGTCGCCGGGGCGCGGCTCGCCGCCGGGGCGGCGCGACGGGGGGACGGCGGCGACGGCCTGCGGGGTGCGCCCGGTCCGGCCGCGCGGCAGCGCACGCTGCACCAGGGAGTGGGCGGTCAGGACGCGGCGGTTGCGGCCCAGGTGCGGGGGCAGGACGAGGTAGGCGAGCCGGACCAGGCGCGGGTAGTGCTCGACGAGCGCGGCCTCGGCCTGCCCTACGCCGATGGCGACGGTGGCGGGGTCGGCGCTGGCGGCGGGATCCGTGCCGGTACCGGGGTCAGCGCTGGCCGCGGGGCCTGTGCCGGGGTCCGTGCCAGTGCCGTCGGCGGGGTGGTCCGCGTGACCGGAGGCGGGGTCTCCGGCCGTGGCGGCGTTGTGGGCGGGCTTGCGGGGGCGGCTGATGACATCCTGTGGGCGGCGCACGTTACGCAGAACGAGCGATTCCTCCGATGGTCACCGGTCTCTCCGTGCCGGGCTCCCTGCACCGCCGGCCCTGTCGCACCGCTCGCGCACCACGGCCGCGGTTCACGGGTGGGTGCCCAGCAGGGCGTGCGCCAGGGTGGCTTCCTGGTCGGCGGCGCCCTCGGCGAAGGCGAGTTCGTAGGCCTGGTCGCCTATCACGGCCCGGGCCCGGCGTTCGCACTCCTCCCGCACGGGGCCCAGTTCCGGGGTGCCGCGCTGCGGATGGCCGACCTGGGCCCAGTAGGACTGTCCGGTCCCGTACACCATGGCGGCCTGCTGGCCGTCGCCCCGGGCCGCGAGGGCGGCGGCCAGCAGGTCGAGGCCGAGGGCGATGCCGTAGGTGTCGCCGAGCCGGTACTTGGCGTCGATCATGGCGCGGGCGTGGGCGGCGGACGCGTCGGCCCTGCCCTGGAGGAGGGCAATGAGGGCGAGTTGGTAGTCGGCGTAGGCGCGGGTCCAGGTCTCGCCGTGCTCGGTGCAGATGCGGCGCAGTCCGGTGGCGGCCGCCGACGCCTCCCCGTACCGTCCCAGCGCGGTCAGGGCGAAGACCCGCACCAGGCGGCAGCGGAGCTGGGACGCGGAGGAGAAGGGCTCTCCGGGGCGGGCGGCCAGGCAGCGTTCGGCGACCGTCAGCGCGGCCCGCGGGCGGCCCATCATCAGATACGTGACGCCCAGGAGGTAGGCCGCGGAGAGCATGTCCTCGGGGTCCTTGGCCTGCCAGGCGGCGAGCGCGCACTGTTCGCCGAGGCGGCGGGCGTTTTCGTGGTCGCCCTGGAGCGTGGCGGTGAAGCCGAGCGCCCACAGGGCGCGGGAGCGGTGGGGGTCGGGAACACCCGGGCCCGGCGTGCCGTGCTCCTCCAGAGCGCGGCCCAGGTAGCTGCGGGCCTCGCGGAGGTGGCCGCAGCAGGCCCAGAAGAAGCCGACGCGGCCCGCCATGGCGAGGGCCTGCCCGGGGGCCGCCGCCAGGAGGTGGTCGAGGGCTGCGCACAGGTCGGCGTGGGCGGCGCCGAGCCGCCGGTACCAGCGTGTCTGGTCCGCGCCGAGCCAGCCCTCGTCGGCCTCGCGGGCCAGTTCGGCGTAGTGAGCGGCGTGCCGGGCCGCGGTGGTCTCCCGCTCCCCCAGCTCGCCGAGCCACATGGCCCCGTACTCGCGCAGGGTGTCCAGCATCCGACAGCTGCCGTCGGGTGCCCGGCGCACCACCGATTTGCGGATCAGCCCGTGCAGGGCGGTCGTCACCGCGTCCGCGTCGAGCGGCCCTCCCGCCCCGACGTCCCGGGCGTCCGACTCCGCGAATTCCCCGCGGAACACCGAGAGCCGGGCCCACAGCAGCCGCTCCAGCGGGGTGCACAGTTCGTGGCTCCAGCCGATGGCGGTGCGCAGCGCCCGGTGCCGCTGCGGCCAGATGCCGTCCTGCGCGAGGACGTCGAGCCGGGAGGCGCTGCGGGAGGTCAGCCGGTGGGCGACGTCCTCCACGGTCCGCTCCTCGCCGAGCTGGGCGCAGGCCAGTTCCACGGCGAGGGGGATGCCTTCGAGGTGGGCGCAGATGGCCGCGACGGCGTCGGCGTCCGGCGGTACGTCCAGGGGGGCGCCGGGTACGACCTGGCGGGCCCGGTCGCGGAAGAGGGCCGCGGCCCCGTCCTGTGCCCCGTCCAGGGGCAGCGGGGGTACGTCGAGGACCACCTCGCCGCGCGCCCCGAGGGGCTGTCTGCTGGTGGCCAGCACCGTCAGTCCCGGCACGGTCGTCAGGAGCTCGCCGACGAGGTGGGCGCACGGGGCGGCGAGGCGTTCGCACGAGTCGAGTACGAGGAGCATCCGCTTGCCCTGCAGCGATTCGCAGAGGGCCTCGGCCGGCATGCGCAGGGTGTGGTCGGCGAAGTCGACGGCGTCGGAGACGGTCGCCACGAGCAGCTGGTCGTCGTACAGGGGGGCGAGGTCGGCCCACCACACCCCGTCCGGGCACCGGCCGGCCGCCTGTCGTGCGGCCCGCAGCGCGAGCCGGCTCTTGCCGACGCCCGCGGGCCCGGTGAGGGTGACGAGGCGGTGCGCGGTGAGGGCATGCTCGATCCGAGCGAGGTCGGTGCGGCGTCCGACGAAGCTGGTGGTCTCCTGGGGAAGGTTGCCCAACACGTGGCCATTCTGGCCTACATGGCGGTGGTGGGGGTGGTCAGCTGCGCGGGGCCGTTGACCCGCCCGCCCCTTCCCGGCCGTGGCACAGCCGCACAGTGGAACGGCCGCACAGTGGAACAGCCCCCGCGCCCCTGAATACTCAGGGGCGCGGGGACTGCGCAGCAACCACACGCAACCGCCGGGGGGCTCCTAACCCGCGCGGAACACGGACACCGTGCGGCCCGGGACGGTGAAGGTGCCGGTGGCCGCGTCGTAGCGGGCCTGCCGGGCGACCGGGTCCGATCCCCCCGCCTGCACCGGATGCAGCGCGTACCCCGTACCCGCCGCCGCGGCCACCGTCTGCCCCTGACTCTGCGGCGTCGCGTTGAAGACCACCATCAGCTTCCCCACCCGCATGGTGAGCACGCCCGGCGTCTCCTGCTTCCCCGACAGCGGGAAGGACACCTTCGACTGGACCTCCCCGGCCGTCGCCAGGCCGAAGTCCGGCTCCGAGGTCCGGATCCGCAGCAGGTCCCGGTACGCCGCAGAGGCGCCTTCGGTCTGCGCGCAGCCGGGCTTCAGCGCCGGGTCGGCGAGCAGCGGCTTTCCGTAGGCCCACTTGGACTTGTTGTCGGCGGCCGGCGGCAGCCCGCGGCCGAAGCCGTTGCCGTCCCGGCAGTCCCAGTGGATCGCGTTGAACCAGTCGCCACTGTCGTAGGAGTTGCGGTCCAGCGACTTGGAGCGCAGCAGGTCCGTACCCGCCTGGGAGAGCGCGGGGCCCTGCGACAGGGTGGCCGTCGCCATGGACAGGACCTGCATCCTGGCCCGGTCGGCGGCCGGCACGGTGGCGGGCAGCTTGAAGGCCAGCGCGTCGTACAGCGACTCGTTGTCGTGCGCGTCCGCGTAGGCCAGTGCGTCACCGGGGGCGGCGGCGTATCCGGCGGGGGCGCCGTTGTAGTCGACCTCGGACCCCTTGACCGTACGGCCGGAGCTGTCGGTGAAGGAGTACCCGGCGAGGTTGCCGGTGAGCCCGACCTTGATCAGGTCCTGGTAGTGCAGCAGGCGCGCCCGCTGCTCGGCCGGAGTGCCGTTCGCCTTGGCGGAGTTGGGTTCGGTGAACAGTCCGCTGCCGAAGCCCTGCACGCCCGGGTCCTCGTCGAAGGGGCCGCCGCCGCGGACCGCGTCGCGGGCCCGGTCGGAGAAGGTCGCGATGCCGGTCCCGGCCATGTTCTTCTGGGTGGCCTGCTCGAAGCGGGCGTCGTCGGCGATCTCACCGAAGTTCCAGCCCTCTCCGTACAGCACGATCGCCTTGCCGTCGACGCCGTCCTTCGCCGGGGTCAGCGCGTCCAGCGCCTTCCGTACGGCCAGGATGTTGGCCTTGGGGTGGTGGCCCATCAGGTCGAACCGGAAGCCGTCGACCTTGTACTGCCGGGCCCAGGTGACGACGGAGTCCACGACCAGCTTGCCCATCATGGCGTGCTCGGGCGCGGTGTTGGCGCAGCAGGTGGAGGTGGCCACCGTGCCGTCCGCGGTGAGCCGCTGGTAGTAGCCGGGCACGATCCGGTCGAGCACGGACTTCTCGCTCTGTCCGGCGGCGACGGTGTGGTTGTAGACCACGTCCATCACGGTCCGCAGGCCCGCGCCGTTGATCCCCTGCACCATCTGCCGGAACTCAACAGTCCGCTTCGTGCCCTCCGGGTCGCTCGCGTACGACCCTTCGGGCACGGTGTAGTGCAGCGGGTCGTAGCCCCAGTTGTACGCGTCCTTGCCCGCGGCCTTCGCCACGCAGGCCTGCTGTTCCTCCGAGTCGGGCGCGTAGGAGGCCAGGTCACAGGCGGGGCGCTGCTGTGCGGACTTCTTCTCGGGGATCGTCCCGATGTCGAAGACGGGCAGCAGATGGACGTAGGAGGTGCCGGCTTCGGCCAGTGCGCGCAGGTGCTGGGAGCCCTTGGAGCCGCGGTCGGTGAAGGCCAGGTACTGGCCGGGGTGCTTCGCAGTGCGGTCGGCGACCGAGAAGTCCCGTACGTGCAGCTCCTGGATCTGTGCGTTCCGCAGGGGTGTCGCGGCGGGCTTCTTCAGCGCGCCCCAGCCGCCGGGGGCCAGCTTCGGGTCGCTGAGGTCGACGGCCAGGCTCCGCGCGGAGTCGGTCGTCAGCGCGGTCGAGTACGGGTCGGTGACCCGGTTCGTGACGACCTCGCCCACGCTCGGTGCCCACACCTTGACCACGTAGCGGTACGGCTGTCCCGCCCATCCGCGCTCTCCGGTGAGCGACCAGACTCCGCTGCGGTCGTCCCGCCGCATGGGCAGGGTCCGCCCGCCGAGTTCCAGCGAGACCTGCTGGGCGGTGGGGGCCCACAGCGACAGGGTCGGCCGGCCGTCCCGGAAGACCGGGCCGAGTGCGGCGCGGGTGGCGGCCGCGGAGTAGGTCGCGTCGAGCACCCCGGGCAGCTGCACGCCGGTGGCCGCCAGCAGGGCGCCGTTCGCCGCGCGCTGGGTGGCGACGACCTGCCCGCGCAGGGCCGCGTCGATCCTGTCCCGGTCGCGGGCGTCGACGGTGAAGGCCGGGTAGTCCTTCAGGTGCGGGAACCTGGCCTTCTGCGCGTCGCTCAGCGTCCCCGGGTTCAGCCGCAGCCAGCGGCCCTCGTCCGACAGCGCGCCGTCGACGACCTTGATCCCGCCGTCCTTCGCGTACACGAGCTGCTGACTCGTCGCCTCCGTCGCCCTGACCTTCCAGACGACGGTGTCCCGGTCGATCCACTGCGCCTCGGCCTTGGCGAGGTCGAGGGTGCCCGCTCCCTGGGCCTGCGGCAGGACGTACTTGGGCTGTCCGGCCAGCGCCCACACCTCGTGGCCGTAGGTGGCCAGGTCGAGGGACTGGTCGGTGGGGAGGTCCTTCTCGTCGCCCTTGTGCAGGATGTACGAGAGCGAGGTGGCGCCGGCGGCGAGCGGAACCTCGTAGGTCACGCCGTACGCGTCCTTCTTCACCGGCGGCAGCGGCTTCGCCCAGTCGGTCGGGTCCTTGGCGCCGGACCAGACGTGCAGTCCCCAGCCGTCGTAGTTGCCGTCGGGGCGCTGGTAGTGCAGGACCGCCTTGGTCTTGTCCTGCGGCGGGTACGCCCCGTCCGGGGCCTTGGTGAGCTGGCCGTCCTTGCCCTGTTCGACCCAGACCTCTCCGGTCGCGGCGAGGTCGATGCTGCGGGCGGGGCCTTCGGCCGTGCCGTTCTTCTCCACGGTGTACGGGAAGGCGGTGGCGCCCTCGGCGAGCTTCACCCAGGCGAAGGCGCCGTACGCGTCCCGCCCGCTGAAGACGGCGTTCCCGGCCGGGGACTTGAGCTGCCACCCGTCGTAGTCGCCGTCGGCGCGCCTGTAGTGGACGACGGCGTACGTACGCTCCCCGGCGCGCGGCTTGTCGGGCGGCGGGGCCTGGCCCGCCGTCGTCGCGGCGAGGGCGGATGCGGTGCGTCCCGCGCGGTCCACCACCACGGCTTTGTACCGCAGCGGCGTTCCGGCGGGCGTGTTCGCCTCCACGTGCTGGGTGACCTTGTAGGGGGCGTGGTCGGCGGAGCCGAGCGTGCGCCAGGGCCCGTTGCCGACCTGAGCGGCGAAGACGACCCTGTTGAGCTGCCCGCTGGCCGGGGCGGCCTCGATCTCGACGGTGCCGGTGGCTCCGGCGGCCGGAGCCTTCAGGGTGAGGGCCGGTCCTGCGGACGGGGCCGCGAGCGGTTTCTCCGCCTGGAGGACGAGGGTGGCCAGTGCGGGGACGGTGACCTTCACCTTCCGGTCGGCACCGCTGCGCACCGCGCCCGAAGTGCCGTACAGGGCACGGAAGTTCATGTCCGCCGAGGCGGTCGGGATCTCCACGGTCCTCGGCTCGGCGGCATTGTTGGCAGCCACCACGTACTCGGTCCTGCGCCGGGCGTCGGTACGGGAGAACGCGTAGACGGAGTCCTCGGCGTACCGCTCCTCCTGTACGCCGTCGCGCAGGGCGGGGTGCGCCTTCGTCAGCCGGGAGAGCTCGGCGATCGAGCGGTAGAGGGGGTGCGTGGTGTCGTAGGCGTCGCTCGCATGGGTGCGGTCGGTGCCGAGCTGGTCGTCGTCGAGGTGGTCGGCGGTCTTCGAGGCGAAGAGGGGCTGGCGGGCGTCCTTGTCGCCGCCCGCACCGGTGAAGCCCTGCTCGTCGCCGGAGTAGACGACCGGGTTGCCCCGGCCGAAGAACATCAGTTCGTTGGCCAGGCGGGCACGCCGGAGGAGTTCCGCGTCGTCCGCCTTCGGGTTGTCCTGCTTGAGGAAGGTGCCGATGCGGCCCATGTCGTGGTTGCCGGTGAAGGTCACCTGCTCGTACGCGTTGGCCTTGTCGGTGGTGTAGCGGTAGTCGGCGCCGTACGCTCCTGCGAGCTTGTCGGCGGCCGCGCCCCGGGAGGCGTACCCGCGCAGGGCGTCCTGGA
The DNA here is from genome assembly GCF_042716745.1 of Streptomyces sp. NPDC058663. NCBI lineage: Bacteria > Bacillati > Actinomycetota > Actinomycetes > Kitasatosporales > Streptomycetaceae > Streptomyces > Streptomyces sp. NPDC058663. The sequence goes on from NZ_JBHXRV010000044.1 coordinate 73,207, forward strand.
GGGGGAAGTCGAGGGTGGCGTCCAGCCGGCCCCGGGTGACGTACGGGGCGGTGACGGCCGGGTCCGCGTCGTAGATCTCGCCGAACATGAAGAAGTCCTCGCGGCCGCGCTTCTTCGCGTAGGCGTCGAGCGCGGTGGCCCACTGGGTCCAGAAGTCCAGGTCGACGTGTTTGACGGTGTCGATGCGGAAGCCGTCGATGTCGAAGTCGCGGACCCACTTCTCGTAGATCTTCTCCATGCCCTTCACGACCTCGGGACGCTCGGTCCACAGATCGTCGAGCCCGGAGAAGTCGCCGTACTCGGCGCTCTCCCCCGCGAAGGTCGAATCGCCGCGATTGTGGTACATCGTCGGGTCGTTGAGCCAGGAGGGGGTCTTGCGCTCCCCCGGCCGCTGCGCCGGGGTGTACGGGAAGGAGTCGCCGTCGATCTTCGCCCGGGCGACGGAGGTCCGGTCGTCGAAGGGGCGGCCGGAGCTGTCGAGGTACGGATGGGCGCCCTTGGGGCGGTAGCCGTACTTCTTCTCGGCGTAGTCGACGGTGTCGGCCGTGTGGTTGGTGATGACGTCGAAGAAGACCTTCACGCCCTTGGCGTGGGCCTTGTCGATCAGCTCCGCCAGGTCGGCGTTGGTCCCGAAGTGCGGGTCGACCTGGGTGAAGTCGGTGATCCAGTAGCCGTGGTACCCGGCGGAGGCGTCCTTGCCGGCGCCCTGGACGGGCTTGTTCTTGAAGATCGGCGCCATCCAGAGGGCGGTGGTGCCGAGCCCCTTGATGTAGTCGAGCTTCTGGGTGAGCCCCTTGAGGTCGCCGCCCTGGTAGAAGCCCTTGTCGGTGGGGTCGAAGCCGTGGTCGAGGCGTGAACCGGTGAGGCCGCCGCGGTCGTTGGACGTGTCCCCGTTCGCGAACCGGTCCGGCAGGACGAAGTAGAACTGGTCGCGGGTGAGGTCGTGGCGCGCGGGCTCGGCGGCCAGCTTGGCGTCGGACGGCGGGGCGGGCGGCCGGGGCGCCCGGGGTGCGGCGAGGGCGGGGGCAGCGGGCGCGAGCGTGGCACACAGGGCCACGGTCACGGCGCCGGCGGCCGCTCTCCGCAGTCTCCGCAGTCTTCGCAGGGGCATGGGTATCACGGGGGCGGGGTCTCCTCGGAACGGCGCGCGTCGGCCGGTTCGGCCGCTGAATGTTCTTGCTGCAAGGGAGCAGAAAGTTCTTGCACGGGACGCTATGAGGGCCGGCAGTGGGGGTCAACCCCTTGGACCACACGAGTACTTGGGAGCCGTGAAAGCGGGGGTTCGGGGGCAAAGGGGCAGGTGAGCAGCTCGGAAGAGCGGGGCGGAGGGGGCGTACGGGGCTGCTGCACCTGCCCGTCGCGGACCGCCCCGTCGCGGCGTGCCCCGTCGCGGCGTGCCCCGTCGCGGACCGCCCCGTCGCGGACCGCCCGGGTGCGGCCCGCCCGGGTGCGGCCCGCCCGGTCATGGCGTGCCCCGTCGCGGCGTCCCCCGTCGCCGCCGCCCGGCCCCCTGCCCCCGCCCCCGCTTAGTCCCGCCAGGTGTCGGACAGCGTGACCGCGCCGCTCGCCGGGACGGTCGCCGTGCGGTTCGCGCCGCTCTCCCAGGTGACGTTCCCCGCCCCGTCCCTGCGCACGTACTTGTACGCGAAGGAGGTGCCCGCGGGGAGGCGCACGTCCAGCTTCCAGACCGGGTACGCGGCCGGGTCCAGCGCGGGTGCGGCGGCCGGGTTCCAGTTGCCTAGGGCGGGCAGGTCGCCGGTGACGTGGATGCTCTGCCCGTACTGGGTGGTGGCGCGCACCCCGAAGGACGCACCGCTCTGTGCCCCCGGCGCCTTGCAGGTCCGCGCCCCGGTGTGCAGCGCGAGCGCCGTGCCGGGGGCCACGGTCGCCGTGAAGCGGCCCGAGCCGTCCACGGTGACCGGGCGTCCGCTCTGCACGTCGCAGTAGTCACCCGCCGCCAGGGCGCTCTGGAAGGTGCGGGTGAGCGGGGAGCCCTCGTGGTTCAGGACGACGTACGCGCGCTCGCCGCGGCCGAAGGCGATCTGGCTGCCCCCGTTGTCCCACCAGCCGGTCACCGGCTGCCCCTTGGCGGTGTTCCGCAGGCCCACCATCGAGGAGATCTCGCGCCAGGAGTGCTGGCACTTCCAGCCGTCCGCGCCGCAGGCGTTCACCTGGCCGCCGCCGGGCGGTCCGGCGTCCTTGTCGGTCCACTCGTAGCCGGAGTGGACGTCCGGGGCGCCGTAGGGCCAGGCCAGCATGAAGACGTTGGCGAGCGTGTAGGCGCTGCCCGCCTTGTAGTTGAGGGTGTCGCCGACGCGTTCGGTGTCGTGGTTGTCGACGAAGACGGCGGACTTCCCGGACTCCATGAAGCCCCAGCCCGCACCGAAGTTCTTCAGGTCGGTGAGCCTGCCGCCACCGGTGAACACCTGCTTGAGTCCGCGCGCGTAGCGGAATTCCTGCACGTCGCCGGTGCCGAGGTACTCGCCCGGCGAGACGGCCTCGCCCTCCCCGTGGATGGCCTCGTGCTTCCAGTACACGCCCGGATTGCTCAGCTTGCCCTTGATGGCGGCGAGATCGGCGGCGGGCATGTGCTTGGCCGCGTCGATGCGGAAGCCGTCCACGCCGAGCGAGAGCAGGTCGCCCAGGAACCCGGCGATCCTCGTCCGGACGTACTCCTCGCCGGTGTCGAGGTCGGCGAGCCCGACGAGTTCGCAGTTCTGGACGTTGCCGCGGTTGCGGTAGTCGGTGATCTCGGCGCGGCAGTCGTCCAGGTCCGCACCCGAGTAGAGGCCGGGGTAGTCGTACTTGCGGTACGCGGTGCCGCCCGTGCCCGTGCCGTCACCGGCGGCCAGATGATTGATGACGGAGTCCACGACGACCTTCACGCCCGCCGCGTGGCAGGTGTCGACCATGTTCTTGAAGGCGGCGCGGTCGCCGAGACGCCCGGCGATCCTGTAGCTGACCGGCTGGTACGAGGTCCACCACTGGCCGCCCTGGATGTGTTCCTGGGGCGGCGAGACCTGTACGGAGCCGTAGCCGGCGGGGCCGAGGCTGTCGGTGCAGGCGCGGGCGACGGACGCGAACTTCCATTCGAAAAGCACCGCGGTGACGTCCCGGTCACCGGCCGGTGCGGCCTGGGCGGTGGCGGCGGGCGCGACGAGCACCGCGGCCGGCGCGAGCAGGGCGGCGGATGCCGCGGATATGGCAGACAGCAGTCTGCGGGCCATGGGGATTCCTCCTGCGTGGGCGGCCTGGGTAGGGCCGGTGAGGGGGGGGAGGCGTGCGGCTCTGAAGACACCGGTCGGGGGGGGTGGGGGGGGCGCCCCCCCCCCCCGGCAAATTATTTTAGAAAAAAAAACAACCACACAATCAGCGAGGAGGAAGGGGCCGCCCCCCCCCCGGG
>NZ_JBHXRV010000044.1:76619-79720 GCF_042716745.1 Streptomyces sp. NPDC058663
TGGGGGGCGGGGGGGGCGGGGGCGTGGGGGGGGGGGGTTGCGGGGGTGCAGAAAGTCGCGGGGGGGGGGTGGGCGGCGCCCCCCCCCCCCCCGACTGCATGTTCTTGCTGCAAGAAGTCAGCAACTTCTTGCCGAGTGACGGTACGAGCCGCCCCCGGGGAGGTCAATCCTTTGCGCAGGACCAGAACCGGAAGCAGTGTGGGCGCGAACCGGCAGGTCAGGCCCGCGCCTGCGCGGTGGACCCGCGCACCACCAGCTCCGGCTGGAACACGTACTCCGTGCGCTGCACCGGGTTGCCGCCCAGCTCTTCCAGCAGCGCGCCCACCGCGGCGGTCGCCATCGCCTGGACCGGCTGGCGCACGGTGGTGAGCGGGGGGTCGGTGAAGGGGATGAGCGGCGAGTCGTCGTAGCCGACCACCGACACGTCCCCCGGGACGCGCAGGCCCCGGTCGCGGGCCGCGCGGACGACGCCGAGCGCCATCATGTCGGAGCCGCAGACGATGCCCGTGCACCCCTGGTCCAACAGCTCACCGGCGGCGGCCTGGCCGCCCTCGACGCTGAACAGGGTGTGCTGGACGGCGAGTTCGGCGCGGTCGGCCGGGACGCCCAGCACCTCGGCGAGCGCGTCGATGAATCCGTCGCGCTTGCGCCGGGAGGGGACGTAACGGACGGGCCCCACCGCCAGGCCGATCCTCTCGTGGCCGAGGTCGGCGAGGTGGCCGACGGCCATGCGGACGGCGGCGCGGTCGTCCGGTGAGACGTAGGGGGCGCTGATCGCCGGGTTGTAACCGTTGATCAGGACGTACGGGATCTGCGCCGCGTCCAGCGCCCAGTAGCGCGCGGGGTCGGCGGACAGGTCGGCGTGCAGCCCGGAGAGGAAGACGATGCCGCCGACGCCGCGCTCCACGAGCTGCTCGACGAGTTCGTCCTCGGTCGCGCCGCCCGGGGTCTGCGTGCACAGGATCGGCGTGTAGCCCCGCCCCGCCAGGGTCTGCTCGATGACCTGGGCGAACGCCGGGAAGATCGGGTTGGTCAGCTCGGGAATGACGAGGCCGATCAGGTCCAGGGTGCGCTGCCTGAGGCGTACGGGGCGTTCGTAGCCGAGTACGTCGAGGGCGGCGAGCACCCGCTGCCGGGTGCCGTCGGCCACCCCGGCCTTGCCGTTGAGGACCCGGCTGACCGTGGCCTCGCTGACCTTGGCCTGCGCGGCGATGTCGGCCAGCCGGGGAGCGGGAACGCCGCTCCCCGGTGTCGTCAGCGTCACACGGCCCACCAGACGGTGGTGTCGGCGGGCAGCTCCAGCTCGCCGCCCTCGGCCACCACGTCGCCGCTGGCGAGCAGCACCCGGCCGGGGACCGCGATGCGGACCGGCTCGGACGTGGTGTTCGCCGTGCAGACGAAGCCCTCGCGGGCGAACGCCAGGACCCCTGTGGGGGCGTCGGGCAGCCAGCTGACGTCCGTGCCCGCGCCCAGGCCCGGGTGGTCGCGGCGCACCGCGAGCGCCGCGCGGTACAGCTCCAGGGTGGACGCCGGGTCGCCGGTCTGTGCCTCGACGGACAGGCCGCCCCACTCGGCGGGCTGGGGCAGCCAGCTGCCGCCCGTGCCGAAGCCGTACGACGGGCCCTCAACCGTCCACGGGATCGGCACCCGGCAGCCGTCGCGGAAGCCGTCCTGGCCGGCCGCGCGGAAGAAGGAGGGGTCCTCGCGGACGGCGTCGGGGAGGTCGGTGACGTCGGGCAGGCCGAGCTCCTCGCCCTGGTAGACGTAGGCGGAGCCGGGGAGGGCGAGCATGAGCAGGGTGGCCGCCCGCGCCCGGCGCAGCCCCAGCGCGCGGTCGCCCGGGGTGCGGATCTGGGTGCCCAGGCCCGGCGGGTTGGCGAAGCGGGTGGCGTGGCGGGTGACGTCGTGGTTGGAGAGGACCCAGGTGGTGGGCGCTCCGACGGGGCGCATCGCGGCCAGCGAGGTGTCGATGACCTCGCGCAGCGCCTCGGCGTCCCAGTAGGTGCCCAGGTACTGGAAGTTGAACGCCTGGTGGAGTTCGTCGGGGCGGACGTAGTTCGCGGTGCGCTGGACCGTGGGGGTCCAGGCCTCGGCGACGCCGATGCGCTGGCCCGGGTACTCGTCGAGGATCTGCCGCCAGGCGCGGTAGATGGCGTGCACGCCGTCCTGGTCGAAGAACGGCATGACGTCGTTGCCGAGCAGCTTGAGCTGGTCGTGGGTGCCGAGGTCCGGCAGGCCCTCGGCCTTGACCAGGCCGTGCGCCACGTCGATGCGGAAGCCGTCCACGCCCATGTCGAGCCAGAAGCGCAGGATGGAGCGGAACTCGTCGGCGACTGCCGGGTGCTCCCAGTTGAAGTCGGGCTGCTCGGGGGCGAAGAGGTGCAGGTACCAGTCGCCGGGGGTGCCGTCGGGGTCGACGGTGCGGGTCCAGGCCGGGCCGCCGAAGACGGACTCCCAGTCGTTCGGGGGGAGTTCACCGGTGGCGCCCTTGCCGGGGCGGAAGTGGTAGCGGTCGCGCAGGGCGGATCCGGGGCCCTCCGCCAGGGCGCGCTTGAACCACTCGTGCTGGTCGGAGGAGTGGTTGGGGACCAGGTCGGTGATGATGCGCAGGCCGAGCGCGTGGGCGTCGCGGATCAGGCCGTCGGCATCCAGCAGGGTGCCGAACATCGGGTCGATGGCCCGGTAGTCGGCGACGTCGTAGCCGGCGTCGGCCTGCGGGGAGGCGTAGAACGGGCTCAGCCAGACGGCGTCCACGCCCAGGTCGCGCAGGTACGGCAGCCGGGCGCGGACACCCGCGAGGTCGCCCATGCCGTCGCCGTCGCCGTCGGCGAAGCTGCGCGGGTAGACCTGGTAGATCACCGCGTCGCGCCACCAGTCGGTGGCCGCCTTCGGCGTGCCGTCGGTGTCGGGGGCAGGGGCAGCGAGGTGCTGGGTCATGTCGTCCCTGGGTGGTCTGGGAGGTGAGGGGGTGGACGGGCCGGGGGGGGGGGGGGGGGGGGCCCCCCCCCCCCCCGAAAAAACCCGAGGTGGCGCCGGCGGTAAATACCCGAACCACGTGTGGCTGGGCGAAGATTAAAAAAAGTAGATTATAAAAAAAAAAA
>NZ_JBHXRV010000045.1:0-79260 GCF_042716745.1 Streptomyces sp. NPDC058663
GTGTTGTTGCGTTTCCGACTCTATCAGACTGTTTCCAGTGCCGATTTCCTCGGTGCTTTCCAGGTTTTTCGCTTTCGCGTTTTCCCTTTCCGGCGATTCCGACTCTATCAGAAGCATTTTGGCCGAGCTAATCGGCTTCAGTGACTCTGAAAGGGAATCGGGGGGCTCTCAATGGAATTGATATTCCGTGAGAGCGAGGGAGACTCTAGCTTATGGCCGTCGAGCTTGTCCAACTCAAGGCAACCGTTCGAATCTACCTCTCCCTTGGAACCATGTCAATGGTTTTTCGGGGCGAGGAGGAGATTAGCAGGTCAGGAGGGGTTCTCGCACCTCAGGCGGCGGTGGGGAGCTCGGTGTTGCGGTCCGCGAGTTCCACGTCGCCTCGCTCGCCTGCTCGGGCCGCTCGACCGCCGCATACGTAGACGTACAGCAGGAAGGCGGCTTCGGCAGCGACGCCGATGGAGATGCGGGCCCAGGTCGGGAGGCCGGAGGGCGTGACGAAGCCTTCGATGACGCCCGAGACGAACAGGACCAGCGCCAGGCCGATCGCCATGCCCAGGGCCGCTCTGCCTTCTTGTGCCATGGCGGATCTGCGCGTGCGCGGGCCAGGATCGATGAGGGTCCAGCCGAGGCGGAGACCCGTACCGGCGGCGACGAAGACCGCGGTGAGCTCCAGCAGGCCGTGCGGAAGGACCAGGCCGAGGAAGGTGTCGAGGCGGCCGGCGGATGACATCAGACCGACGCCTACGCCGAGGTTGAGCATGTTGAGGAAGAGGATCCAGAGGACCGGGACGCAGAGGAACGCGCCGAGGACCAGGCACATGGCCGCCGCCTGCGCGTTGTTCGTCCAGACCTGGGCGGCGAAGGATGCGGCGGGGTGGCTGGAGTAGTACGCCTCGTACTGGCCGCCGGGGCGGGTCATCTCGCGGAGGGCGGACGGGGCTCCGATCGAGGCCTGGACCTCGGGGTGGGTGGCTATCCACCAGCCGATCACCGCGGCCAGCGCGGTGGAGAGCAGCGCGGTGGGAATCCACCAGCGGCGTGAGAGGTAGACGGCGGCCGGGAATCCCGACGTCAGGAAGCGGGCCGCGTCGCGCCAGGAGGCACGGCGGGTACCGGTGACGAACGAGCGGGCCCGGGCCACGAGCTGGGTGAGCCGGGCCATGAGCGTGGGGTCCGGGGTGGTGGACCTGAGGAGCGAGAGGTGGGTGGACGTGCGCTGGTAGAGGGTGACCAGTTCGTCGATCTCGGCGCCGGTGAGGCGGCGGCCCCGGCCCAGGAGCTGGTCGAGGCGGTCCCACTCGGCGTGGTGGGCGGTCACGAAGACGTCGAGGTCCATGGTCGGCTGCTGCTCCAGGAACTGGGTCCGGGTCCGTCGGGAAGGCACAGCACTGCGCGCGCTGGGGATCAGCTTGGCAGACTGAGGATTTCAGGGGCGGGGAAGGGCTGCGAGAGGTGGGCACCGGTGAGTGAGTTCGTGACGGGCGATGCGGTCGTGCTGGGAGTACGCCCTGCTCGGCTGCCGAGCAGGGCCCTGGCGATTCTGATCGATCTGGCCGTGGTCGGGACCACGTACATGGGAGTCACGTTGGGGCTGGCGCTGGCCACCGCTTCGCTGGACCCCGCCGCGATCGCGGCAGTGATGGTGGCCTCGTTTCTGCTGGTGCTGGTGGGGGTGCCCATCGCGGTGGAGACGCTCACGCGCGGGCGGTCGCTCGGCAAACTGGCCTGCGGGTTGCGGGTGGTGCGGGACGACGGCGGGCCGATCCGGTTTCGGCACGCACTGGTGCGGGGCGCGGTCGGGGTCGTCGAGATCCTGATGACGTTCGGGGTGGTGGCCTGCATGGCTTCGCTGGTTTCCGAACGTGGCCGGCGGATCGGGGACGTCTTCGCCGGGACGCTGGTGGTGCGGGAGCGGGTGTCGACCGGTCGGACTGACGCCGTACCGCCTCCCCCGCCGTGGCTGGTGGGCCGGTTCGGCGGACTGGATCTGTCGCGGGTGCCGGATGCGCTGTGGCTTGCCGTACGGCAGTACCTGACGCGGATGCGGCAGCTGGATCCGCAGGTCGGTGGGGCCGTGGCGGGACGGCTGGCCGGGGATCTGGCCGGCTTCACCGGGGTTCCGGTGCCTCCCGGGGTGCCGGCGGCTGCCTACCTGGCGGCCGTGGTGCAGGAGCGCCGGGCGAGGGATGCCAGGCGGGCGTTCGGGGCCGGGGCGTCGGCTTCGGGACCGGGCCTGGCGCCGGGGCCTGTGCTGGGACCGGATGCGGGACCTGGGCACAGGTCGGTTTCAGGACCCGGGCCGACGCCGGCGCCGTGGCCGACTGGGGATGCGGGGTCGGGTCCGGGGGTGGCGGTCCTGGGTGCTCCGGTCCCGCGTGAAGGAGCTGGTGGGGTGGGCCAGGGTGGCCCAGCCCCGCGTGAAGCATCCGGTGAGGCGGGCTCGCGTGACGGAGCCAGTGGGGCGGGCGTGCCTGACGTAGCTGGAAGTGCGGGAGCGGGAGCTTCGCAGGGCGGGCCGGGTGCCGGGGTGGGCGAGCCTGTGCCCGGGGCGGGGCGGTCCGGTGGTGGAGAGTCGGACGGGGCTCCGGCCACGGGTTTCGCGCCGCCTGGTTAGGTTGGCCGGCTAGGGGCCGGTGTCGCCGGGGGCCGTCGGGTCGAGGGCCGTGGGGTCGGTGGGGTCGGTGGGGAAGACCGACGGTGGGGTTTCCAGGTGTTCGAGTTCGATGCCCGGGGCGGAGAGCACGACGTCGCTGGCGATGTGGATCCGGTGCTGCTCCCCGGTGTCCAGGGCGTTGACCTGGTACTCGTCCACCATCAGGGGGCCGTTGTCAGTGGCGTGTGCTTCGCTTTTCAGCAAGGCCCAGGACTGGTCGAGCGTACGTGGTGCCAGGACCGGGTCGGTGAAGGCGACCAGGCGGACGCGGGTGGCGGGGGAAGCGGGGGTGAGGCGCAGGAGGCGGGCGGTGGCGATGAGGAATGCCGGGGAGGTGCCGGTGAAGGCGTGGGCGCGGACATTGCCTTCGGCGGCGTGCTCGCCGGCCGGGTCGGTACGGACCCAGGTGACGCCGTCGATGGCGGCGCCCCGTACCTGCCAGCTGGAGGCGTGGAGTTCGAGCCGGATGGGCCGGCCGAGTTCGTCGAGGGCCAGGTCGACGGAGCCGGCGTGGTCGCCGGAGGGGGTGGTGGTCTGGGATACGTAGCGCCAGCCGGAGGGGCCTGGTGCGCAGTGGAAGTGTTCTTCGCCGAGAGGGGTGTGGTCGTGGGTGTCGTGGAGCGAATAGCGGCCGCGGGGCATGGGGTCCTCGGGTCTTTCTGGGCCGGGCACGGGGCAGGCCCCCGGAGCGTACTCCGAGGGCCTGTCCGACAGCGGGTGCCCGGGCAGGGTGACGGCCTCAGCGGGCTGTTGCGGTCACCTGGCGCGGGCGGAGCTGTCCGTGGTCCTGTCCACCGCTGTGGGGCGGCGTGACGCCGGTTGCTCAGTAGCGGTAGTGGTCCGGCTTGTACGGGCCCTCGACCTTGACGCCGATGTAGTCGGCCTGCTCCTGGCGGAGGGTGGTGAGCTTGACGCCGAGGGCGTCGAGGTGGAGGCGGGCGACCTTCTCGTCGAGGTGCTTGGGCAGCACGTAGACGTCGGTCGGGTACTCCTCCTGCTTGGTGAACAGCTCGATCTGGGCCAGCGTCTGGTCCGCGAACGAGTTGGACATCACGAAGGACGGGTGCCCGGTCGCGTTGCCCAGGTTCAGGAGACGGCCCTCGGACAGCACGATCAGGACCTTGCCGTCGGGGAACGTCCAGGTGTGGACCTGCGGCTTGACCTCGTCCTTGACGATGCCCTCGACCTTCGCCAGTCCGGCCATGTCGATCTCGTTGTCGAAGTGGCCGATGTTGCCGACGATGGCCTGGTGCTTCATCTTGGCCATGTCGGCGGCCATGATGATGTCCTTGTTGCCCGTCGTGGTGACGAAGATGTCGGCGATGGAGACGACGTCGTCCAGCGTCGCGACCTGGTATCCGTCCATCGCCGCCTGGAGCGCGCAGATCGGGTCGATCTCGGTGATGATCACCCGGGCGCCCTGGCCGCGCAGCGACTCCGCGCAGCCCTTGCCGACGTCGCCGTAACCGAAGACGACCGCGACCTTGCCGCCGATGAGGACGTCGGTGGCGCGGTTGATGCCGTCGATCAGGGAGTGCCGGCAGCCGTACTTGTTGTCGAACTTCGACTTGGTGACGGCGTCGTTCACATTGATGGCCGGGAAGAGCAGCTGGCCGTCACGCATCATCTCGTACAGGCGGTGGACGCCGGTGGTGGTCTCCTCGGTCACGCCGCGGATCTCGGAGGCGAGCTGGGTCCACTTCTGCGGGTTCTCACCGAGGGTGCGGTTGAGGAGCGTGAGGATGTGCGCGTACTCCTCGGAGTCCGCGGTCGACGGGTCCGGAGCGGCGCCCGCCTTCTCGAACTCGACGCCCTTGTGGACGAGGAGGGTGGCGTCGCCACCGTCGTCCAGGATCATGTTCGGGCCGCCGGTGGGGGTGTTCGGCCAGGTCAGCGCCTGCTCCGTGCACCACCAGTACTCCTCCAGCGTCTCGCCCTTCCAGGCGAAGACCGGGACGCCCTGCGGGTTCTCGGGGGTGCCGTCCGGGCCGACCGCGATCGCGGCGGCGGCGTGGTCCTGGGTGGAGTAGATGTTGCAGGAGGCCCAGCGGACGTCGGCGCCGAGGGCGACCAGCGTCTCGATGAGTACGGCCGTCTGGATCGTCATGTGCAGCGACCCGGTGACGCGGGCGCCGGCCAGCGGCTTCGTGGCGGCGTACTCGCGGCGGATCGACATCAGACCGGGCATCTCGTGCTCGGCCAGGGTGATCTCCTTGCGGCCGAAAGCGGCCAGGGAGAGGTCGGCGACCTTGAAGTCTTGGCCGGTGGCGACAGTCGTCATGTAGAGCTGCTCCTCGTGAGGTGGTTCGAGGTGGTTACGGCTGATCTGCGGCGGCGGGCATACGAATGCCCGGGCACTCGCAGCGCAGTCCGTCGGAGGCCCTCTCTCCCTCGGCCGGTCCGCGGACCGCCCGACCGCCATCAGCAGCGACGTCTGGCTAGGTTACGAACCTACACCGATCGGCCCAGCGGCCCCCAGCCCACCCCGGGTGTGATCCTGGCCGGAATTGACGTGGCGGGTAGGGGCAATTCGCCTGCTTCACGACATTGGGCGGCGCAACAGAAGCTGCCGCTCGTGCCCGTGGCGGCGAGATGCCGCTGGTCGGGTGCGGGGCGTGCGCCCGCCCCGGCGGTGGCAGCCGGGGCTGGAAATCTTCTGCCCCGGCGGGCGCCGGGCCGGGCGTGCCGGGGCCACTCCCGCTTAGTCGCGCGCTTCGCGCGTTTCGGCGCGGGGAGAAGAGCGCGCGGAAGGCCCCCGCCGGGTGGGCGGGGGCCTTCGGTCGCGGGAGGGCGCGCGGGGTGCTGGGGCCGTGGGTCAGTGGGCGGGCTCGGTGGGCGGGCCGCCGGGGGTGCGTCCCGGGTTCCCGCCCGAGGCCGCTGCCGCCTCACTGAAGATGTCCGGCTCCAGGTAGATGACGCGGGCGATCGGGACCGCGGCGCGGATGCGGTCCTCGGCCGCGTTGATCGCGGCGGCGATCTCGGTGGCCGTGTCGTCGTGCGAGACGGCGATCTTGGCAGCGACGAGGAGTTCCTCGGGGCCGAGGTGGAGCGTGCGCATGTGGATGACGCGGGTGACGGTGTCGCCGTCGACGACCGCGGCCCGGATCTTCTCGACTTCGTCCGTGCCGGCGGCCTCGCCGAGCAGGAGGGACTTCGTCTCTGCCGCGAGGACGATCGCGATGATGATCAGCAGGATGCCGATGCAGAGGGTGCCGATGCCGTCCCAGACGCCGTTGCCGGTGACCAGGGCCAGGCTGACGCCGACGAGGGCGAGGATCAGGCCGACCAGCGCGCCGAGGTCCTCAAGAAGGACGACGGGCAGCTCCGGGGCCTTCGAGCGGCGGATGAAGTCCTTCCAGGACTGGTTGCCGCGCGTGAGGTTGGACTCTTTGATCGCCGTACGGAAGGAGAAACTCTCGGCGATGATCGCGAAGACCAGGACGCCGACCGGCCAGTACCAGGCCTCGATCTCGTGCGGGTCGTGGATCTTCTCGTAGCCCTCGTAGATGGCGAACATGCCACCGACGGTGAAGAGCACGATGGAGACGAGGAAGGCGTAGATGTAACGCTCGCGGCCGTAGCCGAAGGGGTGCTGCGGAGTGGCTTCGCGCTTCGCCTTCTTGCCGCCGAGCAGCAGCAGGCCCTGGTTGCCCGAGTCTGCGAGCGAGTGGACGCTCTCGGCGAGCATCGAGGACGAGCCACTGAAGAGGTAGGCGACGAACTTGGCCACGGCAATCGCGAGGTTGGCGGCGAGTGCCGCCACGATCGCCTTTGTTCCGCCTGACGCGCTCATGGGTGCAGGGTTCCTTCCTGAGGTGTCCTGGGTGCTGCGGCCCGAGCGCCGCGGGGTACGGCCGCACATTGTTGCAGCTTGGCGCGGCGGCGGAGACCCGTGGTGCGTCAGACCACCACGGTGGCGCGGAAAACGGTGCCCGGACCGGACAGTTCGGTGTTTTCTCCCGCCGGTACGAAGACGGACTGCCCGGGTGCGAGAGAGAGTTCACCTGCCCCGGGAGTGCCGTCCGTACACAGCAGGATCTGCGGGGCTCCGGCCGGGAGGTCCACCGGAGCGGCGCCCTCCGGCAGGACGTACCGGGAGAGGCGGAACTCGTCGGTGGGCGTCTCGTAGCGCTCCTCGCCCCGCGCGGACGCCTCGGGGCGGAGGATGCCGGGGTCCCGCGCCTCGAAGCGGACGACGCGCAGGAGTTCGGGGACGTCGACGTGCTTGGGGGTGAGTCCGCAGCGGAGCACGTTGTCGGAGTTCGCCATGATCTCCACGCCAAGGCCGTCGAGGTAGGCGTGCGGGACGCCGGCGCCGAGGAACAGCGCTTCGCCGGGCTGGAGCCGGACGTGGTTGAGGAGGATCGCGGCGAGGACACCGGGGTCGCCCGGGTAGTGGTGGGCGAGGGAGGCGTACATCGCGTACGCGGCCGCCGCGGCGGGCGGGGTGCCGGGAGCGGCGGCAAGGCGGTCCGCCGCGGCGGCGGTCGCGGTGACGGTGGCGGCCATCTCTTCGGGGCCGGCACTCAGTACGGCGGTGAGTACCTCGCGGAGTGCCGCTTCCTCGGGGTGGGCGCGCAGCAGATCGGCGTACGGCTTGAGGGAGTCGACGCCGAGGGATTCGAGGACTTCGGCCGCTTCGGCGGGAACCCGGAAGCCGCACAGTCCGTTGAACTCGGTGAGCGCGCAGATCAGTTCGGGCTTGTGGTTGGCGTCCTTGTAGTTGCGGTACGGGGCGTCCGCCGGGACCTGGCGTCGTTCCTCGTCGGCGTACCCCTCCTGCGCCTGGGCGAGGTTCGGGTGGACCTGGAGCGAGAGCGGTGCTCCGGCGGCGAGCACCTTCAGGAGGAACGGCAGCCGCGGGCCGAACTTCTGTACCGCTGCCGGGCCGAGCTCCGCTGCGGGGTCGGCGGCGATGACGTCGGAGAGCGCCTGGGGCTCCGGGGGCCGGCCGGGCTGTGCGCGGGTGAGGCGGGAGGGTGCGCCGGGGTGGGCGCCCATCCAGAGTTCGGCCTGCGGTTCACCCGTGGGCTCGGTGCCGAGGAGTTCCGGGATGGCGGTCACGGAACCCCAGGCGTAGGGGCGCACGGTGTTGGAGAGGCGGTCCATGGTGGCTCTTTCCGATCCGGGGCCGTGGGGTGCCGGGGAGGCGGCGCGGGACGGCCGGGGCAGTACGAGTCAGTCGCAGGAGGTGTGAGGCGCAGGAGGTGTCAGTCGCAGGAGGTGTGAGGCGCAGGAGGTGTCAGTCGCAGGAGGTGTCAGTCGGAAGGAAGTGCGGAGGAGGCGAGGGACAGATAGGCGGCCGTGAAGTCGGTGAGGGCGAGGAGTTCGGCGAGGCTTTCCAGCTCGCTGCCCTCCGCGGGTTCGAGTTCACTGAGGGCCGTGTCGTTGCCCAGGGCCAGTTCGCGGGCCGCGGGGGCCGCGGAGAGTCCGCCGGTGGGGCGGTCGCGCAGCAGGACCACCCGGGCGCGCAGGGCCTGCGGGTCGTCCACCCGGTCGCGGAAGAAGTCGTCCGAATCGGCTCCGGCGGCGTGGGAGCCGACCAGGAGCATGCCGTGGGCGGGCAGGGCCTCGGGCAGTTCGGCGGCGAGGGCCGGGCAGCCGGCGAGCTCTGCCAGCACGGCGGCGAACCGGCGGCCCGCCGGGCCCGCGACGGTGCCTTCCGTCCAGACCAGCGGGAGTGAGCCGGCCAGTTCGGCGGCGAGGGTCTTGGCCGGGTTGCTGTACGTCACCACGGCGGGGCCGCAGCGTTCGGCGGTCTGGTCGAGGCGGTCGGCCACGAGCTGGAGGCTGTCCGGCGGCGCGGTGACGAGGCCCACGCGGTCGAGGAGGACCAGGAGCGGGGTGAGCAGTGCCCAGAGGGCGCCGGGCCCTGCGGTGGTGCCCTGGTCGTACTCCTCGTACGGGGCGGTGGCCATGGGCACGACCATGCCGTGCCCGCCGTTGACGGACTCGCTGAGCGGGGAGCGCTGCGGGGCGACCGCGACGACGGTGCAGCCGCGGCGGTAGGCCTGTTCTGCGAGGACGGCGAGGCCGGGCTCGGCCCCGTCCGTCGTCACGATCAGGAGCAGGTCGACCGAGCCGGCCCAGCCGGGCAGTGTCCAGCGCAGGGCGCCCGCGGCGGAGGCCACGCCGGTCGGGCGCAGGCGGGTCACCGGGCAGGCGGCACCGGCGAGGGTGCCCAGCAGGTCGGCGACTCCTGTGGCGGCGGCGCCCGGGCCCGCGATCAGTACGGCACGGGGGCGGCCCTCCGGCTTGAGCGCGGAGAGGCCGGCCTCGGTGGCGTGCCGGACGGCGGTTCGTACCCGGGCCCCTGCGTCGGCTGCGCCGCGCAGGAGTCCGCGGTGGTCGGCACGGGCCAGTGCTTCCGGAGCATCGAGGAGCGACTCGTCGAGCATGGGGTGAAGCCTCCGATCGCGTTGCGCGGGTGGGGTGCGGTGCGCGGATGGGACTTGCGGGGTGGGGTCGCCGGAGGCCGGCTGGCGGGGGGCCCTGGGTGGGGCTGCCTTGGGTGGGTGCCCTGGGTGGGGTGCCCTGAGGTGGGGCTGCCCTGGGGGGTACCCGGAGGTGGGTTGGCCGGAGGTGGGTTGGCCGGAGGTGGGTTGGCCGGGGTCAGGCGGGGCGGCGGGCTTCGTCGACGAGGAGGACCGGGATGCCGTCGCGTACGGGGTATGCCAGGCCGCAGTCCTTGCTGGTGCAGGCCAGTTCCGGCGTGGGGGCTGCCGTTTCGTCCGCGAGGGGGGCGTGGCAGGCCGGGCAGGCGAGGATCTCCAGGAGGCCGGCTTCGAGGGGCATGAGGGGTCCTTCGCGGGTCGGGGTGGGGTGTGGTGGCTTGGGCTGGGGGTTGGACCAGGTCAGGGTACCGCTGGGGTGGGGTGGTGGGGGTGTGGGTTGGGGGGTCGGGGCGGCGGTGCGGTGCGGGGGTATGGGGTGTAGGTGGGGCGGGGTCGGAGCGTTGCGGGTCCGCCGGGGTGGGCGGGACCGGGGTGTTCGGCTCCGCCGGGGGCCGCCCCCTTGCCCGCCCGTTCCGCCCCCGGGGGGCGGCCCCGCCGCCCAAGGGGGCTGGGGGGTAAGGGTGCGGGCGGCCCCGGCACCCAAAGGGGCTCGGAGGTAAGGGTGCGGGCGGCCCCGCCGCCCAAGGGGGCTGGGGGCAAAGGGGGGCGGGCGGTTCCGGCGCCCGGGGGGTGGTGAGGGTCAGGGGTGGAGGAGGGTGAGGACTTCGGTGCGGATTTTTTGCATGGTGGGTTCGTCGCGGGCTTCCACGTTGAGCCGCAGGAGGGGCTCCGTGTTCGACGGGCGGAGGTTGAACCACCAGTCGGCGGACGTGATGGTCAGCCCGTCGAGGTGGTCGACGGTGACGCCGTCCAGGGACGCGTACGCGGCGGAGACCCTGGCCGTGCTGGCCGCCTGGTCGGCGACGGTCGAGTTGATCTCGCCGGAGCCTGCGTAGCGGTCGTACGAGGAGACCAGCGTGGAGAGGGTGCCCTGCTGGCCGCCCAGGGCCGCCAGGACGTGGAGAGCGGCGAGCATGCCGGTGTCCGCGTTCCAGAAGTCCTTGAAGTAGTAGTGCGCGGAGTGCTCGCCGCCGAAGATCGCGCCCGAGTTCGCCATCTCCTGCTTGATGAAGGAGTGGCCGACCCGGGTGCGGACGGGGGTGCCGCCGTGTTCGCGGACGACCTCGGGGACCGACCAGGAGGTGATCAGGTTGTGGATGACCGTGCCGCTGCCGCCGTTGCGGGCCAGTTCGCGGGCGGCGACCAGGGCCGTGATGGCGGACGGCGAGACGCCCTGTCCGCGTTCGTCCACGACGAAGCAGCGGTCGGCGTCGCCGTCGAAGGCGAGCCCGAGGTCCGCGCCCTCGGCCAGTACGCGGGCCTGGAGGTCGACGATGTTCTTCGGGTCGAGCGGGTTGGCCTCGTGGTTCGGGAAGGTGCCGTCCAGCTCGAAGTACATCGGCACCAGGGTGAGCGGCAGCGACTCGAAGACGGTGGGGACCGTGTGGCCGCCCATGCCGTTGCCCGCGTCGACGACGACCTTCAGGGGGCGGATCGAGGAGAGGTCGACGAGGGAGAGCAGGTGGGCCGCGTAGTCGGTCAACGTGTCGCGCCGCGTGACGGTTCCCGGCGTGGCGGCCGGGGCGGGGGCGCCGGTCTCCGACCACTTCTCGACCAGGGTGCGGATCTCGACGAGGCCGGTGTCCTGGCCGATCGGGGCCGCGCCCGCACGGCACATCTTGATGCCGTTGTACTGGGCCGGGTTGTGCGAGGCGGTGAACATGGCGCCGGGGAGGTCCAGCGCGCCCGACGCGTAGTAGAGCTGGTCCGTCGAGCAGAGGCCGATCTCGGTGACGTCCGCGCCGAGGGCCGCGGCACCACGGGCGAAGGCGCGGCTGAGCCCCGGCGAAGAGGGGCGCATGTCGTGACCGACGGCGATCGCGTCGGCGCCCGTGACCCGTACGAAGGCGGCTCCGAACAGCTCCGCGAGGGACTCGTCCCACTGGTCGGGTACCACTCCACGGACGTCGTACGCCTTGACGATCTGCGACAGATCAGCAGCCACGGCCACCCCTCCTGAAAGTCCTGTTGGGCCCTTCAAACTACCCGTACGGGGGTTCTTCGGACCCTGCGGACCGTACGCAGGTGGGTGGAGCCTGTCGCTGCCGGACTGCGGGAGGTGCGCTGCCGGTGCGCGGGGCGCCCGCCGCGGGGGGCCGGGGCGGCGTCGTTACTCGGGCGAGCGGAGCACCCGCAGGTGTCCGCGGCGGGCGGTGGAGGCGGGATTGCCCGTGCGCCCGCCGGTGGGGCCGGGGGTGTCGGGGCCGGCCGTTGCGTCGTGCGGCCTGGCGGCCTCGCGCACGGCGTTGGCGAGGGCTTCGAGGTCGTCGCCGCTGGGGCGGGCCGGGGCGGAGCCGTCGGTGAGGCGGACCACGTCCCAGCCACGGGGGGCGGTCAGCCGATCCGAGTGCTCGGCGCACAGGTCGTAGCAGTGGGGCTCGGCGTAGGTGGCGAGCGGACCGAGGACTGCGGTCGAGTCCGCGTAGACGTACGTCAGTGTCGCGACAGCAGGGCGGCCGCACGCGGTGCGCGAACAGCGACGTACAGGGCTCACGACGTTGGACGGTACCGCACTCTTGAACGGGCCGCGACGACTCGCCCCCGACGTCACCCCTCCGTGTCGCCCCTCGACCGGTTACGCGGCCGCCCCCGGAGGGACCGGTCCGACCTGCGGGGAGGCGCGGGCGGGCGCGGCCACGCCCTGGGCACCCTGGTCACGAAGGGCGACAAAACGAGCAACTTGCGCAGGCGCGAGGGTCGTTAACGATGCGATATTGAGCCCCGACTTGGCTGAAAAGATCATTCGGCGACAGGTGGCCGAAGGGCGGAGGGCCCTGGCGGGAGCGGGTTCGTCGCGCTCCCGGGAGGGCTACGCTGCGTCAGTGATGGACAGTTCCGGACCGCACCGATCCCCCGGCCCGCCCCCCGCGGGCCCCCAGCCCGCCGACCAGCCCCAGGCGGGCCCCCGGCCGCGCAGGCGTGACCGCCACGGCCGCGGCATGCGCGGCCCGGTGGCTCCGCCCCAGGTGCCGCTCTCGGCCAGCAGGGCGGAGATGTTCGGCGATCTCGTACAGGACTCCGTCGAACGGCTGGAGCGGCGCTGGCCGCAGTTGGCGGAGGTCGATTTCGTGGTGCTCGACGTGCCCCGAACGAAGGGGCCCGACGAGGCCGACGAGTGGTCGGACGAGCCGGTGCCGCTCGGTGGGGTGATCGCGTCCGACGAGGGCCACCCCGCGCGCGTGGTGGTCTACCGGCGTCCCGTGGAGATCCGTACCAAGAGCCGCGACGAGCGGGCGCTGCTGGTGCACGAGATCGTGGTGGAGCAGGTCGCGGAGCTGCTCGGGCTGGCCCCCGAGTCGGTCGATCCGCGGTACGGGCAGGACTAGCACGCCGTAACGCCGGGCGCACCGTCACGGCCGGGCCAAGGCCCCGTCACGGCAGGACGAGGGCCCTGTCACCACCGGACCGGGTCCCTCACGACAGGACGAGTGCCGCATGTCGGCGAGCGCTGCATCCCGGCGAGCGCCGCGGGAAGCGCCCCCACGCACGCGTGAGGGCACTTCCGCACTGTGTGCCTCAGTCGTCCAGGACCGACAGGTCGCTCTGGGCGCGGGGCACGACGACCGTTCCCTTGTCGTCGGGCAGCGTCTGGATGGTGAACATCGGGATGCGGCCCTGCTGGAACTGGAGCATCCGTGACGCGTGCACGGGCCCTCCCGACACCGTCTCGACGGTCAGGGCGTAACTCCCCTTGAGGCCGGTGGGCACGGGAGCCGTCACCGACTGTGTCGTGCCCGCCTTGACCTGGTACGTCTTGACGACGCTCGCACCGCCACCGCTGCCCGGCGACGCGGTCACCTTCACCTCGCCCGCCGCGCCCGGCGCGGTCAGTGAGAGGACCGCGCCCTGGGCGCGGTTGTCCGCCGCGGTGGAGCGCGCGCCCACCGGGGCGGCCGCCGGGACGAAGGCGATCTCCTGGTCGGCGTTCTTGCCGCGCGCGATGCGCACCGCGGCGACCACGGGGGCGCCCTTGCCGCCCTGGGACGGGCTGAGCACCAGGGCGCCGGCCTCGCCCTGGCTGACGTCCCGCAGGTCGACGGAGGTGGTCATGCCGGACTTGACGTGCACCGACTCCGCTCCGGAGGGGGTGAGCGAACCGTTGGCGCCGGCCAGCTTCACCTTCAGGTCCGCGTCGTCGTCGCCGGTGGCGAACAGCACCAGCCGCACGTTCGTCGCGTCGGCCGGGATGCCCGGGATCACCACGCTGCCCGAGGGGTCCGCAGAGGCGGCCAGCCAGTCGCTGCCCGACTTGTCCTCCATGGCCTGCACGGCGGCGGCGACCCGGCCCGAGCGCGTGGTGACGTGCACGGTCGCGTCGGCCACGCGGGTGGCCGAGAGGGTGGACAGCAGCACCGGAACGCTGGCGTGCGGCGGAATGGTGATGTTCTCCCCCGCGTCGGACTTCAGGAGTCCCTGCGGGCCGTACAGCCGGACGTCGGCGACGGCGGCGGAGTCGTCGGGGTTGGTGAGGTGGACGTAGTCCTGGCGCGCCGTGGCGGTGCTCGCCCCGGGGAACCAGAAGTCGGTGTCCGGCGCGGAGCAGCTCAGCCCGAGCACTCCGCGGGCTCCTCCGGCGGAGACCTTGGTGGTCTGCTGTGCGGCCCAGCCGGGCGCGAGCGCACCGTCGGCGGTGCCGACGAGGGCCGGGGACTCGGCGCCGTCCGCGGTGGCCGTGACGGGCTTCCCCGGCTCCGTGAGGGAGACGACCGGCTTCCCGGCTGCGATGCCGGCGGGCAGCAGCTGGGCCCGGCCGGGCTTCGCACCGTCCTGGCCACCGGTCCCGCCGCCCTCGGTCTTCGGCGTGAACGAGGTGTACGTCGTCTCCGCGAGGTCCGAGGTGCTGGGCGCGGGGCACAGCAGGCTGGAACGTTCCACGGGCTGCCGGGCGGCCCGGGCGCCGGCCGTCGCGGTGCCGGCCGCGCCGGTCCCGGCATCCGGCGTCGTGAGGACGGCGAAACCGGTGACGGCGGCGAGTGCGGTGGCGGCCGCGAGCAGGGAGAGGGCGGGGCGGTTCATCGGTTGTTGCTCCCGTCGGGGCGCGGCCTGCCGGTTTCCTGGTCGTACTCGGGCTGCCGCGCGGGGTCGTGGGCGGGGCGCGCGGGGGCGTGGCCCGGCTGCTGCGGCCACTCGGAGGCGTGACCCGGCTGTCCTTGCGGTGCGGAGTCGTCACCCGGCTGTGCGGGCTGTCCGTCGTAGCCGCCCGTCGGGTAGGGGACGTAGGCCTGCCGGCCCTGCGCGGGGCCCTGCGGCTGGGCGGTGTAGCCGTAGGGGTCGTACTGGCCTTCGCCGTAGCCCTGCTGCTCGCCGTAGGACTGTCCGGTGCCGTGGCCCGCCGGCTGCTCGCCGTACGGCCGACCGTAGTCCTGACTGTCGTGCTCCTGCCGGCCGTAGTCCTGCCGGTCGTACTCCGGTTGCCCGTACTCCTGCCGGTCGTACTCCTGCCGCCCCTGCTCCCGCTGTCCGTACTCCGCTTCCGCGTCAGCTCCCGCGTAGGCGGTGGCGTTGGCGTTGGCGGTGCCGTCCCATTCTCCGTACGACGCCTGCGGGGGCACCGCCGCGTACGTGTTCTGGCGGTCGTCCGTCTCCCGGGGGTACTCGGCCTCGAAGCCGGGAGACGGGTACGGGGCGGCGTAGGGGTCGGCGACCGGGGCCGCGGGCTCCTGCTGCTCGGCCTGCGCCTCGGCGGCCGCGCGCAGCCTGCGCGCCCTGCGGCCCTCGCCCTCCATCGCCTCGGCGGGGAAGTCCGGCGCGGCCTGCTCGGGCAGGTCGTCGTCGATCTGCCGGCGACGGCCGGGCAGCGCGAGGATCACCAGGAGGACGGCGAGCGCGCCCTGGACCCAGAGCCAGGCGGTGCGGGCGACCGGGGCCTCGTAGGTCAGGTCCAGCTTGCCGCCGCCCGCGGGCAGGTCGAAGCCCTGCGCCCAGCCGTCGACGGTCTTCTTCGTGAGTTCGCGGCCGTCGAGCACGGCCTTCCAGCCCGGTGCGGCGGCGTCCGCGAGGCGCAGTACGCGGCCCTCCCCGCCCTCGGGAACGGTGGTGTGCGCCTCGATTGCCTGGGAGGCGACGGGCACCGCTTCGGCGCCCTCCCCCCGCGGCACGACCATCAGCCGGGCGACCTGGCGGTCGACCCGCCACAGGGAGCTGCCGTCGAGCTGGCTGAGCCTGCTGAGGCCGGGCGTGGAGTCGAGGACCCGGCTCATCTCGCGCGGTGCGTCGCTGCGCGCGAGGACGTAGCGGACGGCGAATCCGCCGAGCTGGCCTGCCTGGTCGGCGCCGGAGCCCGCCACCAGGTTGGAGACGATGCGGTCGAGCTGGGGGGTGTCCCCGGCCGCCGCGGTCAGTTCGGCGTCGCCGAGCCGTCCGCCGGAGCCCCGTACCAGCGAGTACGAGACGCGGTCGGCCGCGCTGCCGCCGAGGACCAGGGTGCGGGGCTGGTCGCGGGTGGCGCTCTCCTCGGCGACGAAGGCGGGTACCTGGACCGGGTCGCGCCGGTCCAGCGGCCCGCTGGCGCCGGTGATCACCCAGCCGACGGCGGCCAGTGCCGGACCGACGGCCGCCGCGAAGGCGATGAGTACGGCGACCGGCTGGCGCCAGCCGAAGCTCTGCGCGGCGACCCGCTCGCGCGCGCCGTCCGCGCCCAGCACGGTGGCGGCGATCAGCGCGAGGCCGTAGACGAGCGTCGCGGGCCCGGCCCAGCCGTCCCGGTTGGTCACCACGGCGAGGACGAGGGCGAGCAGGGCGACGACCCAGGCGGCACGGATGGCGAACTGCCGCTCACCGCGCAGCAGGGCGGCCAGGGCGGCCAGGACGATGCCGATGAGCAGCAGGCCGCCGGCCGTCCTGGGGCCGCCGGGGCTGATGCCCAGCAGGTCGAGCGCGGTGGCCGAGCCCGCCCCGAAGGGCAGCCCCGCCTCGCGCAGCAGCGCCGCCGGGTCGGTCAGCAGGGACAGCGACCAGGGCGCGAGCACCAGCAGCGGGGTGCCGACGGCCGCGGCGAAGCGCAGGGCGTACGGCACCAGGTCGCCGCGCCGCAGCACCAGGACGCCGAGGCCGAGCAGTACGGCGAGCGGCCACACGACGGGGGTGAAGGCCGTCGCGACGCTCAGCAGCAGGGCGTACGACCACACCGAGCGCCAGCTGGAGCGGGCGCCGCCCGTGCCGCGCGCACCGCTCGCGGAGACCGCGCAGCGCGCGATCAGGGGCAGCAGCACGGCGAGCACGGCGGTGCCGATGCGCCCGCCCGCCAGCGCGCCGGTGACGGCGGGCAGGAAGGCGTAGGCGACGGACGCCCAGGCGCGCAGCAGCCGGGACTCGACCAGCGGGCGGGAGGCGAAGTACGCGCTCAGCCCGGCCAGCGGTACGGAGCAGACCAGCAGCACGGTGAGGGCGGCGTTGGTGGAGCCGAGGAGCAGGGTGGCGAGGCCGGCGAGCAGGGCGAGGTAGGGCGGGGCGGTCTGGGTGCCGCCGATGCCGGTGGGGTGCCAGGCGTGGGCGAAGCGTGCCCACAGCTCGGATGCCGCTTCGGGGGCCGGCAGGAGTGCGCCGCCCGCGAGGGAGCCGCTGCCGAGGAGGCCGCGGCAGGCGATCAGGGAGGCGACGAGCAGCAGCGCGAAGAGGACCGGGCCCGGCTTGCGGGCGACCTTCTTGACCCGGGCGAACTGCTCGACCTCCAGGAAGTCCGCGTCGTCGCCGCCGGGGCCGCTCTCGACGGCGCCGTGGCGGGAGCCGCCGGAGTCGGCGTCGGTGCTGCCGCCGAAGGAGCCGGCGACCTGTTCGACGGTGGCGCGCAGGGTGGCGCCGGGCGGCGGGAACAGCGGGCGCAGTTCGCTCGCCTCGACGGTGCCCCTGCCGCGTGCCTTGCGGGCGGCCAGGACCCGTCCGGGCCGCAGCAGTACGCCCATCAGTCCGGTGACCTCGTCGACCGCCTGCCCGGGCACCTTGCCGACGAGGTAGGCGAGGGTGCGCAGGACGGTGCCGACGACGAGCCGCAGCAGCACGTAGGGCAGTACCGCGCCCCGCGCGTTGGCGAGCATCGTGTAGACGGCGCCCGCCTTGTCGACGCGGTGCGGGTTGGCGACGCTGCGCCCGGCGCAGTCGACGGTGCGGCGCTCGCGGGCGGCGGCCTCCGCGTGCCGCAGGACGGCGTCGGGGGCCACCAGGACGTGATGTCCTGCCGCGTGCGCGCGCCAGCAGAGGTCGACGTCGTCGCGCATCAGCGGCAGCCGCCGGTCGAAGCCGCCGAGCTGTTCCCAGACGTCGCGGCGGATCAGCATGCCGGCGCTGGAGACGGAGAGTACGGAGCGGACCTGGTCGTGCTGGCCCTGGTCCTGTTCGCGGCGGTCGAGGCCGGTCCAGCGGCGTCCGCTGTTGGCGATGGAGACGCCGACTTCGAGGAGCTGCTTCCTGTCGTACCAGCCGCGGAGTTTGGGGCCGACGATCGCGGCGTACTGGTCGGAGTCGGCGACGCGGAGCAGTTCGGCGAGGGCGTCGGGGGCGGGCGCGCTGTCGTCGTGCAGCAGCCACAGCCACTGGACGGGCTCGCCGTGCGGCAGGTCGGGCAGGTCGTAGGCGTCGTCGCGCCACTGCCTGCTGACGGGGTCCCAGCCGCTGGGCTTCTTCAGGTACGGGAGCTCTTCGGGGGTGAGGACCCCTGCCGTACGGACGGCTTCCTCGACGGCGGTGCCGAAGCCGGTACGGCGGGCGAGGTGCAGGACCCGTTCGTCGCCCAGGGCCTCGGTGACGAGGCGGGCGGAGTCGTCGGCGCTGCCGGTGTCGGCGGCGACGGCGTTCTGCACGGGGCGTTCCTGGCCGAGCAGCCCCTGCAGTACGTCGGGCAGCCAGCGCGCACCGTCGTGGGAGACGAGTACGGCGGTGACGACGTGCCGGGGGAACTCGGGCGGGGTGGCGGCGGCCGCGTACGGGGCCGTTGATTGGCTGACGGACATCGACGTACGGGCCCTCCGGCCTGGGTCCGGGGGTCGCCCCCCGGAAGGCTGGTGTTGCTGACTGCGGCGCACGCGCGTGCCCTTGGGGGCGTCGGATGCGATCGCTGGACAGCGGCCCACACTAACGGCTGCACCTGCGGACGGTCCGCCGCCTGCGGGGAAGGGGCAGGCGGCGGACCGTCACTTGTGTACAACCTTGTGCTGTTTTGCTGGGGTGGTGGCCCGAGCTCCCCTCGGGGGAGGGCGCTCGCCGGGCGGTCCCGGTGTCGCTCAGACGGCGGCCTTCTTCAGTCTCCGGCGTTCACGTTCCGACAGTCCGCCCCAGATTCCGAAGCGTTCGTCCTTCGACAGCGCGTATTCAAGGCATTCGGAGCGGACTTCGCACGCGAGGCAGACCTTCTTCGCCTCGCGGGTGGAACCGCCCTTCTCGGGAAAGAAGGACTCGGGATCGGTCTGGGCGCACAAGGCGCGCTCCTGCCAGCCGAGTTCCTCGTCCGCGTCCTCGACCAGCAGTTGCTGGAACAGCTCGGTCATGTGCGCCCCTCGTCTGTCTTTTGCTTTCCCCGTGATGTTGCCGTTACCGAATCCGGCCGAACGACACGAGTGAAATTACAAGTGTGTAGCTCCGTGGCAGTCAAGCCGAGATCTGCTATTGGGCCCGTTATTCACTCTGCGGAACCAAGGCTATGCAGAAAGTGTTCAAATCGCCAAAAACCATGACACATGACTCCGCTGTCTGTGCGGGTACCCCGCACGCGGAGGAAGACGCGGTTTGGATTGATCTTGTTGCGCCCGGGGGCGGCGAAGCGACTCGGATCACAGTCGGATCACGAGACGGCGGCGGCGCGCATGCGCGCCGCCGCAGCACTGATGAAGCGCGGTCTCTCCTCGTCAGCGGCTGCACAAACCTTTCTCCGGCCGACGCAACCGGAAGAGGTGAAACATGGGGGCCAAATCGGTCATCGAGTTGACAGCGGGTGACGATGCCCGTCACCTTTGTCCTTATGCCAGCGACCGCAGTGCGCACCCGGACCCACACTCGTGTGGTCCGCAGCGCTGCCCCGATCCGCTGCATGTCTGCCGGCTGTTGTCCCAGCTGCCGCTGTCACAGCTGTTGAAGCCACCCGCGCTCCAGCTCTGACCCTCCGCACGCCGCACCCCGCGTGCTGTTTTCCGCGGCTCACCCCGCGACCTCCGCGGCTCACTCCGCGAACCGTTCTGCGACACCCCAGCACTCTCCTGCCGAGGAACCCCCGCATCATGAACAGCGACAGCGACCTGCAGATCGCCGGCGACATCCTTGAGGTCCTGCACCTTCTGGCCCCCGCCCGTGAACACCCCACCACCGTGGCCGAATTCGCCGGCCTCGCCCGCTCCATCGCGGCCGACCGCACCCAGTGGGCCCACCTCGTCGAGTACGACGCCACCACGCGCTGGTACCACCGGCTGCGCACCGGGCCCGGTTACGAGGTCTGGCTGCTGAGCTGGGTGCCGGGCCAGGGCAGCGGGGCGCACGACCACGGCACGTCCACCGGCGTCCTCACCGTCCTCCAGGGCGAGCTCACGGAGCGTAACGACAAGGGAGCGCGCACGCTCGGCACGGGCGCGCAGTACGTGTCCGTATCCGGCCACGTCCACGAGGTGGTCAACGACTCCCTGGAGCCCGCCGTGAGTCTGCACGTCTACTTCCCCGGGCTGACCGAGATGCCGATGTACGGAAGCGTCCGTGCTTCCACCGCCGCCCGGCAGGATGTCGGCGCCGCCTGACGGCCGGGGACCACCACCCCTCAAGGATTCAGGCTGCGCCTGACAGTCCCACCCGTCACCCGGCCACCACCCCTCAAGGATTCAGGCTCCGCCTGACAGTCCTACCCGTCACCCGACCTTCCCCAAGCTCTTGAGGAGCAGGGGATACCCCATCCCCCTCAAGGATTCAGGCTGCGCCTGACAGACTCTTCGGCATGCGCATTGTGGTCTTGGCAGGCGGTATCGGTGGTGCTCGTTTTCTTCGTGGGCTGAAGGAGGCCGCACCGGAGGCGGACATCACGGTCATCGGCAATACCGGTGACGACATTCATCTGTTCGGGCTGAAGGTCTGTCCCGACCTCGACACGGTGATGTACACCCTCGGCGGGGGCATCAACGAGGAACAGGGCTGGGGCCGGGCGGAGGAGACCTTCCAGGTCAAGTCCGAGCTCGCGGCGTACGGCGTCGGGCCCGAATGGTTCGGGCTCGGCGACCGCGACTTCGCGACGCACATCGTGCGGACCCAGATGCTCGGCGCGGGATATCCGCTGAGCGCGGTCACCGAAGCGCTGTGCAAGCGGTGGGAGCCTGGCGTGCGGCTCATCCCGATGTCCGACGACCGCGTGGAGACGCACGTGGCGGTCGACGTGGACGGCGAGCGGAAGGCCGTGCACTTCCAGGAGTACTGGGTGAAGCTGCGCGCCTCGGTGGAAGCACAGGCGATCGTGCCGGTCGGTGCCGACCAGGCCAAGCCCGCCCCTGGCGTTCTTGAGGCGATCGCGGAGGCCGACGTCATCCTCTTCCCGCCGTCGAACCCGGTGGTGAGCGTCGGCACCATCCTCGCCGTGCCCGGCATCCGCGAGGCGATCGCGAACGCCGGGGTACCGGTCGTCGGTCTCTCCCCCATCGTGGGCGACGCCCCCGTGCGGGGCATGGCCGACAAGGTGCTCGCCGCCATCGGCGTGGAGTCGACCGCGGCCGCCGTGGCCCAGCACTACGGCTCGGGGCTGCTGGACGGCTGGCTGGTCGACACCGTCGACGCGGGCACCGTACGGGCGGTCGAGGAGGCCGGGATCCGCTGCCGTGCCGTACCGCTGATGATGACGGGCCTGGCGGCGACCGCCGGCATGGCGCGGGCCGCGCTGGAGCTGGCCTCGGAGGTACGGGCGTGAGCGGCGCACGGGACGGGCGCGACGGATACCGGGTGTGGGCGGTGCCCGGGCTGCCCGAGGTCCGCGAGGGGGACGACCTCGCCAAGCTGATCGCGGGTGCGGAGCCCGCACTGGCCGACGGGGACGTACTCCTCGTCACGTCGAAGATCGTGAGCAAGGCGGAGGGCCGGATCGTCGCCGCCGACTCCCGCGAGGAGGCGATCGACGCGGAGACGGTACGGGTCGTCGCCCGGCGCGGCACGCTGCGGATCGTCGAGAACCGGCAGGGCCTGGTCATGGCCGCCGCCGGTGTCGACGCCTCCAACACCCCGGCCGGCACCGTACTGCTGCTGCCCGAGGACGCGGACGCCTCGGCGCGGGCGATCCGGGACGGCGTACGGGACGCGCTGGGCGTCGAGGTCGGGGTCGTCGTCACCGACACCTTCGGGCGGCCCTGGCGCAGCGGGCTGACCGATGTGGCGATCGGGGCCGCCGGGGTGCGGGTGCTGGACGACCTGCGGGGCGGCACCGACGCGTACGGCAATCCGCTGAGCGCCACGATCGTGGCCACCGCCGACGAGCTGGCGGCCGCCGGTGACCTGGTGAAGGGCAAGGCGGCGGGGCTGCCGGTGGCGGTGGTGCGCGGGCTGCCGCACGTGGTGCATGCGGACGCGGAGGACACGGGCGCGCGGGCGCTGGTGCGTGGTGCGGCCGACGACATGTTCCGGCTGGGAACGTCGGAGGCGGTACGGGAAGCCGTCACGCAGCGCCGCACGGTACGGGACTTCACCGACGCGCCCGTCGATCCCGGCGCGGTGCGGCGGGCGGTCGCGGCGGCGGTGACGGCACCGGCGCCGCACCACACGACACCGTGGCGGTTCGTGCTGCTGGAGAGCGAGGAGTCGCGGGTCCGGCTGCTGGACGCCATGCGGGACGCCTGGGTGGCCGATCTGCGCAGCGACGGGAAGTCGGAGGAGTCGATCGCCAAGCGGGTGAAGCGCGGGGACGTGCTGCGGCGGGCGCCGTATCTGGTGGTGCCGTGTCTGGTGATGGACGGGGCGCACGACTACGGGCACGCGCGGCGGGATGCCGCAGAGCGGGAGATGTTCGTGGTGGCGATGGGCGCCGGGGTGCAGAACTTCCTCGTGGCGCTGGCCGGGGAGCGGCTGGGCTCGGCGTGGGTGTCGTCGACGATGTTCTGCCGTCCTGTGGTGCGGGAGGTGCTGGGGTTGCCCGAGGGGTGGGATCCGATGGGGGCGGTGGCGGTGGGGCATCCGGCGGGGGAGCCGGGGGTGCGGGGGGCGCGGGGTGTGGAGGGGTTTGTTGTGGTGCGGTGAGGTGGGGCGGGGGTGGGTGGGGTTGCCGGGCCGGGTGGGCGGCTCCGTCGGGGTGGGGCGGGGGCGAGAGGTTCGGCTCCGCCGGGGGCCGCCCCCCTTGCCCGCCCGTTCCGCCCCCGGGGGCGGCCCCGTCGCCCAAGGGGGCTGGGGTGCAAGGGTGTGGGCGGCCCCGACGCCCAAGGGGGCTGGGGGGCGAGGGGCTGGGGGGCGGCCCCGCCGCCCAAGGGGGCTGGGGGTAAGGGGTAGGGGTCAGGGCGGCCCTGCCGCCCAAGGGGGCGGGAGGGCTGAGGGGGCGGTCCCGTCGGCCAAGGGGGCCGCTGGGGTGTGCAGGGGGCGCGTAGGGTTTAGGGGTGGCTGGGAGATTTAAGGTGCGGGGGGTGCTGGGGCCGCTGCGGCGCGGGGGTGCGGACCCCGCCTACCGGGTGGCGGACGACGGTGCCGTATGGCGGGTGAGCCGTACCCCCGAGGGGCCGGCGACCCTGCGGGTGGCGGCCGGACCGGCGGGCCCCGCAGCCGAGCCGCTCGCGGCGTCGGCGAAGGCGGAGGCCTGGGGCCCCGGCGCCGAGTGGCTGATGGCACGGCTTCCCGCGCTGCTCGGGGAGCTGGACGACCCGGCCCCCTTCGTGGCGCGCCACCAGGTGGTCGCGCGTGCCGAACGCCAGCACCCGTGGCTGCGGCTGTGCCGTACCGGCCTCGTACTGGAGTCGCTGATTCCGTCGGTGCTCGAACAGAAGGTCACCACCACCGAGGCGTACGCCTCGTGGCGGCATCTGGTGCGGAAGTTCGGGGAGCCCGCCCCGGTACCGTGCGGTCCCGGGGTGCCGGACGGCCTCTACGTCATGCCGGACGCCCGGACCTGGGCGCTCATCCCCTCCTGGGAGTGGCACCTGGCGAACGTGGACGGCAAACGCTCCGCCACCGTCGTGCGCGCGGCCCGCGTGGCCGCCCGGCTGGAGGAGGCGGCGGGCATGCCGTACGAGCAGGCGAAGGCGCGGCTGGAGGCCGTTCCCGGCATCGGCCCCTGGACCTCCGCCGAGACCCTCCAGCGCAGCAACGGCGCACCCGACGCGCTGACCGTGGGCGACCTGCACCTGCCGGGGATCGTCGGGTACGCCCTGACCGGGCGGCGCGGAGCCACCGACGCCGACATGCTGGAGCTGCTGGCCCCCTACGCGGGGCAGCGGCACCGGGCCGTCCGGCTGATCCTGCTCACCGGACTGACCCCGCCCCGGCGTGCCCCGCGTCTCGCCCCGGGGCGGATCTCCCACCTCTGAGGCGGCGGTCGCCCTACCCGGCCGGGGGAGACCCGCGCCGGCTACCGGCCGGAGGAGAAGCCGGCTACCGGCCGGAGGAGAAGCGGGCTACTGGTCGGAGGAGAAGCGGACCGAGGCCGCCGGGAGGTGCGCGTCGCACCACACGCGGATGCCTTCGCGGAGTTCGTTGTCGGCTCCGATCACCGCGCCGTCGCCGATGACCGCGCCGTGGAGTGTCGTACGGGCGCCGATCCTGGCTCCCGCGCCGACCAGGGAGTCGGTGATCACCGCGCCTGCTTCGACCACCGCTCCCGCGAGGATCGTGCTGCCCTCGATGCGTGCTCCCGCGCCGATCACGGCGTCGGCGCCCACCGCCGTGCCGCCGGTGAGCTTCGCGTCCTGGGCGACGTCCGCGCCCGGCATGATCAGCCGGTCGCCGCAGCGGCCGGGGACCGCCGGGGAGGGTGCGCGGCCCTGCACCAGGTCCGCGGAGCCGCGGACGAAGGCCTGCGGGGTGCCCAGGTCCAGCCAGTACGTGGAGTCGACCATGCCCTGGAGGTGGGCGCCGGAGGCGAGGAGACCGGGGAAGGTCTCGCGCTCGACGGAGACCGGGCGGCCGGCCGGGATGGTGTCGATGACCGAGCGGCGGAAGACGTAGGCGCCCGCGTTGATCTGGTCGGTGACGATTTCCTCGGGGGTCTGCGGCTTCTCCAGGAAGGCGGTGACCCGGCCGGTGGCGTCCGTGGGGACCAGGCCGAAGGCGCGCGGGTCCTCGACCCGGGTGAGGTGCAGCGAGACATCGGCGCCGGAGGTCTCGTGGGTGGTGACCAGGGCCGCGATGTCGAGGCCGGTGAGGATGTCGCCGTTGAAGATGAGGACCGGCTCGTCGGGGCCCGACCGCAGGCGGGAGGCGACGTTGCGGATGGCGCCGCCGGTACCCAGCGGCTCGTCCTCGGTGACGTACTCCAGGTGCAGGCCGAGGGCGGAGCCGTCGCCGAAGTGGGGCTCGAAGACCTCGGCGAGGTAGGAGGTGGCGAGCACGATGTGTTCGACTCCGGCCGCCCTCGCGCGGGCCAGCTGGTGGGTCAGGAAGGGCACCCCGGCGGCGGGAACCATGGGCTTGGGGGTGTTGACCGTGAGGGGCCGCAGCCGGGTTCCCTTGCCTCCGACCAGGAGGATCGCTTCAGTCACCTTGTCGTCTCTGCTTCCTGCTGGGGCCGGCCGGACAGTGGGCGGCCAGTGTATGCAGACTGTTCGATACGTCCTGTCGATGCGTCCTGTCGATGCGTCCTCATCGGTACGTCCCGATCGGTACGTCCCGATCGGTGCGTCCCGATCGGTGCGTCCTGATCGGTGCGTCCCGACCGATGCGTCCCGATCGGTGCCCCTCGCGGCGACG
The DNA here is from genome assembly GCF_042716745.1 of Streptomyces sp. NPDC058663. Classification (NCBI taxonomy): domain Bacteria; kingdom Bacillati; phylum Actinomycetota; class Actinomycetes; order Kitasatosporales; family Streptomycetaceae; genus Streptomyces; species Streptomyces sp. NPDC058663. Next base: position 25,102 of record NZ_JBHXRV010000045.1, read on the forward strand.
ACGGGGCACGCCGTGTACGTCGCGCTCCGGTCAGCGGCCCTGGAGCCGGGCGGCCGACGACCTGGCGGTCCCGAGCTTCCGGTACAGGCGTCCGCCGGGGCACTCGGTGGCAAAGCCGTCCCGGTGTCCCGAGATGACGTTGAGCCGGACGTTCCTGCCCTTCTTGTAGAGGTTGCTGCCCCCTGAGGTGAGGTGGGTGGTGCCCTTCGGGTTGGCGCCGTGCAGTCCGAGCTTCCAGGCGGCGAGTTTCGCCACGGCGTTCACCGCAGCCTTGGACGGAGCGGACGAGGTGTACGTCCCGAGGACGGCGATGCCCATGCTGTTGGTGTTGAAACCGAGAGTGTGCGCCCCGAGCACCGGCTTGGCCACACCTCCGGCACGTCCTTCGTAGACGTTGCCGCACTTGTCGACGGCGAAGTTGTAGCCGAAGTCACGCCATCCACTGCTCTTGACGTGGTAGCGGTAGATACTGCGAAGTACGGAGCCGGACTGCGAACAGCTGTACCCATTGCCGGACGCGCTGTGGTGCACGAAGGCCGCCTTGATCGTCTTCGTGTACACGTATCCCTTCTCCTTCAGCCGCTCGTCCGCGCCCCAGCCCTTGCGCGTGACGATCCGCGGCCGGGGCCCGATGTGCCGCCGCGAAGTACCCCATTCCGCTTCCGCTTCGGCCCTGGTCTGGCGGTCGGTGAGCGCCGGGAGCACCAGGCCGGCGGCGGGCGCGCGCATTCTGCCGCCGACCGGGTCGGCGCCCGGGTCGACGAGGTCGAGGCGCAGCCCCTCGGGCAGCGGCGGGGTCGCGCCGGAGCCCGCCGCCGTCCGTGCGCCCGCTTCGGTGCGGGGCTGGACGCGTGCCTCGACGCCGTCGGAGGGGCCGACCCAGAGCGGGGCCGTCGAGCCGCGGGTGCGCCCGGTGCGGGCCTCCGCCGACGCGGGGTCGGCTCCGTGGTCCGCGTGACCGGCGATCAGGTCCTGCCAGCCGGACCAGACCCGGCTGCCGACCGGTCTCGTACGGACCTGGACCCGCCCTTCCAGTACGGCACCCGGGTCGTCCCAGACCACTCCGAGAAGCGAGAACGGCGGTACGTCACGGGAGTCGGCCCCCATCGCCGCAATGGCGGGCACCGACCGCAGCGACCGGTCCGTGCTCCGTCCGCCCAGCGGCAGGAGCGGGAGCGAGCGGGTGGTGCCGGGCAGGTCCGCGGCCCGCGTCCCGCCCGGGCCCGCGTTGTCGGAACCCGCCGGGGCCGGCACGCCGTCGGGCAGGGCGAGGGTGAGCGCGAGTACGGACGCACAGGCGAGTGCGATCGAAGAACCAACGAGTGCACGCATGCACCAAATCTTGGACATAGTCATATAAATCTGTCCATCGGTGAATTGACGCCCTGTCTGCCGGACGGGTGTCTTCCGCGCCCCGACGACGGCCCGCGGGCGAGGGGCCCCGGGCGTACGCTCCTCGGATGAACACCACCGACCGCACCCCTGCCGACCTGCTGCGTTCCGCACTCGCCACGGACCCGGGCCGCCCCCTCGTCACCTTCTACGACGACGCGACGGGCGAGCGCGTCGAACTGTCCGTGGCCACCTTCGCCAATTGGGTGGCCAAGACCGCCAATCTGCTGCAGGGCGACCTGTCCGCGGGCCCCGGCGACCGGCTCGCGCTGCATCTGCCCGCGCACTGGCAGACCGCCGTCTGGCTGCTCGCCTGCTCCTCGGTGGGCGTCGAGGCCGACGTACGGGGGAAGCCGGAGGCGGCGGACGTGGTGGTCAGCGGGCCCGACTCGCTGGAGGCGGCGCGGGCCGGCCGGGGCGAGCGGATCGCGCTGGCACTGCGTCCGCTGGGTGGCCGGTTCCCGCAGCCGCCGGAGGGCTTCGCGGACTACGCGGTCGAAGTCCCCTCCCAGGGCGACCAATTCGCCCCCTTCGCCCCGGTCGACCCCGAGGACACCGCCCTGAGCGTCGGCGGTACGGAGCTGACGGCGGCCGCCCTGGTGGAGCGGGCGCGGGCGGACGCGGCGGCGCTCGGGCTCGCTCCGGGGTCCCGGGTGCTGTCGGGACTCTCGTACGACACGTGGGAGGGGCTCTCCTCCGGTCTGTACGCGCCGCTGGCCGCCGGTGGCTCGATCGTGCTGTGCCGGAACCTCGGCCGGCTGTCCGCCGAGGACCTCGCGGGGCGCGTCGCGAGCGAGCGCGTCACGCACACGGTGAGGACTCCCGCCGGGTCGTAGCGCGGGTACGCCGCCGGGGACCGCTCATCCGGTGAACCGGGGCCCGGCCTCGCGGACCGGGGAGCGACCTCGGTACATGATCGGTTGCACGCACAACCAAGCGCTGGTTTCAGCCGTCTACTCCTGCGATCGACGGCCCAGCGTGCCGCCGACTCCGTACGAGGATGGACGCAGACGTGACCGACAGTGCTGGCACGCCCCACGAACCGGACGAGTCGGCAACGGCGGACGGCCCACCCGAGGGCCCCACGGAACCCGGCGGGGCGGCCGGGGCAGCTGCGGGCGCGGACGACGGGAACACGCCGGACGGCAAGGACAAGCCGGGCGGTGGGGCCGGCCCGGACAGCAAGGAGAAGCCGGGCGGGGCAGACAAGCCGGGGGGTGCGGCCGAGCCGGACGGCGAGGACAAGCCGGGGGGTGCGGCCGAGCCGGACGGCGAGGACAAGCCGAGCGGCAGGGCCGAGGACTCCCCCGCCACGCCCGGCCAGTCACCCGGCCCCTCCCCGGATCCCTCCCCCGACGCCCCGGCCCGCCGTCGCCGCTGGGTCCGCCGGGCCGCCGCGGGGGCGGCGGTGGTGGTGCTGGGGGCCGCCGGGGCGGGCTGGTGGTTCTACCAGAAGCTGGACGGCAACATCACCACCGACACCGGTGCCGCCGCCGAGCTCCGCGCCTGGGAGAAGGACCGCCCCCAGCAGGCCAAGGCGGCGCTGAACGCGCAGAACATCCTGCTGATCGGCTCCGACACCCGCGCGGGCGGCAACGCCAAGTACGGCCGCGACGAGGGCACCCAGCGCTCGGACACCACGATCCTGCTGCATCTGGCCGCCGACCGCTCCAGCACCACCGCCGTGTCCATCCCGCGCGATCTGATGACGGACATCCCCAGCTGCACGAAGCCGGACGGCACCCGCACCCGGGCGATGTTCGCGCAGTTCAACTGGGCGTTCCAGATGGGCGGTACGGCCTGCACGATCCGGACCGTCGAGAAGATGACCGGGATCCGGCTCGACCACCACATGGTGGTCGACTTCCAGGGCTTCAAGGACATGGTGGACGCGGTCGACGGCGTCGCCATCTGCCTCAAGGAGCCGATCAACGACCGGGACGCGCACCTGAAGCTCCCGGCAGGACCGCAGACCCTCAACGGCGAGCAGGCGCTGGGCTACGTACGCGCCCGCAAGAGCATCGGGGGCGGCAGCGACACCGAACGGATGGACCGCCAGCAGCAGTTCCTCGCCTCGCTCGTCAACAAGATGCAGAGCAACGGCGTCCTGCTGAACCCGACGAAGCTCTACCCGGTGCTGGACGCCGCGACCAAGTCGCTGACCACGGACCCCGGGCTGGACTCGCTGCGCGATCTGTACGACCTGGTGAGCAGTGCGCGGGACGTGCCGTCGGAGAAGATCCAGTTCATGACGGTGCCCCGGCGGCCCTACACCTACGACCGCAACCGGGACGAGCTCGTCCAGCCGCAGGCGGCTGATCTCTTCCGGCAGCTGCGGGACGACACCCCCGTAACGGTGACGCCCGTCAAGCCGGCGAAGCCCGGGACCGACACCGTGCGTGAGGACCCGAAGCCCGACGACCAGGGCCCCGCCACCCCGACCCCGACCCCGACTTTCGCAGGTACAAACGCCGCGACCGGCATGTGCGGGTAAAGCAATTCCCAAACCCGGGGCGATCCCCGTTGCGTTTTGGACGGATTGCCCGGTTGTAAGGGGCGTGGAATTTGTCACTGCCGTCGCTAGGGCCTGATCTGGGCAGATAGTGTGACGCGATCCAGTGCGACGAGCCCTCATGGGTCGCGCACGAATGGACCGAATGACCGAGCGCCTGGGGGGAGGCGCCTCGCGTGGGACCGACGGAGGACTCAGGCAACCGTGGACGCGCAAAGCCGTGGGGCGGACGAGATCGACCCCGCTGACCAGTGGGTTCTCAACCCGCACACCGGCAACTACGAACTGCGACTGGATCAATCCGCAGGGTCCGCAGGAGCGGGGCAGTCCCAGGGCGCCGCGCGTGGACGGAGCCGTGGGGCCCGCGAGCAGCGGGCCCGCGAAACTGCTGCGCCGCGCCGCGAGGTGCCGCCGCAGCGCAGCCGCCGCCCCTCTCCTCCGGGCGGCACTCCGGGAGGCACCAGCAGCGGCGGCACGCAGCAGGCGGGGCGCCGCAAGCGCAAGCAGGTCAAGCCCAAGCGGGCCCTGAAGACGACCGGCATCGTGCTGGGCGTCACCCTGGTGGCCGGGTCGGTCGGCGCATGGGCGCTGTACGAGCACTTCAACGGCAATCTGAAGTCGGTGGACGTCTCCGGCGGCTCGGGCGGCTTCAAGAAGGACCAGGCCGTCAACATCCTGGTCATCGGCACCGACAAGCGGATCGGCGACGGCAACGAGGGCTACGGCGACAAGGACAGCCCCGGCCACGCCGACACCACGATCCTCTTCCACGTCTCCAAGGACCGCACCAACGCCACGGCGCTGTCGATCCCGCGTGACCTGAAGATCCCGATCCCCGACTGCCCCACCAAGCAGCCGGACGGCTCGGAGAAGGTCATCCCCGGCAGCCCGAAGGACCGCTTCAACACCAGCCTCGGCCAGTCGGGGCGCGACCCCGGCTGCACCATGCGCACGGTCAAGGAGATCACCGGGCTGACCGTCGACCACTTCATGATGGTCGACTTCAACGCGGTGAAGACGCTGAGCACCGCGGTCGGCGGCGTGGACGTCTGTGTCGCCAGGGACGTCAACGACGTGGACTCCAAGCTCAAGCTCACCAAGGGAAACCACACCCTTCAGGGCGAACAGGCGCTGGCCTTCGTCCGTACCAGGCACAGTTTCGGCAGCGGCTCCGACCTCAGCCGGATCGAGACCCAGCAGCAGTTCCTCAGCTCGATGATCCGCAAGATGAAGTCCAGCGAGACACTGACCAACCCGTCCAAGCTCTACGGCCTGGCGGACGCGGCGACCAAGGCGATGACCGTCGACTCCGGCATCGGCAGCATCTCCAGGCTCAAGTCGCTGGCCGAGGAAGTCGCCAAGGTCGATCCCAAGAACATCACCTTCACCACCCTGCCGGTCCTCGACAACCCGGACGAGCCGCCGAAGAAGAAGGCCACCGTGGTCGTCAACCACGAGAAGGCCGATCCACTCTTCGCGATGATGCAGTCGGACACTTCGCTGACCGAGGTGAAGAAACAGGAGAAGGAACAGAAGGCACAGGCCAGTGCCAAGCAGGACGCCCTGCTGAAGGGCACCAAGGCCGCCGCCGACGAGGTACGGGTCACCATTTTCAACGGCGGCGGCCCCAGCGGCGCCGCCCAGGAGACGCTGTCCTGGCTCCAGTTGAACAAGGGCGCCAAGCTCGCGACCAACGGCGGCAACTCGTCGAAGCCCGACGTCCCGAAGACCACGCTGGAGTACGGCACCGACCAGGCCGACCAGGCCCGTGCGCTCGCGGCGATGATGGGACTGCCCTCCTCGGCGATGAAGCCGACCGGGCAGCAGGCGGGCGCGCGCGAGCCGATGACGCTCACGCTGGGCGGCGACTTCACGAAGGCCGGGCAGCCGGTCGGCGCCCCGGCCAAGGCACCGGCGGGAATCCAGCGGGCCAGCGCTGACAAGTCGGTGTGCGCCAAGTGAGTACCGGCACGTCGGTGTGCGCCAAGTGAGTGCGGACAAGCCGCTGTGCGCCAAGTGACCGCCGGTCACCGGGCTTGAGAAGAATCCGAATGGGAGTGGGTGGGGGCCCGGTGGGCAGCAGCAGGGTGCACGGGGAGGGGACCCGCGCGCGCAGCCTCGGCTGGGACGAGAGTCTCTACGAGGGCGCGGCGCACGGGGAGAGCGGTCCGCCGGACGCAGCGGCGGGCCGGGACCCGGCGGGCCCCGACGACGGCGGCCGCCGCGGGGGCGGTGCCGGCAGGCGCAGGCGCCCCGGCGGCGGCAACGGCGGCGAGGGCAGGAGCAGGAAGAAGCGCATCCTGCGCTGGACCGCGATAACCGTGGCCGTGCTGATCCTCGGCACGGCCGCCGCCGGCTACCTCTACGTCCGCCACCTCGACTCCAACCTGCGCGGCGGCAACCGCAGCAACAACGACGGCCCGCCCAAGCCCGAGGCGAATGCCGCCGGGCAGACCCCGCTCAACATCCTCCTCATCGGCTCCGACAGCCGTAACACCAAGGGGAACCTGGAACTCGGCGGCAGCAAGGAGTCGGTGGGCAACAAGCCCCTGGCCGACGTGCAGAAGCTGCTGCACGTCTCCGCCGACCGCAAGCACGCCTCCGTGGTGAGCATCCCCCGCGACACCCGGGTGAACATCCCCGAGTGCAAGGACGAGAAGACCGGCGAGACGTTCCCCAAGACCAACAAGATCATCAACCAGGCCCTGGCCCGCGGCGGTCCGAGCTGCGTCCTGGACACCTGGCAGCAGCTCACGAACGTCTACATCGACCACTGGATGATGATCGACTTCTCCGGTGTGGTGAAGATGTCGGACGCGGTCGGCGGTGTCGAGGTCTGCCTCAAGCAGGGCGTCTGGGACCGCTCCAAGCCGGGCGTCAAGGGCGGCTCGCACCTGAAGCTCCCGGCGGGCACCCACCGGATCCAGGGCGAGGACGCGCTGAAGTGGCTGCGCACCCGGCATGCGTTCGAGAGCGACAAGGGCCGCGCCAAGGCGCAGCACATGTACATGAACTCGATGCTGCGGGAGCTCAAGTCGCAGAACGCGTTCACCGACGCGGGCCGGCTGACCGGGCTCGCGGAAGCGGCCACCAAGGCCCTCGTGGTGTCCGACGAGATCAAGTCGGTAGGCAAGCTCTTCGACCTGGCGATGCAGCTCAAGGACGTACCGTCCGACAGCATCACCATGACGTCGCTGCCGACGATCATCGACCCGCAGGACAGGAACCACTACATCGTCTCCGAGAAGGACGCCTCGAAGGTCCTGACGATGCTCCGCGACGACATCCCCTTCGACAGGAACGGTGACCGGAACGGCGGCACGGCCGACGGCAAGCAGCCGGGCAACAAGCCTGCGGGCCCGGCGCCCAAGACGCCGATGACCGCCCCCGGCGAGCTCGCGGTCTCCGTGCAGAACGGCACCGGCACCGACACCCGCGCGGCCGCCCGGGGCCGCGCCTCCACCGTCGCCGGCCTCCTCACCGGCAAGGGTTACTCCCGTGCGACGGCCAGCCGGGAGCGCCCGGCCTCCGAGCACACCACGGTCACCTACCCCAGCGCCGAGCTGGAGGGCGACGCCCAGGCCGTCGCCAAGTCGCTGGGCATCCCGGCCACCGCCGTGAAGAAGTCCTCGGCGTCCTCCGGCGTCACCCTGGTCGTCGGCTCGGACTGGCGCACCGGCGACGTCTTCCCGAAGGCCGCGGCACCCACCGCGGGCGACGTCCCCGAGAGCGCGGAAGCCGTCACCGGCGACGACACCAAGGCGTGCATGGACGTCTACGCCCCGTACCGCTGGAACGGCAAGGACTAGGGTCCGCGGGGATGCGAAGGGGGCCGGGTCCGTGCGGACCTGGCCCCCTTCGCATACGTACGGTCAGACGCCGGCGCCCTGCCCCTGGACGGCCGGGCGGCGGCTCGCGATGACGCGCTTGGCGAGGGACTTCGGCGAGGTCAGGAAGCCGTACCCCCACGACATGTGCATGGTGGCGAGTGCGACGGGGATCTGCGCGCGGGCCTTCAGCGACAGGCCCTTGCCGGCCGGCAGGGAGCCCGCGGTGATCGCGGCCAGGTAGCCGGCCGGAACCACGAAGCCCCACGGGGTGACGAGCGCACCCACCACGGCGCCCGCCGCGATCGCGCACACGGCGGTCGGCGGGGCGAGGTAGCGCAGGTTGATGGAGCCGGAGTGGTAGCGGGCGACGACGTGCCGCCAGCGGCCGTAGTCCTTGTACTGCTTGGCGAGCGCCTTGATGCTCGGGCGCGGGCGGTACTGCACCTTCAGCTCGGGCGAGAACCAGATCAGCCCGCCGGCCTCACGGATACGGAAGTTCAGCTCCCAGTCCTGGGCGCGGATGAACTCCTCGTTGTAGCCGCCCTGCTGCTCCAGGGCCTCGCGGCGGAAGACGCCCAGGTAGACGGTCTCGGCCTGCTGGGCGGCGCCGCCGGTGTGGAAGGCGGCGTTGCCGACGCCGATCTTCGAGGTCATGGCCGCGGCGACGGCCTCTTCCCAGGCGTTCTCGCCCTCGGCGTGCATGATGCCGCCGACGTTCTGCGCGCCGGTCTCCTCCAGGAGGCGGACGGCGGTGGCGATGTAGTCGGCGGAGAGCATGCCGTGGCCGTCGACGCGGACGACGACGGGGTGCCGGGAGGCCTTGATGGCGGCGTTGAGGGCGGCGGGGGTGCGGCCCGTGGGATTCGGCACGGTGTGCACGCGCGGGTCTCCCCGTACCAGCTCGGCGGCGATCTCGTCGGTGCGGTCCGTGGAGGGGCCGAGCGCGATCACCACCTCCATCTCGCCGTCGTACTCCTGCTCCAGGATGTGGCGGACCGAGTTGCGCAGGTGCCGCTCCTCGTTGAGGACCGGCATGATCACGGAGACCGCGGGGGCGGCGGCGGGGATGGCGTTCACATCGGCTCACGTTACCGCGAACGGGGGACAGCCTCGCGCGGCGGCCGTGCCGGTGCACCGGGCTGGAGATCGTATCGGCATACGGTGCACGCGATCCCCGTCCTGTGCCCCGCGGAGGTGTCCCCCGTGCCCGTTCCGCCCCGTCCGCCAGCTCCGCGTCCGCGAGAGCGCCGCCGGCGCACGCCCCTGTCCCAGGAGCGGCCGGCCAGGGAGCGCCGCCGTCGGCAGGACGAGAGGCCGCGCTGGGGCATGCGGGCGGCGACCACCCTGTCGGTGCTGGTCCTGGGCGCGGGCGGCATCGGGCACGCGCTGATGACCAGCATGAACACGCAGATCAGCCGGGTCGACCCGTTCAAGGACATGAAGAACAGACCCGAGTCCGGGTACGGCATGAACTTCCTGCTGGTCGGCACCGACGGCCGCGACCGGATCACCCCCGAGGAGCGGCAGAAGTACCGGCTGGGCGGCGCCCCCTGCCACTGCACCGACACGGTCATGGTCGTGCACGTCTCGCAGGACCGGGAGCGCGCCAGCGTCGTCAGCCTCCCCCGCGACAGTTACGCCGAGCTGCCCGAGCACACCGACGAGACGACCGGCGACCATCACAAGGCCCACCCGGTCAAACTGAACGCGGCGTACGCGGAGGGCGGCCCGGCCCTCACCACCCGCACCGTCGAACAGATGACGGGCGTCAAGATCGACCACTATCTGGAGGTCGACTTCACCAGCTTCATGAAGACGGTGGACGTGCTCGGCGGCGTGGAGATCTGCACCTCGACCCCGCTGAAGGACGCCAACACCGGCCTGGACCTGGCCCCCGGCACGCACCGGCTCGGCGGCGGCGAAGCCCTCCAGTACGTACGTTCCCGGCACATCGACGGGGCGTCCGACCTGGGCCGGATGCAGCGCCAGCAGCGCTTCCTCGCGGCCTTCATCGCCAGGGCCACGGACGGCGGCGCCCTCGTCAACCCGGTGAAGTTCCGTGAGGTGGCCCAGACCCTGCTCGGCTCGGTACGGGCCGACAGCGGGTTCGGTACGGCGGAGATGTTCGCCCTCGCCCGGGCGATGCGGGGCTTCTCCCCGGCGTCCTCGGAGTTCGCCTCGGTGCCGATCGGCGAGATGGGCCACCACGTCAAGGGCATCGGCTCCACCCTGAAGTGGGACGCCGCCAAGTCGAAGAAGCTCTTCCAGGCCCTGCGCGACGACCGGCCGCTGGCCGCACCCCGGCCCAAGCAGCCCCCGGCGACGACCGTCGACGTCTCCCCCCAGCAGGTCCGCGTGCAGGTCGACAACGGGACGCGTACGCCGGGCCTGGGCAAGCGGGTCGACGCCGCGCTGCGCGGCACCGGCTTCCGCACCACCGGCGTCCCGGGCAACGGGGCCCGCCGGGACCTCACTCGCACCCTCCTCAGCTACGACCCCCGCTGGGACCGGTCCGCCAAGTCCCTGGCGACGGCACTGCCGGGCTGCGAACTGAAGGCGGTCAAGGGCCAGGGCAGCCTCATGCGGGTCACGGCGGGCGCGGACTTCCGGGCCGTGACACGGGTCCGGGCGGAGGACCCCTACCGGGGCGAGTTCGGCGTGACGACGGGCGACCAGGTGGTCTGCCCCTAGCGTGCGGGAACGTGCGGTGCGGGTGGTCGTCGCGGCCGTCGGCCGGCTGTGTGTCGACTGTGCGACGGCTGTGTGCCGAGGCCGACGGCTGGTCGTTGAGGGCGACGGCTAGTCGTCGAGGGCGACGGCTGGTCGTTGAGGGCGACGGCTAGCCGTTGAGGGCGACGGCTAGTCGTTGAGGCCGTCGGCGGCGCGGCGGTCGCGCAGTTCCTTGATGGCGCGGCGGCGCGCCAGCCTGTGGGTGCGGCGGATCTGGGCCTCCTGGTAACGCCGCTGGTCGCGCTCCGTCTCCGGGATCACCGGCGGTACGGGGCGCGTCTTGCCGTCCGCGTCGACGGCGGCAAAGACCAGGTAGGCGGAGCCGACCTGCTGGGCGGGCGTCGACTCGTTCCACCGCTCGGCCAGCACCCGCACGCCGATCTCCATCGAGGAGCGGCCGGTCCAGTTGCACTGGGCCTTCACGTGGACGAGATCGCCGACCTGCACCGGCTCCAGGAACACCATCTCGTCCATCGAGGCCGTGACGGCCGGGCCGCCGGAGTGCCGCCCGGCCACCGCACCCGCCGCGTCGTCCACGAGCTTCATGATCACGCCACCGTGCACAGTGCCGAGAAGATTCGTTTCCGCAGCGGTCATGATGTGGCTCAGCGTGGTGCGGGACGCGGAGGTGGGCTTGCCCGGAAGGGGGTCTTCCGGGGTCTGGACCTGAACTGTCATGCCCTCTACTTTATGCGCGTGCACATTGCATCAGCTCTGCAACAGCCAGGCCCCGATTTCCCACCCGGACTTCTGGCCACCGCCACATAGCCCGCACACTGAGCACATGAGCGACTGGCCCAGTGCACGAAACGACGACCGCAACGACCGGTACGGCCGCGGCAGCGCAGGCGCGCAGCCCGAGGGCCCCCAGGTGATGCGGCATGTGCAGCGCGGCCAGGCCCCGCGGCCCGCTCCCCAGCGCCCCACGGCTCCGCCGCCCGGTGTCCCGGCGCAGCAGTCGCAGGGGTACGACGACGACTACCCCGTGTGGGACGGCGGCGCCCAGCGCGGCAGCCGCGACGACGGCTACAACACGGGCCAGGTCTACGGCGGCGGAGGCAACCGCTCCGGCGGCGGCCGCGGCCCGCGCCCCGCCCCGAACTGGGGCCGCCGGATCAAGGTCGGCGCGATCACCGTCGCCGCGGTCCTCGCGATCACCTCGATCGGCACCTACTTCTGGGCCGACTCCAAGGTCCGCCGCGAGGTCGACCTCTCCAAGGTGATCGACCGGCCGGAGGAGGGCGACTGCACCACGTACCTCATCGTCGGCTCCGACAGCCGCGAGGGCATGACCGCCGAGGACAAGAAGAGGCTGCACACCGGCTCCGCCGACGGCAAGCGCACCGACTCGATGATGATCCTGGCGTCCTGTTCCAGCGGGAACACCATGGTCTCGCTGCCCCGCGACTCGGACGTGGAGATCCCGTCCTTCGTCGGTTCCCAGTCCGGCAAGCGCCGCGAGGGCACGGGCCGCCGGGTGAAGCTGAACGCCGCGTACGCCGAGGACGGCCCCCAGCTCCTGGTCCGTACCGTCGAGCACAACACCGGTCTGCGCATCGACCACTACGCGGAGATCGGCTTCGCCGGCTTCGCGAACATCGTGGACGCGCTGGGCGGCGTCGAACTCGACATCCCGAAGGCGTTCAAGGACAAGAAGTCGGGCGCCGACTTCCAGGCCGGCAAGCAGACCCTCAACGGCGAACAGGCGCTCGCCTTCGTCCGCACCCGGTACGCCTTCTCCTCCGACCTGGAGCGCACCAAGAACCAGCAGAAGTTCCTGTCGGCCCTTGCCTCGCAGGCGGCCACCCCGGGCACGGTCCTCAACCCGTTCTCCCTGTACCCGATGCTGGGCGCGGGCCTGGACACGCTCGTCGTCGACAAGGACATTGGGCTGTTCGACCTGGGCGAGATGTTCTTCGCCATGAAGGGCGTGCAGGGCGGCGAGGGCAAGTCGATGAACATGCCGATCTCCGGCATGCGCGGCAGCAACCTCGTCTGGGACAAGGCGAAGATGCAGCAGCTGGTCAAGCAGATCAAGAACGACGAGCCGGTCACCGTCACCGCGGACCGCTGAGCCACGTCCCCCCGCGCGGGGGGGGGCGGCTGAGCCACCTCCCCGGCGTGGGGAAAGCCGGCTGAGGCCCCTCCCCCGCGGGGGAGGGGCGGCTGAGGCACCTCCCCGCCCCACCGCGGGGAAGGGCGGTCCCCTCGGGAGCGCACACCAGGCGATCCGGCCGGACGAAACAGCCCGCCCCTCCAGGGGCGGGCTGCCTCGTCCCGCTCGCCTCCCCGCCCCTTCCCTCCGTCCCCCGAACGGCTCACCCGCCGCGAACCCCCGGCGCTCCCGTGCCACGGTTGCCCTATTGCCGTCGCGACACCGGAGCCCTCTCATGGCACTGCTACAGGACGACCCGCAAGCCTCCCCCGCCGCGGGCCAGCCGGCCCGGGAGCCGACCGCCACCTCCCGTACGGAGCAGACGGAGCGGCCGCACACTCCGGCCCACGACACGGCGCCCGACCGGGACCCGGACCCCGCCCCGGACCCGGCGCCCGACGCGTCCCCGGCCGACGCGTCCCCCGCCCCCGAACCACCGCTGGAACCGGCCCGCGCGCTGCTCGCCGCCCACCCCGTGGCCGACGGCCACAACGGGCTCGCCTGGGCGCTGCGCTCCGTCCCCTGGTCCGACATAGAACTGGGCGAGAGCACCCTCGACACCGACCTTCCCCGGCTCCGCTCCGGCGGGATCGGCGCCCAGTTCTGGTCGCTGCACACCTACGGCCGGCAGGGCGCAGGGACGACGCAGCAGCCCACAGGTCCGGCCCCGGACGCCCGAGCCGCACCGGGCGCCGGACCGACGCCCACCGCGGGACCGGCTTCCACGGCGGGACCGGCTTCCCCCGGCCCGGCACCGCACGGCGACCGGGAACGCGACTGCACGGCCGCCCTCACGCTGGAGCAGATCGACCGCGTCCTGGCACTCGTCCGCAGCCACCCCGAGGGCCTGCGCCTCGCACTGAGCGCGGGCGAGATCGGCGCCGCCAGGTCCTGCGGCAGGATCGCCTCCCTGCTCGGCCCGGCCCAGGCCACCGCCATCGGCGACTCGCTCGGCGCCCTGCGCTCCCTGCACGCCCTGGGCGTACGCATCCTCACCCTCACCGGAACCGCCTGGGCGCCGCCCACCGGGCTGACCAGGTTCGGACAGGAAGTCGTACGGGAGATGAACCGGATCGGCATGCTCGTCGACCTCAGCGGTGCCACGCCCGAGACCGCCCGCGCGACCCTCACCGTGACCAAGGCACCGGTGGTCTTCACCCGTTCCGGAGCCGCGGCCCTCAACAGCCACCCGGCGAACGTCCCCGACGACGTGCTGCGCGCCGTGCACGCCAACGGCGGCCTGTGCATGGTGCCGTTCTCCGCCGACGCCACCGGCTCCTCGGTGCACGACGTCGCCGACCACCTCGACCACGTCCGCTCGCTGGCGGGCCCGGACTGCGTCGGCCTCTCCGGTACGTACGACACGGGCTCCGGCCACCCCGCCGGGCTGACCGACGCGGCCGGCTACCCGCTCGTGATCGCCGAACTCCTGGAGCGCGGCTGGCCGGAGGCCGATCTGGCCAGGCTCACCTGGGGCAATCTCCTGCGGGTGCTGCGCGACATGGAGTTCGCCGCCCGGGCGGCGCAGGAGCGCCGCGGTCCGTCCACCGCGCGGATCGAGGAGATGGACGGCTGAGCGCAGGCGGCGGCCGCGCAGGCACCGGGCAGGCACCGGGCCGCCGGCCGACGGCTCCGCCGGCGTCAGGCCTTCGGGCGGCCCATCGCCCGGTACGTCCACCCGGCCTCGCGCCACTTCGCCGCGTCCAGGGCGTTGCGCCCGTCCAGGATGAGGCGGTGCGCGACGGCGCTGCCCAGCTCCTCCGGGTCCAGCTCGCGGAACTCGCTCCACTCGGTGAGGTGCAGCACCACGTCCGCGCCGCGCACCGCGTCGAGCGCGGAGTCGGCGTACCCGAGGGTCGGGAAGACGCGGCGGGCGTTGGCCATGCCCTTGGGGTCGTACACGGTCACCTGACCGCCCTGGAGGTGGATCTGCCCGGCGACGTTCAGTGCGGGCGAGTCCCGTACGTCGTCCGAGTCGGGCTTGAACGTGGCGCCCAGCACCGCGACCCGCTTGCCCAGGAAGCCGACGTCACCGAGTGCCTCCCTGGCCAGCTCGACCATGTGCCCGCGGCGCCGCATATTGATGGAGTCGACCTCGCGCAGGAAGGTCAGCGCCTGGTCCGCGCCGAGCTCGCCGGCCCGTGCCATGAACGCCCGGATGTCCTTGGGCAGGCAGCCGCCGCCGAAGCCGATCCCGGCCCGCAGGAACTTCTTCCCGATCCGGTCGTCGTGCCCGATGGCCTCGGCCAGCTTCGCCACGTCGCCATCGGCGGCCTCGCAGACCTCGGCCATGGCGTTGATGAAGGAGATCTTCGTGGCCAGGAAGGAGTTGGCCGCGGTCTTCACCAGCTCGGCCGTCGGGAAGTCGGTGACCACGAAGGGCGAGCCCTCCCCCAGCGGTGTCGCGTACACCTCGCGCAGGATCTTCTCGGCGCGCTCGCTCTCCACGCCGACCACGATCCGGTCCGGGTGCAGGGTGTCCTCGACGGCGAAGCCCTCGCGCAGGAACTCCGGGTTCCAGGCCAGCTCGACGCCCTCGGGCGCCTGCGCGGCCAGCAGCTCCTTGAGCCGTGCAGCCGAGCCCACCGGCACGGTCGACTTGCCCACCACCAGCGCGTCGCTCTTCAGGTGCGGTGCGAGGGAGGCGAAGGCGCTGTTCACGTAGCTCATGTCGCAGGCGTACTCGCCGTGCTTCTGCGGCGTGTTCGTACAGACGAAGTGCACGTCGCCGAACGCACCGACCTCCGCCCAGTCCGTCGTGAAGCGCAGCCGCCCGCTGGACCCCGGGAGCCCCTGGACGTGGCGCTGGAGCAGCTCTTCGAGGCCCGGCTCGTAGATCGGCACCCGTCCCGCCGACAGCATCTCGATCTTCTCGGGCACGATGTCCAGCCCGAGCACCTCGAACCCGAGCTCCGCCATGGCCGCGGCGTGCGTGGCGCCGAGGTAGCCGGTGCCGATCACGGTGATCTTGAGGGCCATGTCGTGCTCCTAGCGATACGGACGGGACAACGCGCCCGAGCATATCCGGGTGCCCGGAGGGGGAAATTCGGCCCCGCGGCGGTGCTGTCGGCAAACTCACGTATCCCTGGATCGCCCGCAGCCCCTAAAATCAGGATTACCGATCAGGTTACTTAACGGTAGTTAGCACCTTTGGGAGTGAGAGACCTTGGCAGGTTCGCCCGATTTCGACCTGTACCGCACGTCCGAAGAGCACGACATGCTCCGTGAAACGGTGCGCGCGCTCGCCGAGGCGAAGATCGCTCCGCACGCCGCCGAGGTCGACGAGAACGCCCGCTTCCCGAAGGAGGCCCTGGACGCGCTGGTCGCCGCCGACCTCCAGGCGGTGCACGTCCCCGAGGCGTACGGCGGCGCCGGTGCGGACGCGCTCGCCACGGTCATCGTGATCGAAGAGGTCGCCCGGGTCTGCGCCTCCTCCTCCCTCATCCCCGCCGTCAACAAGCTGGGCTCCCTCCCGGTCATCCTCTCGGGCTCCGAGGAGCTCAAGAAGAAGTACCTGGCGCCGCTCGCCAAGGGCGACGCGATGTTCTCGTACTGCCTCTCCGAGCCGGACGCCGGTTCGGACGCGGCCGGCATGAAGACGCGCGCGGTGCGCGACGGCGACTTCTGGGTGCTCAACGGCGTGAAGCGCTGGATCACCAACGCGGGCGAGTCCGAGTACTACACGGTGATGGCCGTCACCGATCCCGAGAAGCGCTCCAAGGGCATCTCCGCCTTCGTCGTGGAGAAGTCCGACGAGGGCGTCTCCTTCGGCGCCCCGGAAAAGAAGCTCGGCATCAAGGGCTCCCCCACCCGCGAGGTCTACCTCGACAACGTGCGCATCCCCGCCGACCGCATGATCGGCGAGGAGGGCACCGGCTTCGCGACCGCGATGAAGACCCTGGACCACACCCGCATCACCATCGCGGCCCAGGCCCTCGGCATCGCCCAGGGCGCACTGGACTACGCCAAGGGCTACGTCCAGGAGCGCAAGCAGTTCGGCAAGCCGATCGGCGACTTCCAGGGCGTCCAGTTCATGCTGGCCGACATGGCCATGAAGCTGGAGGCGGCCCGCCAGCTCACCTACGCGGCAGCCGCCAGGTCCGAGCGCGTCGCCGCCGGCGGCGACAAGGAGGACCTGACCTTCTTCGGCGCCGCCGCCAAGTGCTACGCCTCGGACGCCGCCATGGAGATCACCCTGGACGCCATCCAGCTCCTCGGCGGCTACGGCTACACCCGTGACTACCCGGTGGAGCGGATGATGCGCGACGCCAAGATCACGCAGCTGTACGAGGGCACGAACCAGATCCAGCGCATCGTGATGGCGCGGAACCTGCCGAAGTAACCGGTACGGCAAAGAGACACACGAGGAGAGAGGGCGTCCCCACCGGGGCGCTCTCTCTCCTTCGTTCACCTGTTTGACCGCCCACCCGCATGGGTCAATGGAACACGAAACACGGCAGGAACCGTGTTGCGTGTTCTAGATTCCTTCTCGTGACCGGGGGCCTCCCGGCACGTGGTGGCCACTGTGTGCCGCGCTAGTTTGAACGGATGACGGATGCGCACAAGGACGGCGAACTTCCCGCGGGCTGGCGGGTGGAGGGGGAAAACCTCATCCACGAAGCCGAGTTGTACGGGTGGCGGCTCACTGTGGTGAGTGTGCTGAGTGCGCCGTGGGACGGTCCGTCCAGTCTCCGTATCGACCCGCCGGCGGATCTGGATGCCGCGAAGGAGTCGGACGGCATCACAGCGGAGCTGATGCGGTCCATCTCGCTGTCGGAGATCCGCAGAACGACGAAGGAGCTCAGGGCACGGTTCAGCCGCTCGGCCGATGGCCCGGGCGGGGGGACTGTGCCCGTCAGGGTTGAGACCGACCACGACTACGCCCTGATGGCCCGTGAGTACGTCTCTTTGGTGGAGCAGGGGTACCGGAGTCCGGTCACACGGCTGGCAGCCGCGTGGGGGATGAGCAGGAACACCATCAGTGGACGTATCCGCCGGGCCCGCGCCATGGGCTTCCTCGCCGGGCCACCAGGCAAACCCGCGGACCGTCTGACCGCAAAGGCCAGACGGTGTCTGGAGGGCGAAGAACATGAGCAGTCCCGGGAACGAGTCGGCGGGGGTTGAGCCCTTCGTCTCGGTCTTCGAGCGCTGGGCCACCACTCGGGGAGTGGAGAACAGCAGCGTCAAGCAGTACCGGACCATTCTGGCGAGGAGCGTGGAACCCTTCTTCGGCTCGCGCCCCGTCGGGTTGGTGAGCCCGTCGGACATTACGGAGTGGGTGCTCTGGCTCATCGACACCCGTGCGTACAAGCCGTCCACTACACGGTTTCGCTTCAACATCGTGATGTCAGTGTTTGCATGGGCCGTGGAAGGCGGGCTCATCGAAGCGAACCCGTGCCGCGGCATCCAGCTGCCCGACAGCCGGGCTCAGGTCTATCGCGACCAGCGCGCAGAGGCCCAGGTCCCTACCACGGTGGTCGTACACGCCGTCACCAGCGCGGCGCCCGAGCGCTATCGCGGGATGTTCTGGCTGATGGCCGGTTGCGGGCTCCGGCTCGGTGAGGCCATGGGTATGGCGGCCGACCGAATTCATCCGCACCGCAAGGTGATCACGGTCGACCGGCAGGTGGCCTGCGACGGGGACACAGGCACCGGCAAGTACGGCCGGATGCGGCTACGCCACATCAAGTGGCGCGAGGAGGGTGACCGGGGCAGGGAGGTACCGCTGCCAGACATCGTGGCTCTGGCATTGCGGCGGCAGCTCAGGGACCACGGAACCTGGAGCCCGGACGGACTGCTGTTCGCCAACGTCACCCGGACCGGGCTGCTGTACCCGTACTACTGGTACGAGAAAATCTGGAAGCCCGCTCTGATCACGGCCGGTGTCGACTACTTCAAACCGCACAGTTTCCGGCACTTCTACGCGGCGTCCCTCTTTTCTCAGGGGGTGTCGGTGACAGAGGTCTCGGCCTGGCTCGGGCACTCTTCCGTGAGCTTTACGGAGCGCTATTACAGTGACCTGATGCCAGATGCCCCGGACCGGGCGCGGCTCGCGATCGACGGGGTGCTGGGGCTCGGTGCACCGGCCACTGCCCGTGAGAGGGTCCGGCTTCGTTCGGTGGTCTGAACGCCTCCGCCCCTGCCTCGCACCGGTGCGAGGCAGGGGCGGGTGGGCTGCGCGGCGTCGGTCCGGTATGGCTCTGGGGGAAGCGGGTGGCTCAGCCGTCCAGCTGTTCGAGCGTCGCGTTCGACGGGGTGCGGCGGGACTGGAGGTCGCGGGCCACGGATTCCGCGTCGCGCAGGACGCGGACCGCGTTCTGCCAGGTGAGCTGGGCGAGGTCGGCGGTGGACCAGCCGCGGGTGAGCAGCTCGGCGATCAGGTTCGGGTAGCCGGAGACGTCCTCCAGGCCCGCCGGGGTGAAGGCCGTGCCGTCGAAGTCGCCGCCGATGCCGATGTGGTCGATGCCGGCGACCTCGCGCATGTGGTCGAGGTGGTCGGCGACCGTGGCCGCGTTGGCCATCGGGCGGGGGTTCCCGGCCTCGAAGGCGCGCTGGACCTTCATGCCCTCTGTGGTGGTGTCGAGGGCGTCCAGGCCGTGGGCGCGCATGTTCTCGTCCGCGCGCAGCGTCCACTCGACGGCGGCGGGCAGGATGAACTTCGGTACGAAGGTGGCCATCGCCACGCCCCCGTTGGCGGGCAGGCGGGAGAGGATCTCGTCCGGGATGTTGCGCGGGTGGTCGCAGACCGCGCGCGCGGAGGAGTGCGAGAAGAGGACCGGGGCCTCGGAGGTGTCCAGCGCGTCGCGCATGGTCGTGGCCGCCACGTGGGACAGGTCCACCAGCATGCCGACGCGGTTCATCTCCCGTACGACCTCACGGCCGAAGGCGGAGAGGCCGCCGACGACGGGGGTGTCCGTCGCGCTGTCGGCCCACGGCGTGTTGTCGTTGTGGGTGAGCGTCATGTAGCGGACGCCGAGGGTGTGCAGGGCGCGCAGGGTGGCGAGGGAGTTGTTGATCGAGTGGCCGCCCTCGGCGCCCATCAGGGAGGCGATGCGGCCGTCCCTGCGGGCGGACTCCATGTCGTCGGCCGACAGCGCGCGGACCAGGTGGTCCGGGTAACGGGCGAGCAGTTGGCCGACGACGTCGATCTGTTCGAGGGTGGCGCTGACCGCCGAGTCGCCGGTGAGCTCGGTGCGGACGTACACCGACCAGAACTGGGCGCCGACGCAGCCGGACTTCAGCCGGGCCAGGTCCGTGTGGAGGTGGGCGGACTGGTCGGCGCCGATGTCGAGGCGGTCCAGGTCGTAGCCGGCCTGCTCGCGCAGCGCCCAGGGGAGGTCGTTGTGGCCGTCGACGACGGGGAAGTCGGCGAGGAGCGCGCGGGCCTCGGAGAGGCTGCTCACGGCGCTCACTTCCCGAAGCCGAAGGAGTCCGCGCCCATCGCCTTGGTGCGCAGCCGCTTG
Organism: Streptomyces sp. NPDC058663; assembly: GCF_042716745.1. Classification (NCBI taxonomy): domain Bacteria; kingdom Bacillati; phylum Actinomycetota; class Actinomycetes; order Kitasatosporales; family Streptomycetaceae; genus Streptomyces; species Streptomyces sp. NPDC058663. The sequence goes on from NZ_JBHXRV010000045.1 coordinate 45,184, forward strand.
CCCTTCTCGGTGGCCTGGGCGTTGAGCTCCTGCTGGAACTCCTGCATGCGGGTGAGCAGTGCCGGGTCGTGGGCGGCGAGCATGCGGGCCGCGAGGAGGCCGGCGTTGCGGGCGCCGGCGACGGAGACGGTGGCGACGGGCACGCCGGCCGGCATCTGGACGATGGACAGCAGGGAGTCCATGCCGTCCAGGTACTTGAGGGGGACGGGGACGCCGATCACGGGGAGCGGGGTCACCGAGGCGAGCATGCCGGGGAGGTGGGCGGCGCCGCCCGCGCCCGCGATGATCGCCTTGAGGCCGCGGCCGGCCGCTTCCTCGCCGTACGCGATCATCTCGTGCGGCATCCGGTGGGCGGAGACGACGTCGACCTCGTAGGGGATCTCGAACTCGGCGAGCGCGGTGGCGGCGGCCTCCATGACGGGCCAGTCCGAGTCGGAGCCCATGACGATGCCGACCAGTGGATTACTCAACGATCGTTCCTCGGAGGTAGCCGGCGGCGTGACGGGCGCGTTCCAGCACGTCGTCGAGGTCGTCGCCGTAGGTGTTGACGTGGCCGACCTTGCGGCCGGGTTTCACGTCCTTGCCGTACATGTGGATCCTCGCCTGCGGGTCGCGGGCCATGACGTGCAGGTACGGCTTGTACATGTCGGGGTAGTCGCCGCCGAGCACGTTGCACATCACGGTCCACTTCGACCTCGGGCGCGGGTCGCCGAGGGGGAGGTCGAGGACGGCACGGATGTGGTTGGCGAACTGCGAGGTGATCGCGCCGTCCTGGGTCCAGTGGCCGGAGTTGTGCGGGCGCATCGCGAGTTCGTTGACGAGGATGCGGCCGTCCTTCGTCTCGAAGAGTTCGACCGCGAGGTGGCCGACCACGTCGAGGGCGACGGCGATGCGGATGGCGAGCTGCTGGGCCTCGCCGGAGAGGGCTTCGGAGAGGCCGGGTGCGGGGGCGATGACGGTGTCGCAGACGCCGTCGACCTGCTGGGACTCGACGACCGGGTAGGCGACTGCCTGGCCGTGCGGGGAGCGCACGATGTTGGCGGCGAGTTCGCGGACGAAGTCGACCTTCTCCTCGGCGAGGACCGGGACCCCGGCGCGGAACGGCTCGTGCGCGTCCGCCTCGGACCGTACGAACCACACGCCCTTGCCGTCGTACCCGCCGCGCACGGTCTTGAGGATGACCGGATAACCCGCTCCCTCCGCCGCGAAGGCCGTCACGTCGGCGGGGTCGCCGACGATGCGGTGGCGGGGGCAGGGCGCGCCGATCTCGGTGAGTTTGGCGCGCATCACCCCCTTGTCCTGGGCGTGCACCAGCGCGTCGGGTCCCGGGCGGACGGGGATGCCGTCCGCCTCCAGGGCCCGCAGGTGTTCGGTGGGGACGTGCTCGTGATCGAAGGTGATCACGTCGCAGCCGCGCGCGAAGGCGCGCAGGGTGTCCAGGTCGCGATAGTCGCCGATGACGACGTCGCCGACCACTTGGGCCGCCGAATCCTGGGGGGTGTCGCTGAGGATCTTGAACTTGATGCCGAGGGGGATGCCCGCCTCGTGGGTCATACGGGCGAGCTGACCGCCACCGACCATGCCGACTACCGGGAACGTCACCCGGACAGGGTATCCGTAGGCACCCACCACCCGGGACGGGTGGTCCTTCGTAGGAACGCACAAGGGCGGGGAGTGGTCGCGTCGGGCTTCCGTCGTCGTTCCGGAGGTTCGTGGCCACCGGAAGGAACACGTCTCCCCGCCGCATGCGGGGTGACGGTTAGCATGGCTGGGTTGACGACATCAACCGAACGGGGTCGACGGACATCATGAGCGAGCCTGGCGGCACGGCGCTGCGGACGCGGTTGGAGCAGCTCGCGCGCGAGGTCGTCAAGTTCGGTGCGGTGGGCGGTCTGGGCCTGCTGGTCAACATGGCTGCCTTCAATGTGCTGCGGCACACCACCGATCTGCAGGTGGTGCGGGCGAGCCTGCTGGCCACCGTGATCGCGGTGCTCTTCAACTATCTGGGTTTCCGGTACTTCACCTACCGCGACCGCGACAAGAGCGGCCGGGCCAGGGAGCTGTCGCTCTTCCTGCTGTTCAGCGTGGTCGGCGCGGTGATCGAGAACGGGCTGCTGTTCGCGGCGACGTACGGCTTCGGCTGGAACACTCCGCTGCAGAGCAACTTCTTCAAGGTGTTCGGGATCGGGGTGGCGACCCTGTTCCGCTTCTGGTCCTACCGGACGTGGGTGTTCCGGACGCCGCCGGCGAAGGGGGCCGTCGGGCAGGCGGAGTCCCTGACGCAGGCGGCGACGCAGGTCCCGGTTGCGGCGCACTCCTCGTCCGCCGCCGCGCCGGCCGCTTCGTCGGCGCCGGGCCGGCTCACCTGATCGTTTTGCCGCCCGTCTCCGCGTCGCGCCTGCTGTCGGGTACGACGGTGCTGAGGAACAGGGCGAAGACGGCGGGTTTCTGCTGGAGCAGTTCCAGCCTGCCGCCGTCCGCCTCGGCGAGGTCGCGGGCGACGGCGAGGCCGATGCCGGTGGAGTTGCGGCCGCTGATGGTGCGCTCGAAGATCCGCGCGCCGAGTTCGGCGGGGACGCCCGGGCCCTCGTCGGTGACCTCGATGACGGCCTGATTGCCGGTGACGCGGGAGCGCAGGGCGACGGTGCCGCCGCCGTGCATGAGCGAGTTCTCGATGAGTGCGGCGAGCACCTGGGCGACGGCTCCGGGGGTGCCGACGGCCCGCAGGTCCTTCTTTCCCGACCGTACGATCGCCCGTCCGCCGCTGCGGTAGGCGGGCCGCCACTCCTCGATCTGCTGCTTGATCACTTCGTCGAGGTCGAAGGCGACGGCCGAGCCGGTGCGCGGGTCGCGGGAGTTGGTGAGCAGCCGTTCCACGACGTCGGTGAGCCGCTCCACCTGGGTGAGGGCGATGGTCGCCTCTTCCTTGACCGTCTCGGGGTCGTCGGTGAGCGTGATCTCCTCCAGCCGCATGGACAGTGCGGTGAGGGGGGTGCGGAGCTGGTGGGAGGCGTCGGCGGCGAGCCGGCGCTCGGCGGTGAGCATGCGGCCGATGCGTTCGGCGGAGGAGTCCAGGACGTCGGCGACCCGGTCGAGTTCGGGGACGCCGTACCTCTTGTGGCGCGGGCGGGGGTCGCCGGAGCCGAGGCGTTCGGCGGTCTCGGCGAGGTCGGTGAGGGGGGAGGCGAGCCGGTTGGCCTGGCGTACCGCGAGCAGGACGGCGGCGACGACGGCGAGGAGGGCCACCGCGCCGATGATCAGCAGGGTGCGGCCGACCTCGCGGGTGACGGTCGAGCGGGACTCCTGGACGGTGACGGTCTCGCCGCGCTCGCCGCTGGCCGTGCCCTCGATGACACCGCCTGCGGGGCGGGCGCCGATTTCGAGGGGGGCGCGGCCGGGGATGTCGATGCGGGCGTAGCGGTGGCCGCCGATCTGTTTGACCAGGACGTCGCGGCCGATGGTGCCCTCGATGCCGAGGCGGCCCTCGATGACGCTCACCAGCCGCAGCGCCTCGGAGTCGACGGACTCCTGGGCGCTGTTGCTGATGGTGCGGGTCTCGACGATGACGAGGGAGACCCCGAAGACGGCGATGACGACGAGTACCACGGCGAGCGTGGAATTGATCAGACGGCGGCGCATGGCTCAAGAATGCACGCCGTCCGGGGAAACCGGCCGCGGAAACCGTCCGGGGAAGCCGCACGGCTCCGGTGCCGCTCGCGGCTCCCGGCCTCTCAGCTCTTCTCGAACCGGAAGCCGACGCCGCGCACGGTGGCGATGTACCGGGGGTTCGCCGCGTCGTCGCCGAGCTTCTTGCGCAGCCAGGAGATGTGCATGTCGAGGGTTTTGGTGGAGGACCACCAGGTGGTGTCCCAGACCTCGCGCATCAGCTGGTCGCGGGTGACGACCCGGCCCGCGTCGCGCACCAGCACCCGCAGGAGGTCGAACTCCTTCGCGGTGAGCTGGAGCTCCTCCTCGCCCATCCAGGCGCGGTGCGACTCGACGTCGATCCGTACGCCGTGGGTGGCGGGGGCGGGGACGGGCTCGGTGGAGCCGCGCCGGAGCAGGGCGCGGACCCGGGCGAGCAGCTCGGCGAGGCGGAAGGGCTTGGTGACGTAGTCGTCGGCGCCGGCGTCGAGCCCGACGACGGTGTCCACCTCGTCGGCGCGCGCGGTCAGCACCAGGATCGGCACGGTGTGGCCGTCGGCGCGCAGCCTGCGGGCGACCTCCAGGCCGTCCATTCCGGGCAGCCCCAGGTCGAGCACGACCAGGTCGACGCCCCCCTGAAGTCCGGCGTCCAGGGCGGTCGGCCCGTCCTCGCGGACCTCGACCTCGTAACCCTCCCGACGCAGTGCGCGGGCCAGTGGCTCCGAAATGGATGCGTCGTCCTCGGCGAGCAGTACACGGGTCATGCAGGGAATGTTAGTCGGCGCGGCGGGCGGGCCGGTCATGATCCACAAGGAAGGGGAGGGCCCTGCGAGTCAGCTGCCCGATCCTGGGGAGGACCTTGGAATGTGGTGAGTTAGTTCCATTGGCACCTGTGATCCATGTCTCAAGTCCTTCCATATGCCGCACTGTCGTGTCGTAAGGTGGCGAGGACGTTTGTTGCACTAATCGGGGGCCTTTGGCGGCAATGACTGCCAAGGGTCCTTTTGTGTGCTTGATCGGGTCCACCGATCCGGACGGCAGTGAATGACCTATGGGCCGGGCCCCGCGCGCGACGACGCGTTCCGCGGGGCGTGGATCCTGGTGCGGTACCCCGCACCGGTGCCGGCCGCCCCCACCGGGCGCGTACCCCGTGTTCCACGGACGCGTCCCGAGCAAGCAAGGATCGACCATGGCGTCCAGCCTGACGAAGGAAACCCCCGGGGCAGTCGCCGGGGACAAGGCCTTCTTCGGCCACCCCCGCGGCCTGGCCACTCTCTTCATGACCGAGATGTGGGAGCGTTTCTCCTACTACGGCATGCGCGCACTTCTGGTGCTCTACCTGGTCTCCGGCGGCGCCGACGCCGCAACCGGAAGCCAGGGCGGCGGCCTGGGGATGACGCTGGCCACGGCCACCGCCATCTACTCCGTCTACGTCGCGATGGTCTACCTCATGGCCATGCCCGGCGGCTGGTTCGGCGACCGGGTCTGGGGCGCTCGCAAGACCGTCACCGTCGCGGCCGGCGTGATCATGGCCGGTCACCTCTGTCTGGCGCTGCCCGGTCAGATCGCGTTCTTCGCGGGTCTGATCCTGGTCGCCGTCGGCTCGGGTCTCCTCAAGGCCAACATCTCCACGATGGTCGGCCACCTCTACGACGGGCCCAACGACCCGCGTCGTGACGGCGGCTTCACGATCTTCTACATCGGCATCAACCTCGGTGCGTTCGTCGCTCCGTTCGTGGTCGGTACGGTCGGCGAGAAGGTCAACTGGCACTTCGGCTTCATCCTCGCCGCGGCCGGCATGGGACTGGGTCTGCTCCAGTTCCTGCTCGGCAGCAAGAACATGAACCCGAAGTCCAGCGTGGTCCCGAACCCGCTGAGCCCCGAGGAGCGCAAGGGCCTGCTGCTGAAGGCCGGTGGCATCACCGCCGTCGTCGCCGTCTTCTACGCGGTCGTCGTCTCCATCGGCGTCTTCACGCTGAACTGGGCACTGGTCCCGATCACGCTCGCCGGTCTGCTGATCCCGGTCGCCGTGCTGGCGCGCATCAAGCGCGACAAGCAGCTCTCGGCCCCCGAGCAGTCCAAGATGAGCGCCTACATCTGGTTCTTCGTCGCGGCCGCCGTCTTCTGGATGATCTACGACCAGGGCGGCTCCACGCTCTCCCTGTTCGCGTCCAAGAACACCGCGTCGTCGGTCTTCGGCCTGGGCTTCCCGGCCACCTGGTACCAGTCGCTGAACCCGCTCTACGTGATGGCGCTCGCTCCGGTCTTCGCCTGGCTGTGGCTGTGGCTGGCGCGCAAGAACCAGGAGCCGAACACCATCGTGAAGTTCGCGATGGGCATCGTCCTGGTCGGCGCCTCGTTCTTCGTCTTCATCGTCCCGATGAACATGGCGGGCGGCGGCGACAAGGTCTCCCCGATGTGGCTCGTCTCGATCTACATGATCCAGACCATCGGTGAGCTGTGCCTCTCCCCGGTCGGCCTCTCGGTCACCACCAAGATGGCGCCGCAGAAGTACGCCTCGCAGATGATGGGTGTCTGGTTCCTCGCCGTCACGGCGGGCGACTGCATCACCGGTCTGCTCTCGCTGGGCGGCGTGAGCCTGAACGGTCTCGGCGTCATCGCCGCGGAGGCGTCGCTCGCGGTGCTCGCGGGCTTCGCGGTCTGGATGTACCGCAAGAAGGTCCAGACGATGATGGGCGAGATCCACTGATCCGGCCGCCGTTTCCCGCTGTACGCGGGTGAGGGCCCGCCGCACCGACAGGTGCGGCGGGCCCTCCGGCGTTTCGGGGGCGCCGTACGTGGTTCACGCGGTGCTTCCCGGCGCAGGGGGGCGGGTGCCGCGGTGCGGTTCCGGTGCGGAGACCGGGGCGTGCGCGGCGCGCGGGTTCTTGTGCGGGAGGGCCGGGGGCGCGGGGGCGGGCGGCGGTGCCGGCGTGCTGTCCGGGGTGAACCACGGCAGCGGCAGGGCGGCGGCCGGGGCCCCGGCGGCGTCCTCGTCGGGACCGGCGTCGGTGTCCGGGCCGGGTCCTGCGTCGGGGCCCTCGTCGGGACCGGCGCCGGTGCCCGGGCCGGGGCATGCGTCGGGGCCCTCGTCGGGACCGGCGCCGGTGCCCGCGCCGGGAACCGCGTCGGGACTGACACCGGGACCCGCGTCGGGACCCGCGGCACCGGCCGGTCCCGCGGGCGCGGAGCGGCCCCGTATGCGCAGCGCGCCCGGGCGTACCCGGTCCACCACCGCCATGCCGATCCGGAACAGCCCCGCGGGCACCACGATCCCCAGCAGCACCCAGAAGAGGACCACGCCCCACGGCCGGTCCACTCCCCACGGCTGGGCGGCGAGCACCTTGGTCCCGTACTTCACCGAGACCAGGTAGTCGCCGTGCGCACCCGCCGGGAGCCGGACGTCGAGGGCGACCTCGGCCTGCTTGCCGGGGGCGAGGGTGCCGCGCCACTGGCGTTCCTCCCAGACCGGGGCGAACACGCCGTGGGAGGTGCCCACCTGGAAGACGGGGTCGGTGACCGGGGCCGAACCGAGGTTGCCCAGCCGCAGGACGATCCTGCGGGCCTCGGGGGCGCCGAACCAGGTCAGCAGCGTGCTGGAACCGTCGAGCCGTACCGTACGGCCGGTGACCGCGAGCCGTCCGGTGTCGCGCGGCGGCTCGGGGAGCGGGGCCACGGGGTGGCCCGCCACCTTGAACGCGGCGTCCCGGGAAGCCTGTCGGCCGGTCACGGTCGCGACGTGCACGACGCAGGGGCACGGCTTGGGCGGTTCGGCGACCGGCAGTTTCCGGCTGAAGGCGCCCTTGGCGTCGGTGGTGACGGCGCGGCCTTCGGCGTTGGCACAGGAGTTGGTGCCGCCGATGACGCCGGTGTCGGGCGAGGACTCCCCGCAGATCAGCAGCATCAGCAGCGCACCCGGCCGCCAGCTGCTCCCCTTGACGGTGATCTCGCCGCCCTTGCCCGCCTCGCCCTTGGAGAGCGTGACCACGGGCTCGGCGGCCGCAGCAGGTGCGGCGGCGGCCCCCGGTACGGCAGCCCAGGGCGCCGCCGCTCCCGGTACGGCAGCCCAGGGCGCCGCTGCCCCCGGTACGGCGGACGGCACCGCGAGCCCGGACGGCGCCGCGCCGAGAAGCAGCGCCAGCAGCACACCTGTCACCCCTGCCGCGACCCTGCCGTCAGCCCACATGCGCCGCATCCTCCTCGCCGCCCCTTCTCCGCCGTACGGTCCACAGCGCGCCGCCCGCCCCGGCCAGCAGCAGCACCGCTCCACCGCCGAGCACAGGACCCCGGGGCACGAAGTGCGCCGTGGCCGTCGCCTCCTCGCGGATGCCGCCGCCCGCGGTGACGGTCAGCCGCGCTTCGGCCCTGTCGAGGGCCGGGGCGACGCCGTCCGCCCATGGTTCGGTGACCTCGACGCGGCGGCCGGGGGCCAGCTCCGGTGCCGGATGCGGCCTGCGGTCGAGCAGTTCACCGAAGAGCCCCTGGGCGTGTACGGCGACGCGCGGGGCGAGCGTGGTGTTGCCCCGGTTGACCAGGGCGTACCGGACACCGTCGGCGCCGATCCGCACGTCCTCCACCGAGAGGGCCGCCAGCGTCGGCCCGCTGACCCGCAGTCGGACGGCGGTGCGCTGCTGCCGTCCGTCGGGCGCCGAGGCCACGATCGCTCCGGGATGGTCGCCCGGCCGCGCGCCCGCCGGAACGGTCACCGTGAACGGGACGTCCGCCCGGGTGCGCGGCGGCACCTTCACCCGTGCCGTCGCCAGCGCGATCCACGCCCCTTCGGCGTCCTCGGCGCGCAGGTCCACGGTGCGGGGCTCGCGGCCGGGGTTGGTGACGGACAGCTTGTCGGTGAAGACCGTGCCGGGTGGGCCCTGGAGGTAGAAGCAGGGCCGTTCGCCCCGCGCGGGCCGACTGCTACCGCCGGAGACCGGTCCCGCCGTCCAGGGCTCGGCGGCCGTGGCGGCGGGCGCGGGGCCCGCTCCGTACAGCAGCAGCAACCCCGCGAGGCACGCTGCCGTACGGAGTCGCAGGCGGCGGCCCGGACGGCCGTCCGGCCTGCGGGGACGGCGAGCACGGTGGACGCGCATCGGTGTCGGGGCGGGTCAGCCCGCGGACCGCTGGGTCTGCCCGGTGCGCGGGTTGCGCCTGGTCAGCCAGAGCACTCCGGCCGCGCCGGACAGCAGGACGGTGCCGCCGAGTGCGCCGAGCGCGGCGGCGGAGTCGAGCGGTCCGGTCCGCGGGAGCTCGCCGCCGCCCGTGCCTCCCGGCGAGCCGCCGGAGCTGTCGTCGCCGCCGCTGCCGCCCGAGCCCTGGACCGAGAGCTCCAGCGAGGGCCCCGGGCTGTTGGAGGGGGTGCAGGTGGTGGTCGTGCCCAGGGCCTTGATGGTGAGCACGGACGCGGTGAAGGTGACCTGGCCGCTCTTCTTCGGGGTGTACGTGCCCGACAGGTCGCTGATCCTGATGGGGGTGTTGGCGGGTATCGCCTCGGAGTTGGCGGGCCCCGCGACCGCGACGGTGCCGCCGTCCGCGCCGCCGACCTTGATGACCGCGCTCGGCTTCATGGCGCCCTTGCCGAGTTCGACGGGGCTGGAGGAGACGCCCTTCTGGAAGGTCATGGTGAGGGTGTAGCCGCTGCCGCCCTTGACCGCCTTGATGTCGATCGGGGAGACCGCGGCCTTGTCCCCGATCGGGGTCTTGCACTGGTAGTTGACGTCCACGACGGCGGCCTGTGCGGCGGGGGCGGCGATCAGCACCACCGAGCCCGCAACCGCCGCCGTCAGTGCGAGAGTTGTCCGCTTCTGGTACGACACCTCGATATCCCCTCGTGCGCCGGAGCGCCGCGGTGGCAACGGGCCGGTCCAGCCGGCCAAGTTACTGACGGCGCATCAGATTGGGCGCTCAAGGTACGCCGGGGACCCTGGGAGGGGAAGACAAAGAGCACGCCGTATCGGCGTGCTCTGCCACCACAGTTCTCGCGGACGGTGCTCCCGCCCCGCCGCTAGGCGGGGGCGGCCAGTTCCGCCCAGACGGTCTTGCCGGTGCTTTTCCCGTCGTCGTCCGTCACCTTCGCCACTCCCCAGTCCAGGCAGAGCCGCTGCACGATAAACATGCCGTGCCCGCCGGGCCGGCCCGCCTGGTGCGGGTCGCGGGGGGTCGGTTCGCCGACGCTGCGGTCGGTGACCTCCAGCCGGAGCACCTTCCCGTCGCAGGCGATGCGCAGGCCGTCGGGTCCCTCGGCGTGCAGGCACGCGTTGGTGACCAGTTCGGAGACGACCAGCAGGACGTCCTCGGCGGCTGCCCGCCGGGCACCGGTGGACGCCGGGAGCCAGCCCCAGTCGTACAGCGCCTGCCGGGTGAAGTCACGGGCCAGCGGAACGATGCCACTGGCCCCGTTCAACGGCAGCGAGCGCACCTGGAGGGGGGCCGCGCCCGGCACCGCCGCACCTTCGGCGGCGGCTGCCTGTGCCGCTTTGGCGGCAGGCTCCCCCGGGCCGGGGGCGGCACCGCCCGGGGCACGGGCAACGGGGGTCTGGGGCACGGCGGACCCGGACGCGGACGCGTCGGAGGCGGAGGCGGACGCGATGCCGTCCGGCTCGGGGCCGAGGTCGCCCGGCGGATGCTGCCGGGTGGTGCTCATCAGCGCTTCACCTCACCGATTCACCAAGTCGTCGTTTGCAGGGTCTGAGAGTCCTCCTGCCCGACCGAACCGTGAGAACACCCACGTATTCGATACGGACCGCAACACGCATGCGTGCGCCGCGCTCACAAGGAGGGGCGGATCAGTCGCGGAGGGCGGTTTCGAGCGAGTCGTGGACGGTGAAGACCGCCTCCGCCCCGGTGATCTCGAAGACCCTCGCCACGACGGGCTGCATGCCCACCAGATGCACCGCACCGCCGGCCGCCTCCGCCTTGAGGCGGGCGCCGAGCAGCACGTTCAGCCCGGTGGAGTCACAGAATTCGAGCAGCGAGCAGTCGATCACGAGGCGCGTGCGCCCGTCGTCGAGTGCCTGCTCCAGGGGTTCCCTGAGCAGCTCGGCCGTGTGGTGATCCAGTTCACCCGCCGGCGTCACGATCTCACTGGGGCCCTCGGTCCGCACTTCGACCTGAAGTCGGCCCCGGTTCGCGCTGCCGACCGTCCCGCGGTCCATGCCCGTCCCTTTTCGCCGTCGTGGTTCTGCGTACGCATTTACTGTCGCCGGACGCCCGGCAGCCGCCCCGCCGCACCCCCTGGGCACACCGAGGCTGCGAGGTATCCCCCCGACAGCAGCAGAAGACTACGCCTTCTTCACACGCACGGGTAGCCGAACAACGTCCTGAACTGGGCGTATTCGGACATAAGGCACTTGCAACCGCCTGTGGCGAGCGGGTAGGGCTAGTAGGGACAGATCCGACCACCGCCCGCCCACCACCGGCTTTGGAGGCGCCGCTTCACCGCAGGAACACGTATCGGCATCGGCAGCCATATGCCGAGAACGATGGAGGAGACCATGTCACCCCGGCTCGACGAAACGCGCACCCAGGACAAACAGGACGCGGCGTCGACATCACTTCCGCCCGAGCAGAACGGAACCGCACCCGCCGTCGAGGGACTCGTACCCCGGCAGCGGAAGGCCACACCGCCCGCTGAGTACTCCGAGCGGCCCGCGAGCCTCACCGACCTCCCCGAGATCCCGCCGTACGCCGAGGTGGGGGCGCTGGACGCCAGGGCCCTGTCGAAGACGCTCTTCAAGCGCCTGGAATCCCTCGAAGAGGGAACGCACGAGCACGCGTACGTCCGCAACACCCTGGTCGAGCTGAACCTCGCCCTGGTCAAGTTCGCCGCTTCCCGGTTCCGCACCCGCAGCGAACCGATGGAGGACATCATCCAGGTCGGCACGATCGGCCTGATCAAGGCGATCGACCGCTTCGAGCTCAGCCGTGGTGTGGAGTTCCCCACCTTCGCGATGCCGACGATCATCGGCGAGATCAAGCGCTTCTTCCGCGACACGTCGTGGTCGGTGCGCGTCCCGCGGCGCCTCCAGGAACTCCGCCTGGACCTGGCGAAGGCCGGCGACGAGCTGGCCCAGCAGCTGGACCGCTCCCCGACCGTCGCGGAGCTGGCCGAGCGCCTGGACCTCAGCAAGGAAGAGGTCGTCGAGGGCATGGCCGCGAGCAACGCCTACACGGCGAGCTCGCTGGACGCCCAGCCCGAGGAGGACGACTCCGAGGGTGCGCTGGCCGACCGGATCGGCTACGAGGACCACGGCATCGAGGGCATCGAGTACGTCGAGTCCCTCAAGCCCCTGATCGCGTCGCTCCCGACGCGCGACCGCCAGATCCTCTCGCTGCGCTTCGTCGCCAACATGACGCAGTCGGAGATCGGCGACGAGCTGGGCATCTCCCAGATGCACGTCTCGCGCCTGCTGTCGCGCACGCTGGGCAAGCTCCGCAAGGGCCTGACCGTCGTGGAGTGACTCCCGCCGCCGCCTCGAAGGGCGGCGTCGCAGAACACGGAGCGTTGGGCTGCCCCAGGCCGAATCCGGGGCAGTCCAACGCTCTTTCGTGCGGCACGGTGTGCCGGTGGTGCGGGGTCCGCCTACCCCGCACCTCACCCGGCAAGCGCGCCGCTTCGCCAGACCGCCGAAACGAGCGGCACCCCGGGCCGGTAGGCCAGGTGTACGTGGCTGGGCGCGTCCAGCAGCACGAGGTCGGCGCGCGCCCCCTCGGTGAGCCGCCCCACGTCGGTGCGGCGCAGCGCCCTGGCCCCGCCCGCCGTCGCCGCCCACAGCGCCTCGTCGGGCGTCATCCCCATGTCGCGCACCGCGAGCGCGATGCAGAACGGCATCGACGAGGTGAACGAGGACCCCGGGTTGCAGTCCGTCGACAGCGCGACGACCGCCCCGGCGTCCAGCAGCCGCCGTGCGTCGGGCCACTGGGCACGGGTGGAGAACTCGGCCCCCGGCAGCAGCGTGGCCACGGTGTTGCCGTTCGCCAGCGCGTCCACGTCCGCGTCCGTGAGGTGCGTGCAGTGGTCGGCACTGGCGGCGTCCAGCTCCACGCCGAGCTGGACCCCGGGCCCGTACGACAGCTGGTTGGCGTGGATGCGCGGGATCAGGCCCTTCTCCTTGCCCGCGGTGAGGACGGCCCGCGCCTGGTCGCCGTCGAAGGCGCCCTTCTCGCAGAAGACGTCGATCCAGCGCGCGTAGGGGGCGCACGCGTCGAGCATCTCGCCGGTCACCAGGTCGACGTAGCCGGCCGGATCGCCGTCGAAGTCGGGGGAGACGATGTGCGCCCCGAGGTAGGTGACCTCCGATGTCTGGGCGCTCGCGATGCGCAGGGCACGCGTTTCGTCCTCGACGGTCAGCCCGTATCCCGACTTGGTCTCGAAGGTCGTGGTCCCCTGCCGCAGTGCCTCCTTGAGGTACTTCGCGAGGTTCGCGGCCAGCTCCTCGTCGGTCGCGGCCCGGGTCGCGGCGACGGTGGTCCTGATGCCGCCCGCCTCGTACGGCCGGCCCGACATGCGGGCGTTGAACTCCTGGGTCCGGTCGCCGCCGAAGACGAGGTGCGAGTGCGAGTCGACGAACCCGGGGATCGCGGCCCGCCCCCCGGCGTCGTGCACCGCGTCGGCGGCCGGGGCCTGCGCGGCGGGCCCCACCCAGGCGATCCGCTCGCCCTCGATCACGACGGCGGCGTTCTCGATCAGCCCGAGGGGCCCCTCGCCGAGGGCGGGGTCGTTGGTGACGAGGCTGCCGATACGGGTGATGAGGGTGGTGGTCATACGTGCAGGGCTCCGATCGCCGCCGCCAGGGCGGCCGCCGTGTCCGGGAGGGTGGTGTGGACTCCGTCGCGGACCACCTGGCGGCCGCCGACGACCGTGTGGCGGACGTCCGCGCCCGTGGCGGCGAAGACGGCGGTTTCCGCGCCCAGTATCGGGGCGGGGCCCGCGGTGCGGACGGTGTCCAGAGCGATGGTGGTGAGGTCGGCGAGCGCGCCCGCTTCGATGGTGCCGGCGTCCGCCCAGCCCAGTGCCGCGTGGCCGTCGGCACAGGCGGCGCGGAGCAGGGCTGCCGCGGTCCAGTGGCCCCGGGTGCGCGAGCGCAGGCGTTCGTTCAGCTCCATGGCGCGGGCTTCTTCGAACAGGTCGATGACGGCGTGGCTGTCGCTGCCGAGACAGAGCGGGGAGCCGGCCCGCTGGAGGGGCAGGGCCGGGCCGATGCCGTCCGCCAGGTCGCGTTCCGTCGTCGGGCACATGCAGGTGCCGGTGCCGGACGTGCCGAGGAGCTTGATGTCGGCCTCGGTCAGGTGGGTGTTGTGCACACCGGTGGTCCGCGGGCCCAGCACGCCGTGGTCGGCGAGGAGCTGGGTGGGGGTGCAGCCGTGTGCGGCCTGGCAGGCGTCGTTCTCCGCGGTCTGCTCGGAGAGGTGGACGTGGAGGGGGGCCCCGCGCTCCCGTGCCCAGTCGGCGACCGTGGCGAGTTCCTCGGCCGGTACCGCCCGTACCGAGTGGATCGCCGCCCCGTGCCGTACGTGCGCGGAGTCCTTCAGGCCCGAGGAGACGCGGGCCGCCCAGGCGTCGGCCGTGCCGTCCGAGAAGCGGAGCTGGTGGGGTTCGGGGGCGGCGCCGAATCCTGAGGACAGGTAGGCGGTGTCGAGCAGGGTGATCCTGATGCCCGCGTCGTGGGCGGCGGCGACCAGGGCCTCGCCCATGGCGTTCGGGTTGGCGTAGGGCTTCCCGCCGGGGGCGTGGTGGACGTAGTGGAACTCGCCGACCGAGGTGATGCCCGCCAGCGCCATCTCCGCGTACACGGCACGGGCCAGGGCGTAGTAGGTGGCCGGGGTGAGGCGGGAGGCGACGCCGTACATGACCTCGCGCCAGGTCCAGAAGGTCCCCGAGCCGACCTGGACCGAGGAGCGCAGGGCCCGGTGGAAGGCGTGCGAGTGGGCGTTGGCCAGGCCGGGGAGGGTGAGGCCCCGCAGCGCGGACGCGCCGGAGGGCGGTGCCTCCACTCCCTTGTGCAGGGCGGTGATCCGGCCGTCCTGGGACACGTCCACCGTGACGCCCGGCTCGACGTGGGTGCCGAGCCAGGCGTGTTCCAGCCAGTAGGTCGTCATGCGCAGGCGAGACCTTCCGTTGTGTCGGCGAGCGCGCGGACCCCGGCGACGCAGTCGTCCTCGGCTGCGAACTCCGCCGGGGAGTGCGAGACGCCGGTGGGGTTGCGTACGAACAGCATGGCGGTCGGGACGGACGCGGAGAGGATCCCGGCGTCGTGTCCGGCGCCCGTCCCCAGGACGGGAAGGCGCCGGGCGCCTTCGCCGCGGTCCAGCAGCCGGGCGAGTTCGTCGCGCAGGGCGTGCTCGAACTCGACGACCGGGGTGAAGGACTCCCGCACCACCGTGAGGTCGATGCCCGCCCGGGCGGCCGCCTCATGCGCCGCGGCCTCGATCCCGGCGATCACCCGGTCCAGGGTGTCCTGGTCGGCGGCGCGCGAGTCGAGCCAGCCGCGCACCAGGGACGGGATCGCGTTGACGCCGTTCGGTTCGACGGAGATCTTGCCGAACGTGGCCAGGGCGCCGGTGAGTTCGGCCTCCCGGCGGGCCGCGAGCACCGTCTCGGCGTACGTGAGCATGGGGTCGCGGCGGTCCACCAGGCGGGTGGTGCCGGCGTGGTTGGCCTCGCCGCGGAAGTCGTACCGCCAGCGGCCGTGCGGCCAGATCGCGGAGGCGATGCCGACGGCGTCCCCGGACAGGTCCAGCGCCCGGCCCTGCTCGACGTGCAGTTCGACGAAGGCGCCGATACGGGCCAGGCGTTCGGGGTCGGGGCCGATCGTGGCGGGGTCGTACCCGGCCGCCTCCATCGCCTGCGGGAGGGTGATCCCGTCGCCGTCGCGCAGCGCGTACGCCTGCTCGGGGGTGAGCTGTCCGGCGGTGAGGCGGGAGCCGACGCAGGCGAGGCCGAAGCGGGCGCCCTCCTCGTCACCGAAGTTGGTGATGGCCACCGGTCGGGTGAACTCCGCTCCCCTGTGGCGGAGTTCATCGAGCGCGGCGAAGGAGGAGACCACGCCGAGCGGGCCGTCGAAGGCGCCGCCGTCGGGGACGGAGTCCAGGTGGGAGCCGATCACGACGGCGTCGCCCGCCAGCGGGTCGCCCTGCCAGGCCCACTGGTTGCCGTTGCGGTCCAGCTCGTAGGTGAGGCCGCGGGCCTCGGCCTGGGTGCGGAACCAGGCCCGGCAGTCGGCGTCGGCGCCGCTCCAGGCGTACCGCCGGTAGCCGCCGGACACCTTGTCCCTGCCGAGCGGCAGCAGGTCGGCCCACATGGTGTGGAAGCTGTCGGCACCGGTGGCGGGGGCGCCCGGGGCGGGGGCGCCGGAGGTGGGACCGCCCGGGACGGAGGCACCGGTGGTGGGACCGCCCGGAGCGGAGGCGCCGGCGGTGGGTGCCTCCGTCCCGGGGCGGCGCGGGTCGTCCGTGCTCACGCGTCGTCACCCTCGCGCATGGGGATGCGGACGCCCTGCGCGTCGGCGGTGGCCTCCGCCTCCTCGTAGCCGGCGTCGACGTGCCGGATGACGCCCATGCCGGGGTCGTTGGTGAGCACGCGGCGGATCTTCTCGCCGGCGAGCTTCGTACCGTCGGCGACGGACACCTGGCCCGCGTGGATCGAGCGGCCCATGCCGACGCCGCCGCCGTGGTGGAGGGAGACCCAGGAGGCGCCCGAGGCGACATTGACCATGGCGTTGAGCAGCGGCCAGTCGGCGATGGCGTCGGAGCCGTCCTTCATCGCCTCGGTCTCGCGGTACGGGGAGGCCACCGACCCGCAGTCGAGGTGATCGCGGCCGATGGCGAGAGGGGCGGCGAGGGTGCCGTCGGCCACCATGTCGTTGAACAGCTCGCCCGCCCTGTCGCGCTCGCCCTGGCCGAGCCAGCAGATCCGGGCGGGCAGGCCCTGGAAGTGGACGCGCTCGCCGGCCATCTTGATCCAGCGGTGCAGCGACGCGTTCTGCACCGAGTCGTTCTCCGGGAAGAGCTTGAGGAGTTCGCGGTCCGTCTTGTGGATGTCGGACGCCTCGCCGGACAGGGCGGCCCAGCGGAAGGGGCCCCTGCCCTCGCAGAACAGCGGGCGGATGTACGCCGGGACGAAGCCGGGGAAGTCGAACGCGCGGGAGTAGCCCGCGAGCCGGGCTTCGCCGCGGATCGAGTTGCCGTAGTCGAAGACCTCGGCGCCGGCGTCCATGAAGCCGACCATGGCCTCGACGTGCCTGGCCATGGACTCGCGGGCACGCGTGGTGAATCCGGCCGGGTCCTTGGCCGCCGCGTCCGCCATGTCGTCGAACCCGGTGCCCACGGGGAGGTAGGCGAGCGGGTCGTGGGCGGAGGTCTGGTCGGTGACGATGTCGACGGGGGCGCCCTCGGCGAGCATCCGGGGCAGCAGCTCGGCGGCGTTCCCCAGCAGGCCGATGGAGAGCGGCCTGCGCTGGTCGCGGGCCTCGACGGCCAGCTGGAGGGCGTGTTCCAGGGAGTCGGCGCGGACGTCCAGGTACTTGTGCTCGATGCGGCGCTCGATGGCGCGCGGGTCGACGTCGATGCAGATCGCGACGCCGTCGTTCATGGTGACGGCCAGCGGCTGGGCGCCGCCCATGCCGCCGAGGCCCGCGGTGAGCGTGATGGTCCCGGCGAGGGTGCCGCCGAAGCGCTTGGCGGCGACGGCGGCGAAGGTCTCGTAGGTGCCCTGGAGGATGCCCTGGGTGCCGATGTAGATCCAGGAACCGGCGGTCATCTGGCCGTACATGGTCAGGCCGAGGGCCTCCAGACGGCGGAACTCCTCCCAGTTCGCCCAGTCGCCGACCAGGTTGGAGTTGGCGATCAGGACGCGCGGGGCCCACTCGTGGGTCTGCATGACACCGACCGGGCGGCCGGACTGGACGAGCATCGTCTCGTCCTGCTTGAGGGTCTTCAGGGTGCGCACCATGGCGTCGAAGGAGCGCCAGTCGCGGGCGGCCTTGCCGGTGCCGCCGTAGACGACGAGCTTGTCGGGGTGCTCCGCCACCTCGGGGTCGAGGTTGTTCTGCAGCATGCGCAGAGCGGCCTCCTGCTGCCATCCCAGGGCACTGAGCTCCGTACCGCGCGGGGCTCGTACGGGTCGGGGTCCTGACATGGGTGCCTCCTGGGGACGCGAGCATGAGGTTGTTATTCACATCCTCAGCTTCTGAATAGAACTAGTCAATACCTGGCCCTGTGACCACGGCCGGGCGCGGGGGCCTGCGCCGGGGCTGCGGTGGGGTGGAGACGAGTGCCGACAGCGGCTGCGCCGGATCGGGGAACGGGCGGAAGAGCCTGGCTGAACGGGCCGGCGGACGCAGCCGAGGCCGAAGGCACGGAGGGGTCCGTCTCCCTCGAAGAGGGTGGCCGCGCAGCTACGGCGTCCTGCACCGGCTCGCCGAACTCCAGAAGGCCATGGACCGGGGCGACACCTCGGCGTTCGGCATCAAGGCCCTCCAGGGCCACTCCGCCCGCCTGCGGCTGCGCATCGGTGACTACCGGGCCGTCTGCACCGTCGAGGACGCCAAGCGCATCCTCCGGGTACTGACCGTCGCGGGCCGGCGCGACGTCCACCGCGGGACCTGAGCACCGGCCGACCACCACGAAGGTGACGCACCTCAGTCCGCGGCCCGTCCCTGCCGGCACCGGCGGGCGCGGCGCCGGGGCGCCGACAGGCTAGTGCGGAGCAAGGCGTTCCGTTGGAATATGCCAGAACTGCCTCTCCCCGCCCCGCAGTTGCGTAACGTCGGATCCGTCGCGCACGTGGTGCGTGGATCCGGGGGGAGGGGAGTTCTGCGTGTCCGGAATCGACGCGTGTCTGGTCGAGGCGATGGAGTTGCCCGGTGCACGCGGGGCGGCCGTCGTCGACTGGACCAGCGGGCTCGCGCTCGGTACGGCCGGGGAGGCCGCGGGCGGGGACGGCGAGCGAGCCGCCGCCGAGTCCGCCGAGCTGGCCAGGATGGCCGCCGAGCACGCCACCTTCGCCCCGGGCCCGCCGCACCGCGACGACGGAAAGGGGCTCCCGGTCGAGGACGTCATCCTCACCACCCGCACCGATTACCACCTGCTGCGGTACGTGGAGACCTCCTTCGACAGCAGCGTCTTCCTCCACCTGTGGCTCGACCGCGAACAGGGCAACCTCGCCCTGGCCCGGCTGCGCCTCGCCGACCTCGCCGAACGGCTGGTACTGGGATGACCACCGCCCTGCAGGCACCCCCGCCGCCCTCCCCCATGCTCGTCCGGCTCGCCGAGGAGCGCGCCACCGGAGCCCTGCTGCGCGACCACGGCACCCTCTACCTCGTGAACGGCCAGGTGGTGCACGCGGAGAGCCCGGCGGCGCCCGGCCTGGAGGTGCTGCTCACCAAGCGGCTGCCCCGCGAGGGCTGGCAGGAGGCCTTCGACCGGGCGGGGCCGGACGGAAGGGTGGGCCGCTTCCTGGTGGACAGCGGGCGGCTGGCCGGCGGGGAGCTCGAACTCGCGCATCTGGGCGCCCTGTTCGACGCCGCGTTCTTCGCGCTCGCGCCGGGCAGCGGACCGACCCGGTTCCGGCACGGGGTGGCGCACTGGATGGGCCCGGTGCGGCCGGTGTCCGCACGGCTGGTGGCCCGCGAGTGCCAGCGCCGCCGCGAACTGCTCGACGAGCTGTGGCCCTACCCGGACACCGACCACTCGCCCGTCGTCCGCGGTGCAACGGACGGCCACGTCCCCCGCCGCCAGCAGGACGTGCTGGACCTCGCGGACGGGGTGCGCACCCCCGCCGACATCGCGCGGGCACTCGGCAGGCCCGCCTTCCACACCCTGATCGACGTACGGCGCCTGGCCGCCGCCGGTGCGGTGACGACCCCGCGCGAGGCGCCCCGGCCCGCTCCCGTCGCCCTGCCGCCCTGGGTCGGGCCGGTGACCGAGGACCCGGACATCGCCCTGCTGCGACGGCTCCGCAACGCCCTGGAGGCCCTGTGAGACGTGCCCTGCGCACCCGCACCCTACGGACCGCCGCCGACCAGCGGCGCTCGGACAGGAGGGCCGCCGTGCCGCAGCCGAGGCCGCCCGACCCGGCCGTCCTGGAGGAGCTGAGACGGCTGCGGGCCCGCCTCCCCCAGCTGTCCGGGGCACTCGCCGCCAGCGTCGACGGCCTGGTGCTCGCCGAGGACGCGGGCACCGTCGAGGCGGAGGGCGTCGCCGCGCTCACGGCCGCGGCCCTCGGCGTCTCGATGCGGCTTGCCGAGGCGACGGGCCAGGGCGGCTTCCGGGAGCTGCTCGTACGGGGCGAGGGCGGTTACGTCGCCACGTACGCCGCCGGCGCCTCGGCCGTCCTCACCCTGCTCGCCGAGCCCAGGATCAACGTGGGCCGGCTGCATCTGGAGGCGCGGCGGGCCGGCGCCCGGATAGGCGAGCTCGTCGACGACCGCGACCTCCGCACGGCCACCACGACCAGTTGAAGCCCGGCCGCCGGCCGGGCCGTACCGACCCGTCCGACCGCCCTCCGACCGACCTCCGACCGACCTCCGACAGATCCGATCCACGTCCCACAGAAGGAAGTGCGAGCACTCATGGCCAACACCGAAGCGGCTCTCAAGGAAGCGATGACCATCGAGGGCACCGTGGGTGTCGCCCTCGTCGACTACACGAGCGGCATGGCGCTGGGCACCGCGGGCGGCACCAAGGAGCTCGACCTCACGGTCGCCGCCGCGGGCAACACCGACGTGGTGCGCGCCAAGGTGCGCACCATGGAGCACCTCGGGCTGAACGACGAGATCGAGGACATCCTGATCACGCTCGGCACCCAGTACCACCTGATCCGGCTGCTGAAGGGCCGCGGCACCAGCGGACTCTTCCTCTACCTGGCGCTCGACAAGAGCCGGGCGAACCTCGCGATGGCACGGCACCAGCTCAAGCGGATAGAGGCCGAGCTGGAGGTCTGAGCCACCTCCGGGCGGGGGCGCACTCCACGACGGAGCGCCCCCGCCCGCGCACCGCACCACCCCGCGCTGCTCCACGAGGAGCCCCCGCCCCCCGGCCCGCGCTACTCGACGAAGAGCCCGCGCACCGGCCCGCGCTACTCGACGAAGAGCCCGCGCACCCCGGCCCGTACGTCGAACTCCTCCAGCCGGGCCTGCGCGTCCGGCAGCCCGTCGCACATCGCCTCCAGCAGCACCCGCCCCAGCAGCATCGGCGCGCACGCGGTGTCGAAGGCGAGCCCGGTGCCGACCGCGCCCGGGATCAGCAGGTCACTGTGGGCGGCGACCGGCGCGAACGCCGAGTCGGCGACCGTGATCACGGTCAGCCCCTGCTCCCGCGCGTACGCCAGCGCCTCCACCACCTCGCGCGGGTGACGCGGCAGCGCGAAGCACAGCAGCACTCGCGCACCCGCCCCGCGGGCCGCGTCGATCCGGTCCGCGAGCATCGAGCCGCCCTCGTCGAGCAGCCGTACGTCCGGGTGCACCTTGGCCGCGAAGTAGGCGAAGCCACGGGCCTGCGAGGACGCGGCGCGCAGCCCCAGCACCGGCAGCACCCGGGAGGACGCGAGGAGCCGGCCGGCCCGCTCGACGGGTTCCGGGTCGGCGAGCAGTTCGGCCAGCTGCCGCAGGTTCGCCATCTCGCCGAGGACCGCCTGCTGGTACTCGTTGTACGAGGCAGCCCCGTCCGCCGCGCCTTCGGCGGGGGTGAACTCCCGCAGGTGCTTGCGCAGCGCGGGGTACCCGTCGAAGCCGAGCGCGACCGCGAACCGGGTCACCGACGGCTGGCTGACCCCCGCCAGCTCGGCCAGCTCCACGCTCGACAGGAACGGCACGTCGGCGGCTGCGCGCACCATGCTGTGCGCGATCCTGCGCTGGGTCGGGGTGAGCCGCCGCCCCTCGAACAGCTGCTGGAGGCGCGCGGCGGCCGACTCCTTGCCCGTCTCGCCCATGACCGACCCCACATCCTTGACTTCCGCCGTACCCGTGACCTCTATTCAGTCACGCGAAATCCTGCATGACCATATACAGAACGGGTCCGCCGGTCGCCGCGGGCCAGGGGGGCGCACGACTGCGAGGCACCCGCTCTCTGCGCTCTCCGGCGCTCGACTGCGGGACACCGCACCCGGGCCGGGGGGTATCCCGCAGCGGAATACGGGGGCTTACCCCAATGTCCCGGGCCCTTCGGCTCCGTACCGTCGGATACATGGACGCATCAGGCCGTGCTCGCGATCCCGAGCTGAAGAAGGACCTGGACGCCACCGTGCACGCCCGGAGGGAACTCGGGGCGGACTACGAGGCGGCCCTGGTCGAATCGTTCCTGGAGAAAGTCGAGCAACGCCTCGACACCACGGTCGACCGGCGGGTCCGCCGGCAGCTGGCCGAGCAGCAGCTCACCGTCGCCCGGGGCGAGTCCCGGCCCGCCAAGCCGTCCTCCGGGGACGGCGGCTTCGGGGAGCGGTTCGGCTTCGCGGTCATCACGCTGATCCTGGCCATCCCGCTGTCCGCGATAGCCGTGGCGAACGCGGGACTGGCGGGGCTGCTGATCAGCTGGGTGGGCATCCTCGGGGTGAACGCGGTGCACGCCGCGCGGGGCTGGCCGTGGGCCAGTGGGGGGCACGGGCGGCCGAAGACTTCGGAGTGGGACCTGTGAGCGCCTGAGGCGACCGTCCAAGGGTGCGAGCCCGGGGTACCGGGCCTTGGGGGTACGGGCCCGGGGTGAGCGCGCCGGGTGGGTGCCTCACGTGGCCCCCCGGGGTGCGTGCCCGAGGCGCGTGCCCGGGGTGCCGCCTCGGGCGGGTGCCTGACGCGGGGACCGCCGCACCCCCGGCTGCCGGGGGGCGGGACGACGGCGGTCCCCGCGAGGAACACGGTCCGGGTCAGGCCGGTGGCCGTGTTCTGACGTCCGCGGAGGCCCGGGAGCCGCTCCGGTTGTCCGTGACGTCGGCAGGAACCACTGTGCCGGTGCCGTGTTAAGCGGGTGCTGCCACGGCATGACGTGCTCGTACCGTTCGTGCGAAGAGCGCGCGGACCGCGGGCCGCGCCTTGCACAGCGCGGGCGGACCCCCACGGGCGGGCCCCGACGGCCGCTCCCCGCGGCCCCGTACGGCGGGAACCGCGGGAGCGGAGGGGTGTCAGCCCTTCGCGAGGAAGGCGAGCAGGTCCTGCCGGCTCACCACGCCGGTCGGCTTGCCCTCGACCAGCACGATCGCCGCGTCGGCGCCGCCCCTGCCGCCGAGCACGCTCATCAGGTCCTCGACCGGCTCGCCGGAACCGACCTGCGGCAGCGGGGCGGACATGTGCCGCTCCAGCGGGTCGCCGAGCGAGGCGCGCTGGGCGAACAGGGCGTCCAGCAGCTCGCGTTCGACGACCGAGCCGATGACCTCGGCGGCCATCACGTCCGGGTGCCCCGCGCCCGGCTTCACGATCGGCATCTGCGAGACGCCGTACTCGCGCAGCACCTCGATGGCCTGGCCGACGGTCTCCTCCGGGTGCATGTGCACCAGGTGCGGCATGGCACCGCCCTCCTTGTACTGGAGGACGTCGCCGACGCGCGCGGAGGGACCGGAGTCCTCCAGGAAGCCGTAGTCGGCCATCCATTCGTCGCTGAAGATCTTGCTCATGTAGCCGCGCCCGCTGTCCGGCAGCAGGACGACGACCACGTCGTCCGGGCCGAGCCGCTCGGCGACCCGGAGCGCACCGACGACCGCCATGCCGCAGGAGCCGCCGACGAGCAGGCCCTCCTCCTTGGCGAGGCGGCGGGTCATCTGGAAGGAGTCCTTGTCGGAGACCGCGACGATCTCGTCCGTGACGCTCTTGTCGTAGGCGGTCGGCCAGAAGTCCTCACCGACGCCCTCGACGAGGTACGGCCGGCCGGAGCCGCCCGAGTACACCGAGCCCTCGGGGTCGGCACCGATGACGGTGACCTTGCCGCCGCTGACCTCCTTCAGGTAGCGGCCGGTGCCGGAGATGGTGCCTCCGGTGCCGACACCCGCGACGAAGTGGGTGATCTTCCCGTCCGTCTGGTCCCAGAGCTCGGGGCCTGTGGTCTCGTAGTGCGAGCGCGGGTTGTTCGGGTTGCTGTACTGGTCCGGCTTCCAGGCGCCCGGCGTCTCGCGCACCAGCCGGTCGGAGACGTTGTAGTACGAGTCCGGGTGCTCGGGGTCCACGGCGGTGGGGCAGACCACGACCTCGGCGCCGTACGCCCGCAGCACGTTGATCTTGTCGAGCGACACCTTGTCGGGGCAGACGAAGATGCACTTGTAGCCCTTCTGCTGGGCCACGATCGCGAGACCGACACCGGTGTTGCCGGAGGTCGGCTCGACGATGGTGCCGCCGGGCTGGAGCGCTCCGCTCTCCTCGGCCGCCTCGATCATGCGCACGGCGATCCGGTCCTTCACGGACCCGCCGGGGTTGAAGTATTCGACCTTCGCAAGGACGGTCGCCTGAATGCCTGCGGTCACTCGGTTCAGCTTCACCAGCGGGGTGTTGCCTACGAGGCTGATCATCGAGTCGTGAAATCGCACGTCTTCTCCGGGGTCTCCGTGATGGTCCGGCCAGAGTAGACCGCTCCTCCTCCGCTCGTATTCACCCTTGGGTGAGATTGAGCAACACCCTCTACCGGGCAGTTAGCAGATGTACGGACCGGTATTCGTACGGATGTTCCCGCGCAAGGTTCTTCGAGGAGGTGGCTGCGACTGTGTCGAGGGCGAGGGTGGCGCGGCGGATCGCCGCGGGCGCGGCGTACGGCGGTGGTGGCATCGGGCTGATCGGGGCCGCGACGGTGGGCCTGGTGATCGCCGAGGTGCAGCTGGCGAAGCGGGCGGTGGGCGGCGGGGTGGCGCCGATCGCGCCGCCCGCGGACGGTCTGTACGGCACCGACTTCGTGGGGCGCTCGGAGCTGCCGGCGCTGCGGCTCGGCGTTCTGGGCGACTCGACCGCCGCGGGTCAGGGGGTCCGGCGCGCGGGGCACACCCCGGGCGCCCTGCTCGCCTCGGGTCTCGCCGCGGTCGCCGAACGGCCGGTCGAACTGCGGAACGTGGCACTGCCCGGCGCCATGTCCGACGACCTGGACCGCCAGGTATCGCTCCTGGTGCGCGATCCGCTCAGCCCCCCGGACGTGTGCGTGATCATGATCGGGGCGAACGACGTCACGCACCGTATGCCGCCGACCCAGTCGGTACGTCATCTCTCCACGGCGGTACGCAGGTTGCGGACGGCCGGCGCCGAGGTCGTCGTCGGCACCTGCCCCGACCTGGGCACGATCGAGCCGGTCTACCAGCCCCTGCGCTGGCTGGCCCGCCGGGTCTCGCGGCAGCTGGCGGCGGCGCAGACGATCGGCGTGGTGGAGCAGGGCGGCCGTACGGTCTCGCTGGGCGACCTGCTGGGACCCGAGTTCGAGGCCAACCCGAGGGAACTGTTCGGCCCGGACAACTACCACCCCTCGGCGGAGGGCTACTCCACGGCCGCCATGGCGGTCCTGCCCACGCTGTGCGCGGTGCTGGGACTGTGGCCCGAATCGGACCGTCCGGACGGCTCCCGGGACGAGGGCATGCTGCCGGTCGCGCGGGCGGCCACCAAGGCGGCGGAGGAAGCGGGCACGGAGGTCACCGGCGCCCGTGCCCCCTGGGCCCTCCTCAAGCACCGCCGCCGCCGCCGCATCCCCGCCGCCCCGGACCCAGCCAGCCCCCAGGACGCCACCCACTGACCCGCCGCCCGCTTGGGCGGCGGGGCCACCCCCCGGGGGCGGCGGGGCCACCCACCCCCCCTCGGGCGGCGGGGCCGCCCCCCGGGGGCGGAACGGGCGGGCAAGGGGGCGGCCCCCGGCGGAGCCGAACACCACACACCCCGCCCAGCCCCGGCCCCCGCCGCAGGGTCCCGCTCCGGCCCCGGAGCGGTCCGCTGCGCGGAGCCAAACCCCGCTCACCCCCCTGAGCAACCGCTTAGAAGTGCGTCCCGTGTCACACCGCCCACCCGGTGACCCCCACCGGTACGGCCCGGTAACTTCGTGGGCGGACCGCCCACTTCACCCCCCGCGCACCCCAGGAGCCCCGGATGCCCGAAGCCGTCATCGTCTCGACCGCCCGCTCCCCCATCGGCCGCGCCTTCAAGGGCTCCCTCAAGGACCTGCGCGCGGACGACCTCACCGCGACCATCATCCAGGCCGCCCTCGCCAAGGTCCCCGAGCTCGACCCCCGCGACATCGACGACCTGATGCTCGGCTGCGGCCTCCCCGGCGGCGAGCAGGGCAACAACCTGGGCCGCATCGTCGCCGTACAGATGGGCATGGACCACCTCCCGGGCTGTACGGTCACCCGCTACTGTTCCTCCTCCCTCCAGACCTCCCGCATGGCACTGCACGCCATCAAGGCCGGCGAGGGCGACGTCTTCCTCTCGGCGGGCGTCGAGATGGTGTCGCGCTTCACCAAGGGCAACTCGGACTCCCTCCCGGACACGCACAACCCGCTGTTCGCCGACGCCGAGGCCCGTACGGCCGCCCGCGCCGAGCAGGAGGGCGCCGACTGGCACGACCCCCGCGAGGACGGCCTGGTCCCGGACGCGTACATCTCCATGGGGCAGACCGCCGAGAACCTGGCCCGCCTCAAGGGCGTGACCCGCGCCGACATGGACGCCTTCGGCGTCCGCTCGCAGAACCTCGCCGAAGAAGCTCTGAAGAACGGCTTCTGGGAGCGCGAGATCACCCCGGTCACCACCCCCGACGGCACGGTCGTCGCCAAGGACGACGGCCCGCGCGCGGGCGTCACCCTCGAAGGCGTCTCGGGCCTGAAGCCCGTCTTCCGCCCCGACGGCCTGGTCACCGCCGCCAACTGCTGCCCGCTCAACGACGGCGCCGCCGCCCTGGTGATCATGTCCGACACGAAGGCCCGCGAGCTGGGCCTGACCCCGCTCGCCCGGATCGTCTCCACCGGCGTCTCCGGCCTCTCCCCCGAGATCATGGGCTACGGCCCGGTCGAGGCCAGCAAGCAGGCCCTGAAGCGGGCGGGACTGAGCATCGGCGACATCGACCTCGCCGAGATCAACGAAGCGTTCGCCGCCCAGGTGATCCCCTCGTACCAGGACCTCGGCCTGGACCTCGACAAGGTCAACGTCAACGGCGGCGCCATCGCCGTCGGCCACCCCTTCGGCATGACCGGCGCCCGGATCACCGGCACGCTGATCAACAGCCTCCAGTTCCACGACAAGCAGTTCGGCCTGGAGACGATGTGCGTCGGCGGCGGCCAGGGCATGGCCATGGTCATCGAGCGCCTCAGCTGACCCACCGGATCCCCTCCCCGTCCCGCCCGGCACGCGCCTAAAGCGGCGGCCACCTCCCTCCGGGGGTGGCCGCCGCGGTCTGCCCGAATGTGTGACGCCTCACGAAACCCCCGTACCACCGGGCGCACGCGGCAACCCGAGCGCACAATCGACTGAGCGCCTCGGGGAGCACACACCCTTCACTCCCCCCGCGCGCCCCGTCACACGCTTCGCGTCCCAGCCGTGACCCAATCTCCCCCAGGATGTGACCTCTCTCCTGGGAAGGCAGGGTTCCCGCAGGTCACAGGTGTTTGCGGACGAAGTGCCAGGACCAAAGACCTGTCCAATTCGTGACGTTATGCACTGACGGCAAGCACACGTGCACGGAAAGCTGAGGTAGGAAGTCGGGGGATCGGTCGGGGGACCGATGTCGGTCAGGGGATCGCAATGAATTCAGGAGTACGTCAGTGAGCGCCATGTCTGTTGCCCTGCTGCTCGCCACCGCTGCCACGGCGGCCGTCGGCGGCGCCGCCCTGCACACCGTCGCCGGACTCCGCAAGGAGGTCGCCGCCCTGCGCGCCGACCGTGCGGCCGATCGCGCGGAGGCCGCCGAGCCGCGGGAACGGGCCGCACTCGCCGTTCTCCCCCACCAGAGCCGCAGCAGCGAGATGCCGCTGACGCCGGCCGCCGAGATACGGGCCGCCGTCACCGAGGCACTGGCCGAGGAGCGGGAGCGGGAACTCGCCGAGGCGCGGGCGTTCTGGGCCGCACAGGAGGCCCGTGACGCCGCCGACGCCCCCTCGACGCTGACCGGGTTCAGCGCCGCCGAGCAGGACGCCTTCTCGTATCTCGGCCCGGAGCCCGCCGACTTCTTCGAGAGCATGGACGACGGGGAGCTCCAGCGGATGCTGCGCGCCGCCCAGGCCCGTGCCGACGCGGAGGAGGCGGCCGAGGCCGCCGCGGAGGACTTCCCCGAGGACTCCGCGGAACTGGCCGCCGCCCGCCGCAGGCACCCCTCGCACCCCGACTTCGTCCCGGTGCGCACCCCCACGGTCATCGCCGGTGACGACGAGTCCACCCTGCGCCGCCTGGAGGAGCTCGCCGAGGCCCGCGTGGTCCTGGCCGACATCCGGCCAGGCCCGCTCGGCACCCTCGACATGTACGTCTTCACGGACGGTACGACGCTGGGCATGACCCCCGGGCACCGCGACACCGCGGAGCTGCTGGGACAGGCGCTGCGCGACGGGAACCCGCCGGTCCTGCTGGGCGGCTCCAGCCTCTCCGGGGCGTACGCGCTGACCTTCTCCTGCGGCGAGGAGAACGTCTACATCCTCGCGGACCGCGTCATCGCCTCGATGCCCGAGTAGGCAACCCCGCGGGCTCCCGGCAGGTCTCAGAAACTCGCCGGGCGGGCCTCGGAGCAGGTCTCAGAGCCTCGCCCCGGCCGCCTCCACCAGCGCCACGGCCTCGTCCAGTTCACCGGACGGGGCCGTTCCCACGACCAGCGCCAGATCCCGCCCCGCCACGGCGAGTTGGTCGGCGACGGCGAACATGCCCGCGTCGGGCATGGTCACCGGCTGTCTGCCGGGGAACTCAAGGCGCTGCGCCCGCAGCGCGAGTTCCCTGGCCAGCGCGAGGCCTTCGGCTGCGGCCCCGTGCCGCAGCCGGCTCTCGGGGGTGGTCCGCAAGCGGTCGGCGAGCCGTTCCACGGCGGTCAACAGGGGTGTCGTATCCAGCACATCGCGACCCTACGCGCCCGCCCGGGACTGTTGCCAACGGGCGGGTCCTCAGGCACGGTGGCGTGAAGGACCAGCAAGCGCAATGCCTCCGGAGGCGCCGATGTCCCAAGTCTTCTCCGAAGAGACCCACCGCAACCTGCTCTCCCGGATCCCCCACTGCACCGGTCGTGAAGTGTCCGACTGGCTGCGCGCAGTGGACGAAGGCCCCTCCCTCTTCCGCTTCGAGGAAAAGGTGAGCTGGCTCCGCAGCGAACACAACCTCGCGTACGGCCACGCCAAGGCGATCATCCACGAGTACGACCTGCGCCGGGCCGCCCGCAAGTTCTTCTGAACCCCGCCCCCGACCCCCGACGACCCGACCGGCGAGCCCCGGCACGCTCAAGGGCCCGCAGACCGTTGCGCACGGTCTGCGGGCCCTTGCGGGGTGTGAGCGCCGGAGTTAGTCGTCGCCACTGAGGATGGACACCAGACGCAGCATCTCCAGGTAGATCCACACCAGGGTCATGGTGAGGCCGAAGGCGGCCAGCCAGGACTCCTCGCGCGGCGCGCCGTAGGCGACACCGTCCTCGACCTGCTTGAAGTCCAGCGCCAGGAAGAACGCGCCGAGCAGCACGCCGACGACGCCGAACAGGATGCCCAGGCCGCCGCTGCGGAAGCCGAGGCCGTCACCGCCCGCGAACACCATGAAGAGCAGGTTCACGGCGGTGAGCACCATAAAGCTGATCGCGGCGATGATCACGAAGCGGGTGAAGCGGGCGGTGACCCGGATGATCCGGGTCTTGTACAGCACGAGCATGGTGGCGAAGACCGCCATCGTGCCCAGTACCGCCTGCATCGCGGCGCCCGGCGCGATGAAGGTGTTGACGTAGTTGCTGATCGCGCCGAGGAAGAGGCCCTCGAACGCCGCGTACGCCAGGATCAGCGGCGGCATCGGCTTGCTCTTGAACGACTGGATCAGGCCGAGCACCATCGCCAGCAGACCGGCGCCGATGGCCAGGCCGAGCGACATCTGGGTGACCCAGGCCACGGCCGCACCGGCGATCACGGTGCCGAGCGTGATCGCCGTACGGCTGACCACGTCGTCCATCGTCATCACGCTGCCGCGCGGCGGCGCCACGGGGGCGCCGTACTGGTCCTGCTGTGCGTACGGGTTGGTCGCGTACGGGTTCGTCGCGTCCTGGGCGTAGGGGTTGCCCTGGGCGTACGGGTTGCCCGCGGTTCCGACGGCGGGGCCCCCGGCCTGCGGCTGCTGCGCGTTGAAGCCCGCGTAGCCGTTGTCGCGGCTGAACCCCCGTCGCGAGAAGACCGGGTTGCTGCTCCTCATTTCACTCCTCCATGGCCGCCGTATGCAGCCTTGACTCAAGAGTAATGGGGGCGCAAAGAAACCACCCCTGTACCAGAGGAGGATCTTTCCCTCATCGCGGGGAACAGGAGGCGAACGCCGCGCTCCGCTGCAGGCTGCGAACGTGCCCGGAACCGGACTCGAACCGGTACGCCCCCGAGGGGCAGCGAGGTTTAAGCTCGCCGTGTCTGCATTCCACCATCCGGGCAGGGCGCGCGGCCGCGACAATGGCTCAGAGCCTATCCGCAGACCTCCCCCGAACAGCGGCAGATCGCCCCCATGCTGTCTTATTTTATGGGCGCTTGATGGACCGTCACCCACGGGGCGGTCCCCGGGGCGCACGCCCGACCAGGCGTGCAGCCGTACCGTCCACCGGCAGCGGGTGTACGGGATTGACGGAAACTAGCCCCCTTTCGCCCGGGTCGGACCGCCCGCTCGCCGTTCCCGCCAGGTGCGCGGGCCGCCCCGCCCGTCCCGTCCTCCGTCTCGGGGTCGCCGTCATACTCAAGGAGGACGGGAGCACCGGCGGGTCAGACCGGAGGCTGTCCCGGGAACCGCCGTGCGGAGGGACTCCGGCACGTAAAAGCGACGTGAGGATGGGAAGCGTCCCCCCAAGCGTCCCGACAGGAGCTCCACCGTGACCACGTACCCCCAGCAGTCCCTGCACCGCGCCACCGCGGTGGCCGCCCGCGCCACCGAGCTGTCCAAGGTCTACGGGCACGGCGAGACCCAGGTCGTCGCGCTGGACCGGGTGTCGGTGGACTTCCACCAGGGCGAGTTCACGGCGATCATGGGCCCCTCCGGCTCCGGCAAGTCGACCCTCATGCACTGCGTCGCCGGCCTCGACTCCTTCTCCTCCGGCTCGGTGCGCATCGGCGAGACCGAGCTCGGCGCCCTGAAGGACAAGCAGCTCACCCAGCTGCGCCGGGACAAGATCGGCTTCATCTTCCAGGCGTTCAACCTGCTGCCCACGCTGAACGCGCTGGAGAACATCACGCTCCCGATGGACATCGCCGGCCGCAAGCCCGACCAGGCGTGGCTGGAGAAGGTCATCGAGATGGTCGGCCTGTCCGGGCGGCTGAAGCACCGCCCGTCCGAGCTGTCCGGCGGCCAGCAGCAGCGGGTGGCCGTGGCCCGTGCCCTGGCCAGCCGCCCGGAGATCATGTTCGGCGACGAGCCCACCGGAAACCTGGACTCCCGCTCGGGCGCCGA
Source organism: Streptomyces sp. NPDC058663 (assembly GCF_042716745.1). Classification (NCBI taxonomy): domain Bacteria; kingdom Bacillati; phylum Actinomycetota; class Actinomycetes; order Kitasatosporales; family Streptomycetaceae; genus Streptomyces; species Streptomyces sp. NPDC058663. The sequence continues at coordinate 76,344 of NZ_JBHXRV010000045.1, forward strand.
GGTGCTGGGCTTCCTGCGCAACTCGGTGCGCGAGCTGGGCCAGACCGTCGTCATGGTCACCCACGACCCGGTCGCCGCCTCCTACGCGGACCGGGTGATCTTCCTGGCCGACGGCCGGATCGTCGACGAGATGCTGCACCCCACCGCGGACGGCGTCCTCGACCGGATGAAGGACTTCGACACCAAGGGCCGTACGAGCTGACCACCCGCTCCGGACCTCACGGGCACTGAGCGGACCCCGTCCGCCCGGGACCCCAGCGGCTCGAAGCGGCGTCCACCCGCTCCGGCCCGCCCTCCCCCACCCAGGCTTCTCTCCTCCACCAGGACGTCACTCCATGTTCCGCACCGCCCTGCGCAATGTGCTCGCGCACAAGGCCAGGCTGCTGATGACCGTGCTCGCCGTGATGCTCGGCGTCGCCTTCGTCTCCGGCACCCTGATCTACAGCGACACCCTCCACAACGCCTTCCGCCAGCAGTCCAGCAAGGGGCTCGGCAAGGTGGCCGTCGGCATCACCGACTACGGCAGCCGCCCCGACGAGGCCGAGAAGCGGCCCGGCATCAGCCAGGCCCAGCTCGACAAGATCGCTGCCGTGCCCGGCGCGCAGTCGGCCACCGGCCTGGTCGAGGGCTTCGCGGGCGCCGCCGACCGCAGCGGCAAGCTGATCGCCCAGGGCTGGTCCAACAAGGGCGGCAACTTCTTCCCCGGCAAGGACGGCAAGGACGGACGCTTCACCTTCACCGACGGCAGCGGCCCGGCCGCCCCCGGTGAGATAGCCCTCGACCGCGCCACCGCAGAAAAGGGCGGGTACAAGGTCGGCGACCGGATCCGCATCGCCACCAACCGCCCGGTGAAGGAGTACACCCTCAGCGGTGTCTTCACCTCCGACCAGGGCTCCGTCAACTCGGGCGGCAGCCTGGTGCTCTTCGACACCAGGACCGCCCAGGAGCTCTTCCTCAAGCCCGGCTACTACGCCTCGGCCACCGTGGCCGCCGAGCCCGGCGCCGACCAGGACGCCCTGCAGAAGGCGATCACACCGCTGGTGTCGAAGGACGCCACCGTGCAGACCGGCCGGGAGCTCGCCGCCGACGAGGAGCGGATGGTCACGGAGTCGACCAAGGTCCTCACCCAGATCCTGCTGGGCTTCGCCGGCATCGCGCTGTTCGTCGGCATCTTCCTGATCTCCAACACCTTCACCATGCTGGTCGCCCAGCGCACCAAGGAACTCGCGCTGATGCGGGCGGTGGGTGCCTCCCGCAAGCAGGTCACCCGCTCGATCCTGGCCGAGGCGGGCATCGTCGGCCTGATCGCCTCCGTGATCGGTTTCGCCCTCGGTGCCGGCATGGCCGCCGCCCTGGGCCCGGTGATGGACTCCCTGGGTGCCCAGCTCCCGTCCGGCCCGCTGGTCGTCGGCGCGACCCCGGTGCTCACCTCGCTCGCCGTCGGCGTGCTGATCACGATGCTCGCCGCCTGGCTGCCCGCCCGCCGGGCCGCGAAGATCCCGCCGGTCGCCGCGATGAGCAGCGTGCACGCCACCCCGTCGACGAAGTCCCTGGTGGTACGGAACGTCATCGGGGGAATCGTCACCGGCATCGGGGCGGCCACCATCGTCGGCGGCGCGGCCATGGGCAAGGAGACCGGCCGGCTGCTCATCGGCGGCGGCGCGTTCCTGACCCTGATCGGCGTCATCATCCTGATCCCGCTGCTGTCGCGTCCGGTGATCGCCCTGCTGCGTCCGCTGCTGCACCGCGTGTTCAAGGTCTCCGGCAAGCTGGCCGGGCTGAACTCGGTCCGCAACCCGCGCCGCACCGGCGCCACCGCCTCCGCGCTGGCCATCGGCCTGACCCTGGTGACCGGTCTGACCGTCCTCGGCGTGACCATGGGCCGGGCGATCGACAAGCAGACCACGGACATCGTCAAGGCCGACTACATGGTCTCGATGGCCAACAAGTCCTCCATGGACAAGACCGTCATCGACGCACTGGCCGGGGCGAAGGGCGTCGCCGCCTCCTCGCCGCAGCAGTACGGCGGCCTCAAGGGTCCGGGCGACACCTACCAGAACGCCGTCGGCGTCACCCCGGGCGACGTCGAGAAGGTCCTGAACCTGTCCGTGGTCAAGGGCTCGCTCGGCGGACTGTCCCGCGGTGAGGTCGCCGTCGACGAGAAGACCGCCAAGGAGGAGGGCTACCGGGTCGGCCAGGTCCTGGACATGGCCTTCGAGGACGGGAAGAAGACCAAGCTCACCATCGGCGCGGTCTACGGGCACACCGAATTCGTCTCCGGCATCATGATCGACGCCAAGACCCTGGACAAGCACACCCAGGAGCCGCTCATCTACTCCGCGTACGTCGCCATGGACGGCGGCGCGAGCGCGGCCAACGAGCAGGCCCTGGTCGACGCCCTCGGCAAGAACCCGGCGATCGTCATCATGGACAGCGACGACATCCGCAACGAGTTCGGCGGCGTCGTCAACCAGATGCTCAACATCATGTACGGCCTGCTCGCCATGGCCCTGATCATCGCCGTGCTCGGTGTCGTCAACACCCTCGCGATGTCCGTCTTCGAGCGCCAGCAGGAGATCGGCATGCTGCGGGCGATCGGCCTGGCCCGCACCAAGGTCAAGACCATGATCCGGCTGGAGGCCGTGGTGATCTCGGTGTTCGGCGCCGTGGTCGGCGTGGTCCTCGGTACCTTCCTGGCCTGGGCCCTCGGCCAGACCGTCAAGGACCAGATCACCGGCTACTCGCTGGTCGTCCCGTGGGACCGCATCGGCATCTTCCTGGTGCTGGCCGGCGTGGTCGGTGTCCTGGCCGCCATGTGGCCGGCCCGCAGCGCGGCGCGGCTGAACATGCTCTCCGCCATCAAGGCCGAGTAGTCCGGGAACGGGACAGCAGGCGGCCCCCGCGACGTGTGCACGTC
>NZ_JBHXRV010000046.1:0-30453 GCF_042716745.1 Streptomyces sp. NPDC058663
CTCCCCTATCGGCCCCCTGTCGTCTGTGGGTAGGGCTCCCCGGCGGGGGGGCGGCCCGCGTCCTTCGCGCTCGGGGCGGCGGGGGGCCCGGTGCTGCCGGGCCCCGCGGCCGTCACCTCACTCGCGGTTTCCGGAGACGGTCTCCCGGGCGGCGCGGATGGTCTCCTTGAGCGATCCCATGGTGGCGAGGACGGCGGTCGGCTCGTAACCGCAGTGCGCCATGCAGTTGGCGCACCGCGGGTCCTTGCCGCGCCCGTACTTGTCCCAGTCGGTTTCCTCGATGAGTTCGCGGTACGTGGGCACGTAGCCGTCGCTCATCAGGTAGCAGGGCCGCTGCCAGCCGAACAGGGAGTAGTTCGGGATGGCCCAGGCGGTGCACGGGAAGTCGGCCTTGCCCTCCAGGAAGTCCAGGAACAGCGGCGAGTGGTTGAGCCGCCACTTCTTCCGGTTGCCGCCCGCGAAGGCCTTCCTGAAGAGCTCGCGGGTCTGCTCGACTCCCAGGAAGTGCTCCTGGTCCGGCGCCTTCTCGTACGCGTAGGCGGGCGAGATCATCATCTCGTCCACCGCCAGGTCGTCATTGAGGAAGTTGAGCACCTCGATGATCGTCTGGGGGGTGTCGGTGTTGAAGAAGGTCGAGTTGGTGGTGACCCGGAAGCCGCGCCGCTTGGCCTCCTTGATCGCCGCCACCGCCTCGTCGAACACGCCTTCCTTGGCCACCGACTCGTCGTGCCGCTCGCGCAGCCCGTCGATGTGCACGGCGAACGCGAAGTACGGCGAGGGCGTGAAGTTGTCCATCTTCTTGCGCAGCAGCATGGCGTTGGTGCAGAGGAAGACGTACTTCCGCTTTGCCACCAGCTGCCGCACGATCTCGTCGATCTGCGGGTGCATCAGCGGCTCGCCGCCCGCGATGGAGACCATCGGGGCGCCCGATTCGAGCACCGCCCCCACGGCCTGCGCCACCGGCATGCGCTGTTTCAGCACGCCGGCCGGATGCTGGATCTTGCCGCAGCCCTCGCACTTGAGGTTGCAGGCGAAGAGCGGCTCCAGCTCGACGATCAGCGGGAACTTCTCCCGCTTGCGGACTTTCTGTTCGAAGAGATACGTACCGACCCTGATGGTCTGACGAAGCGGCATTGCCATCTGGCTCACCTCCTGGGGAGCAGCAAAGAACGGTGCCATTCATAGAACGCCGGCAGGACTTGGCGGAGTACCCGGAAAGCCGATATTCCGCCGCTCAGCGTGCCGAGCCTGAGGAGTTCGTGCTCGGGTGCGTCCACGACCACCCGGACGGCGGCAACGGGCCGGGGTCCGGTGCGCAGGGCGCTGGTGAGGGTGGCGGCGGACTCCATGTCGACGCCGATCACCCCCGTCGCGCGCAGTGCGGCCCGTTCGGCCGTGCCGCGTACGACGTGGTCGCTGCCGGCCAGCGGCCCGGTGTGGACCGCCCGCTCCGGCAGCGCTCTGGCCACCGCGTCGGCCAGCACGTCCACGCCCGTGCAGGGTGTGGTGCCGCGCCGGTCGCGGGTTTCGGTGGCGACGACGACGTCGCCGGGGTGCATGCCGGCCGCGAGTCCGGCGCAGAACCCGGCGGCGATTACCGCCGCGTCCTTGGCCGGGCCCTCGGCGAGCGTGCGGGCGACCGCGTAGTCCGCGGCCTCGGGTCCCATTCCCGTACGGAGTACGAGGACGGGTCCTGCCGCGCCGCCGCGGTCGCCGCCGCGCAGGGCGATGCGTTCGATGCCGAGCGCGCAGGCGATCAGCAGCGGCTGGGAACTGCCGGGTCCAGCCGAACCCGGGTTTCGCGTCATGCAGCCCCCTCAGCGGGCGTCGCGGGTGTCCTTGGTGGACCGGGAGTGGGGAAAGACGGGCTCCCCGTGGACGTACCGGCCCAGTGCGGTGAGTGGGAACACCTGCCGGTAGAGGTGGTAGTTGATGGAGAAGTCCCAGGGGAAGCCGGTGCCGGTGAAGTACGGCTCGTCCCAGGAGCCGTCCGGCAGCTGTGTCGCGGCGAGGTACGCGATGCCCCGTTCGGCGGCCTTGCTGTCGCTCTCACCGGCCGCGATCAGCGCGAGGAGCGCCCAGGCGGTCTGCGAGGCGGTGGAGGCCCCGCGTCCCGCCAGTTCGGGATCCTGGTAGGAGCGCAGGTCCTCGCCCCATCCCCCGTCGTCGTTCTGTACGGATTCCAGCCAGCTCACCGCACGACGGATCGCGGGGTGCGAGACGGGTAGTCCGGCAGCGGTCAGCGCGGGCACCACGGAGCCGGTGCCGTAGACGTAGTTGACGCCCCAGCGGCCGAACCAGGCGCCGCTGGGCTCCTGTTCGGCCAGCAGCCAGGTGATGCCGCGCCGGGTGCGCGGGTGGTGCGCCTTGCCTTCGACGGCCAGCATCTCCACCACGTGGGCGGTGACGTCCGCGGACGGCGGGTCGATGACCTCGCCGAAGTCGCAGAACGGCAGGCGGTTGGGGAACGGGCTGGTGTTGTCCGCGTCGAAGGCGGCCCAGGCGCCGTTCCTGGACTGCATCCCGAGGGTCCAGCGCACTCCGCGCGCCAGGGCGCCCTCCAGCCGCTCGCGGTCGGGGTGGTCGACGCGGCGCAGCGCCAGGACGACCTCGGCGGTGTCGTCGATGTCGGGGTAGTTGTCGTTGTGGAACTCGAACGCCCAGCCGCCCGGCGCGAGGTGGGGTCTGCGCACCGACCAGTCGCCCGGCCGCACGATCTCCTCGGCGAGCATCCAGTCGGCGGCCCGCACCAGTGCCGGGTGGTCGGCGGGCAGGCCCGCGTCGGCGAGCGCGATGGTGGCCAGGCAGGTGTCCCAGACGGGCGACTGGCAGGCCTCGATCATCCGGGCCCCGTCCTCGCGCCACACGGCGAACCTGTCCAGGGAGGCCAGTCCGGCCCGCATGACCGGGTGTGCGAGGTCGTAGCCGAGGAGGTGGAGGGCGATCAGCGAGTAGACGGCGGGCGGCTGGATGCCGCCCCAGCAGCCGTCGTTCTCCTGCCGTTCGATGATCCACCGGGCCGCCGCCTTCATCGCGGTGCGGCGCAGCGGGGGCGGCGCGAAGCGGTGGTAGACGTGCAGCACCCGGTCGAGCCGCTGGAAGAGTCCGTCCCAACTGGCGGGAGTGGCCAGGCGCTTGCGCGGGTGGGGGCGGTGCGGGTCGGTGTGCAGTTCGTCCAGCGCGAAGGGCGCGGGGCGGACCGGGCGCGTGGCGGAGACCACGGTGAGCGGCACGATGGTCTGGCGCGCCCAGCAGCCGAATTCGTAGATGTTGAGCGGGACCCACTTGGGGAGGAACATCAGCTCGGGCGGCAGCTCGGGGAGGTCGTCCCACTGCCACCAGCCGAACAGGGCGAGCCAGATGCGGGTGAAGACCCGGCTCGCCGCGATCCCGCCGCGTTCCCGCACCCAGGCGGCGGCCCGCGCCATATGGGGCGCGTCGGGGAGGTCCCCCGCGAGCCGCAGGGCGACGTACGCCTCGATGGTGGCGGAGAGGTCGCCCGGCCCCTGGTGGAAGGTGGCCCAGGTGCCGTCCTCGCGCTGCTCGCCGCGGATGAACAGCGCGGCGGCCGCCAGGGTCTTCTCGTCCTGGATGCCGAGGAACTGCCTCAGCAGCAGGTCTTCGGCGTCCATGGTCACATTGGTGGCCAGGTCGCCCTTCCACCAGCCCTGGGCGTCCTGCCGGGCGAGCAGATGGCCCACCGCCCGGTCCGTGGCCTGCCGTGCCGCCGCCAGGACGTCGGGCGCGGCGGTGCTGCCCCTGGTGCTCTGGGTGGCCGAAGTCGTCCCGGGGTCCACGGTCCCGGAACTTCCGTCGGTCGTCGCTGTCATGGTTTCCCCTTCGTGCAGTTGGTCTTCTGCTGTGCTGGGGTTTCCGTCGCCCGGTGTCCGCGGGGGACACCGGGCGGCGACTGCTGGGGTGCGGGGCTAGGTCCCGCGGGAGCCGTGGGCGCACCGGACGGCTGTCACCTCTTGCGTACGACCACGAAGTCGGCGAGCGCGGTCAGCTGCGCCCGCACCTGTTCCGGCATGTCGACTCCGTGCAGCGCCTCGATGGCGACGGCGTGCTGGCGGCGGGCCTCCTTCGCTGTCCACTCGCGTCCGCCGGCCTCCTCGATGAGGGCCGCGCGGGTGGCGAACTCCTCCTCGGAGAAGGTGTCGAAGTCATTGCTCTTGGCGTCCGCGGCCAGCAGCTCGCCGAGTTGCTCGGAGGCGGGGCCGCCGGCGGCGAGCGCGGCGACGACCGGCAGCGACTTCTTGCGCTGGCGCAGGTCGCTCCAGGTCTGCTTGCCGGTGGCGTCGGGGTCGCCCCAGATGCCGAGCAGGTCGTCGACGGCCTGGAAGGCGAGCCCCAGGTGGTAGCCGTACGCCTCCAGGGTGTCCGCGGTCCGGTCGTCGGCGCCCCCGAGGACGGCGCCGATGGAGACCGCGCAGGCGAGCAGGGCGCCGGTCTTGTTGCCCTCCATCTCCAGGCACTCCTCGACGGTGACCCGGTCGCGGTGCTCGAAGGAGATGTCCTGCGCCTGGCCGTCGATCAGCTTGCGGGTGGCGGTGGTGAGGCGGCGGGTCGCCCGGCCGGCCTCCACGGTGCCCATCTCCAGCAGCAGTTCGTTGGCCAGCGCGAAGAGCGCGTCGCCCACCAGGATCGCCTGGGCCGGGCCGTGCACCTTCCACACGGTGTCGCGGTGGCGGCGCTGCTCGTCGCCGTCCATCAGGTCGTCGTGCAGCAGCGAGAAGTTGTGGACGAGCTCCACGGCCACCGCGCCGGGGACGCCCACCTCCGCGGTGGCGCCGGCCGCTTCGGCGGAGAGCAGGGCGAGCGCGGGGCGCACCGCCTTGCCGCCGTCACCGTCGGCGGGGTTGCCCTGGGCGTCGATCCACCCGAAGTGGTAGGCGGCGACGGTGTCCATGGGCGGCGCGAGCCGGTCCACGGCGGCCCGCAGCACCGGGGCGGACAAGTCCCTGCCGCGCTCCAACAGCGCAGCGATGTCCACGGTGTCGACAGCCGGGTTCGCCGGGGTCACAGGCTCTCCTCTTGTTCCAGTGCTGGTGCTCATGCCGCCTCCAGTGGCGGAAGTTCATGGGGTCGCCCGAGTGCGGAGAGCGCCGCACCGGCGGCGTTGAGGCCACTGCGCACCGCGCTCTCCATGGTCGCGGGCCAGCCGGTGTCGGTCCACGCACCGGCCAGGCAGAGTCCCGGCGCACGGGTGCGCGGCCCGGGGCGCAGGCGCCCGACGCCGGGGGTGGGGGCGAAGGTCGCGGTCCGCTCCCGGGTGACGAAGAAGTCCCGCACCCCGGCGCCGCGGGCGGCCGGCAGCAGGCGCTCCAGTTCGGGGAGGTAGCGCTCCCTGAGCTCGGCGACGGGCGCGTCGATCTCGTCGCCCGCGTCCGACTGCGACAGGGCCAGGTACTGGCCGCCGCCGGCCAGTCCGGACGCCTCGGTCCGGTCGAAGACCCACTGCACGGGCGTGCCGAGTGCCGCGAAGAACGGGCGCCGCAGAACCTTGCGGTCGTAGATCACGTGCACGTTGAGGATCGGTGCGACGCCGATCTCCAGGAGCAGTTCCGGCTCGTCGAGCGCGCCGTCCGGCAGCAGCTGGTGTGCTTCCTTCTGCGGTACCGCGAGGACGACGGCGTCGGCCGTGATGCGCTCGCCGTCCGCCTCGACCTCCCAGCCCCCCTCGTCGCTGCGCGCGACTCCCTGGACCTTGGTCCGCAGCGCGGTCCGTACGCCTGCCGAGTCGAGTGCCTTGCGGGCAAGGGTGTCGTGCAGTTCGCCGAGGGGGACGTGGGCCCAGCCGATGTCGGCGGCTCCGGGCTTTGAGAGCAGACCGGTTTTGAAGACCATGGCGGCGAGCGCGAGGGAGGCGTGCGGTGCGGTGGCGTTGAGGGTGGCCACGCCGACCAGGTCCCAGAGCGCCTCGATCGTCCGCGGGGACTGGCCGTGGGCGGTGAGCCAGCTCGCGAAGTCGGTGCCGTCCAGCTTCGGGTCGGCGGGGTCGAGCCTCTTGAGCGCCAGTGCGGCCCGCCCGACGTTCGCCCGCTCGGCGAGCGAGAGGTGCGGATAGGTGGCGAGGCCGGCGGCCAGGTGCAGCGGTACGGGCAGGGCGTTGCGCCGCAGCCGTCCGAGCCGGGGGCCCCCGGTGCCGCCGACGTCGAGCACGGGCACGTCCAGCCGGTCCTGCAGCGGTGCGAGCTCCGCCCCCTGCACCCGGTCGAGGAACCACCGGTAGGCGGTGCAGCAGCGCAGGTACACGTGCTGTCCGTTGTCGACGGTCAGCTCGCCGCGCTGGAAGGAGAACGCGAGTCCGCCGAGCCGGGGCCGCCCCTCCAGCAGGGTGACCCGCACCCCCGCGTCCGCGAGTTCGAGGGCGGCGGTGATCCCGGCGAGTCCGCCGCCGACCACGACGGCGCTCTGCGCCGCCGGCTCCTGCTGCTGCGGGGTGTGCGAGGGCCGCACGCTGTGCTGTGTCATGCGCCCTCCCCCGGGCAGAACGCCGAGCAGGCCCGAAAGGCCGTTGCAGTCAGGGACGCGTCAGCCCTGCGGAGGGTTGCGCACCGGTCGGACGGATCCCGCGGTTTCACGTGAAACGCTCTTCCTGGCCCCTTCACGGGCGCCTCCTGGCGGTCTGCCGGGAAATGTGACGCGCGTCGAGCCCGGAGAGCCCGCGCACGGCGACGTACGCCTTCTCGCGTCCGGGCAGCGAGACCCGACCGCGCAGCACGGCGTACGGGTCGCGCTCGATGCGGTCGAGCAGCCGCCGGTAGATGCCGGCCATCGCGGCCACACAGGCACCGCTGCGCCGGTCGAGGTGCGGCAGCAGCCGGTAGCCCTCGGCGAACAGGGCGCGGGCGCGCCGCACTTCGAAATGGACCAGGCCGGGGAAGTCGGATCCCGGCGGCGGGGTGGAGCTGTGGAACCCCGCCGAGCAGCCGAACTTGGCGAGGTCCTCGGCGGGCAGGTAGGTGCGCCCGTTGCCCGCGTCCTCGCGCACGTCCCTGAGGATGTTGGTGAGCTGGAGGGCGAGGCCGAGAGTGTCGGCGTACTCCGGGGCGCGCGCGGCGTCGTACGCCCCGGACGGTGCGCCGAACACGCCCAGCGAGAGCCGTCCGATGGCCCCTGCGACGCACCGGCAGTACACCTTGAGGTCGTCCCAGCTCTCGTACGTCGCCTCGTGCACGTCCATCAGCACGCCGTCGATCAGCTCGTCAAGGCCGCCGAGCGGGATGGGGAAGCGCCGGGCGGCGTCGCTGAGGGCGACGGCGACCGGGTCGGTGTCGTCGTCCTCGATGTCGCCGGCGCTGATCCTGGCCAGCAGCGCCCGGGTCTCCCCGAGCCGCTTCTCCTTCACTTCGGGCGGCAGGGTGCCGTCGCCGATGTCGTCCACGCGCCGGGAGAAGGCGTAGAGCGCGGACATCGCGTTGCGCTTGTCGGTGGGCAGCAGCCGGATGCCGTACGCGAAGTTGCGCGCCTGCTGTCCGGTCACCGCCTCGCAGTAGCTGTACGCGGCGAGTACCGGTGCGGACACCTGTTCAAGTCCCTCCACGGTCCGGCTCACCCCTCTCTTCGCAGAGTCGCTCCCACTTCGCGCAGCAGACTGAGCTTGGTGGGCTTGGGCGGTCCAGGGAGTACGTCGAATCCGGCGGCGTGCACCGCCTTGAGGGCTGCGCGGCCACCGGCGACGAAACCGGCCAGCAGCAGCTTGAGTCTGCCGTGCACGCTACCCACGAGCGGGGGTCCCTCATTCAGCAGGCGGGAGGCCCGTTCCGCTTCGAAGGCGATCAGGGAGCGTACGGAGGAGTTCGCGCTCGGCGCCGCCAGGTCGCTCTCCGGCACATGGAAGCGCTTCATGTCCTCGGCCGGGAGGTAGATCCGGTCGCGGGCGAGGTCCTCGGCGACGTCCTGGAGGTGCTCGACGATCTGCAGCGCGGTGCAGACGGCGTCGGAGCGGCGGACGCGCTCGGGGCTGGTGGTGCCGGTGAGGGCGAGGACGAGGCGGCCGACGGGGTTGGCGGACAGCTCGCAGTAGGCGAGGAGGTCCTTGTACGTGGCGTAGCGGCTCACCGTCTGGTCCTGCCGGTTGGCCTCGATCAGGCCGAGGAACGGCTCGGGGGTCAGGGCGCGACGGCGGACGACCGGCTGGAGGGCGGCGAGCAGCGGATGCCTGGGAGTGGAGTCGAAGACCCGGTGCAGGTCGGCCTCGAAGGCGTCCAGCATGGCGGTCCTGTCGTCCGTCTGCTCCTTGTCGAGGCCGAGCAGCACGGCGTCGCCGCCGCCGGGGGCCAGGTCGCCGTCGCCGATGTCGTCGACCAGGCGCGCGTAGCCGTAGACCGCCATGAGGTCGTCGCGCCAGGCGCGCGGCAGGAAGAAGGGGGCCACCGGAAAGTTCTCGTCCGCGGCCTTGTCGAGGGTGGCGCGCGTGGGGGCGCCCGGGAGCACGTCCCGTACCTCACTCATCGCCGGCTGCCCTCCACGAGGACGGCGAGAGCATCTCGGGGCAGGGGAGATTCCATTGCCATTGCCGTCACACCTCCCGTTCTACACTGCCGATTCAAAACATCCCTTTTCGGACACGCCGCCCGTCGTCCGAGGGGCGGGGAGTGCTCTGAGGCGGAGACCCGAGGGGGGTATCGCCCCACTTGCCGCGAATCAGCACCGCTACAGCTTACGTTGTACAACGCGAAGCATCTGCGCCGGGTGTTGCGCGCACTGCATCAACGCTCCGATCGGGCCCAACCTTCCCCGGTCACGGCCGAGTTGACGCACGGGACGGATCCTGACGGCCTTTCCGCTGCGGCGACCGTACTGCTTACACCTTGCTTACACATGCCAGGGCCCCCACCGGTTCCGGCGGGGGCCCTGGCACAGGTTTCCGACTACTTGCCGGTTTCCTTCTCGTACGCCTTGACGACTTCCTCGGTGGGGCCGTCCATCAGGAGCTCGCCCTTCTCCAGCCACAGGACACGGTCGCAGGTGTCCCTGATCGACTTGTTGCTGTGGCTCACCAGGAAGACCGTGCCGGCCTCCTTGCGGAGTTCCCTGATCCGCTGCTCCGAGCGGATCTGGAACTTCCGGTCACCGGTGGCCAGCGCCTCGTCGATCATCAGGACGTCGTGGTCCTTGGCGGCCGCAATGGAGAAGCGCAGGCGGGCCGCCATGCCGGAGGAGTAGGTCCGCATGGGCAGGGTGATGAAGTCGCCCTTCTCGTTGATGCCGGAGAAGTCGACGATGCCCTGGTAGCGCTCGCGGATCTGCTCGCGCGACATGCCCATGGCGAGACCGCCGAGGATGACGTTGCGCTCGCCGGTCAGGTCGTTCATCAGCGCGGCGTTGACGCCCAGCAGGGAGGGCTGGCCGTCGGTGTAGACCTTGCCGCTCTCGGCGGGCAGCAGACCCGCGATGGCGCGCAGCAGGGTCGACTTGCCGGAGCCGTTGGAGCCGATCAGCCCGATCGCCTCGCCCCGGTAGGCCGTGAAGGAGACGCCGCGTACGGCATGCACCTTGCGGACCCCGCGGGACTCCTGGGCCTTCTTGCCGCGCAGGATGCGGTTGAGGGCGGCGGTGGCGCCGCCCTTGCCGCCGCCACCGGTGTGCACCCGGTACACGATGTGCACATCGTCGGCGATGACCGTGGGGACGCGCCCCTGGTTGTTGTCTTCAGCCACGGCCGTACCGCTCCTCAGCCTTCCAGAAGTACACGAAGCCGAGCACCCCGAACAGCAGCGCCCAGATCGCCGCGGCCGCCCAGACGTGCGGCGGCAGGTTCTCGGACCCGTACCCGTCGATCAGTGCGAAGCGCATGAGGTCCATGTAGACGGCCGCCGGGTTCCACTGGAGGATGTCCGCGATCCACGCGGGCTTGTTCGCCAGCATCGTCGGAATGCTGAACATGACGCCCGACGCGTACATCCAGGTCCGCATGATGAACGGCATCAGCTGGGCCAGGTCGGGGGTCTTCGCCCCCATCCGCGCCATGATCAGCGCGAGGCCGGTGTTGAACATGAACTGCAGCACCAGCGCCGGGATCACCAGCAGCCACGACCACGTCGGGAAGTTCCCGAAGCAGACCACGATGATCAGCAGGACGCCCATCGAGTACAGCAGCTGCTGGAGCTGCTGGAGCGAGAACGAGATGGGCAGCGAGGCGCGCGGGAAGTGCAGCGCGCGCACCAGACCCAGGTTCCCGGAGATCGCCCGCACGCCCGCCATCACCGAGCTCTGGGTGAAGGTGAACACGAAGATGCCGGTGACGAGGAAGGGGATGTAGACGTCCTTGGTCATCCCCTTCCCTGCGTTCAGGATCAGCCCGAAGATCAGGAAGTAGACCAGCGCGTTCAGCAGCGGGGTCGCCACCTGCCACAGCTGGCCCAGCTTGGCCTGGCTGTACTGAGCAGCCAGCTTCGCCGAGGAGAACGCCATGATGAAGTGGCGCCGGCCCCACAACTGCCGGACGTACTCGCCGAATCCGGGGCGGGCGCCGCTCACCGACAGGTGGTACTTGGCGGCGAGCTGCGCCGGGGTCAGTCCCTCGTCGGGAGAGGGAGGGACGCTCATAGCGACCGCTCCGTCTTGGGAAGTGTCACTCACAAGTGGAAACTTTCGTCTTCAAGGATGCGCGAACCGTCGGGCGCGGGTGTCCGGGCCCGGGAGACAGAACCCGGATCCGGTCTGCCCGAGCTTGTCAGATGACGGGTGGTCGGCCCAGTCTGGTCAGCCGCCATACCGTACGCCACTTCATGGGACGGCGCGGACCCGCGGGGGTCGTCCAGCCCTCCTTGAAGCCGCCGAACCAGGCCTTGAGCGCCGGCCCCGAGGGGCGGCGGACCAGGGTGAGCAGCAGCCACACCCCCACGTAGAGGGGGACCAGCGGGGCGGGCAGGTTGCGGCGGGCCAGCCAGACGCGGTTGCGGGCCACCATGCGGTGGTACGTCGCGTGCCGGGAGGGCGAGGTGGTGGGGTGGTTGAGCACCATGTCCGCGCGGTAGTCGATGCTCCAGCCGGCGTCGAGGGCGCGCCAGGCCAGGTCCGTCTCCTCGTGGGCGTAGAAGAACTCGTCGGGGAGTCCGCCCACCTCGGCGAAGACCTTCGTACGGGCGGCATTGGCACCGCCGAGGAACGTCGTCACCCGCGAGGAGCGCATCGGATCGGCGGCCCGCAGCCGCGGGACGTGCCTGCGCTGGGTGACTCCGGTGTCCGGGTCGGCGATCCGGAAGCTGATGATGCCCAGCTTCCGGTCGGCCTCGAACGCGCGCCGGCACAGTTCCGCGGTGTCGGTGCGGGGCAGCAGCCCGTCGTCGTCCAGGAAGAGCAGGACGTCGACGTCGGAGCCCGCGGGCCCGAAGGCCTCGATGCCGACGTTGCGGCCGCCGGGAATGCCCAGGTTCTCGGGCAGGTCGACGGTGCGGACGCCGTCCGGGACTCCGGTGACCGGGGCGCCGTTGCCGACCACCACGATGTCCACGGGGTCGCCCTCCTGCTTGCGCACGGAGTCGATCAGGGCGTTCAGGTCGTCGGGGCGGGTGCCCATGGTGATGATGACCGCGCCCAGCCTGAGCGGGGCACTCCCCTGCGCGGCGCTCACTTGAGCCTGCTGGAGGCGAGGATGGACACCAGGTGCAGCAGCGTCTGGAGCAGGGCGACGCCCGCGAACACGGCGACGCCGAGCCGGGTGAAGAACAGGTCGTCGCGGACCGCGTCGAAGACCGCCAGGACGAGGATCAGCAGCGAGGCCTCGATGCCGAGGATCAGCCGGTGGAACTGGAGCATGGAGGCGAGCTTGCGGGCCAGTGCCATCTTCGAGGACCGCGGCACGCTCGCCGACTCCGCGACCGGCGGCTTGCCGACCTGGTGGCGGGCGACGGCGACCAGGTCGGTCTCCGACTTGATCAGGATGGCGCCGAGCGCGGCCAGGGTGCCGAGGAAGGCCCACAGCCAGTCGATGCGCCCGGTGCCCCACAGGTCGGCGGCCCGCAGGCCGACACCGACCAGCACGGCGGCGTCGGTGAGATACGCGCCGACCCGGTCCATGTAGACGCCGTTGAGGGAGAACTGCTTCTTCCAGCGGGCGACCTCTCCGTCGACGCAGTCGAGGAGCAGGTAGAGCTGTACGGCGACGACGCCGAGAACGGCGCCCCAGATGCCGGGCACGAGCAGGGCCGGGGCGGCGAGGACACCGCAGACGGTCATCACGTACGTCAGCTGGTTGGGAGTGATCCTGGTGTTGACCAGGTACCTGTCCACGCGCAGCGAGACCTCGCGCATGTACAGGCGGCCGCCCCAGTGTTCACCGCTGCGCCGGTCCTTGACGCCGGCGGGGTGAACGACGGGACGGAGTTCAGCTACTGATGGTCGTCTTGACATAGTCGGCGTAAGCGTCCCTGATCTGGTCTGCGGACAGGTCGAGGTGTTCCAGGATCGTGAAGCGTCCCGGACGGGTCTGGGGGGCGTACTCGACGGCCTGGACGAACTCCTCGGCGCTGAAGCCGATGTCGTCGGGCAGCACCGGCAGCCGGTGCCTGCGCAGTACGTCGACGAAGAGGGCGGCCTCCTCTCTCGCGCCGCGCAGGTGCATCGCGAAGGCGGCGCCGATGCCGACCTGCTCGCCGTGCAGCGCGGAGCGCCGGGGGAAGAGCAGGTCGAAGGCGTGGCTGATCTCGTGGCAGGCGCCGGAGGCCGGACGGCTGTCGCCGGCGACGGTCATCGAGATGCCGGTGAGGACGAGGCCTTCGGCGAGCACCTTGAGGAACGCGTCGTCCCGGATGGTGCCGGGGTGGCGGAGCACCGCTTCGCCGGCCTGGCGGGCCATGGCCGCGGCGAGGCCGTCGATGGAGTCGCCGTGCACCTCGTGGGCGAGCTCCCAGTCGGCGACGCAGGAGATGTTGGAGATCGCGTCGCCGATTCCGGACCGTACGAACCGGTCGGGGGCTTCGCGGATCACGTCGAGGTCGATGACGACGGCGATCGGGGTGGGTACGCCGTAGGAGCCGCGCCCGTTGTCGTTGTCGAGGGTGGCGACCGGGGAGCACAGGCCGTCGTGGGCCAGGTTGGTGGCGACGGCGACCATGGGCAGCCCGACCCGGGCGGCGGCGTACTTGGCGACGTCGATGATCTTGCCGCCGCCGAGTCCGACCACGGCGTCGTAGCGCTGCTTGCCCTTGATGTCGTCGGCGAGCTTGATCGCGGAGTCGATGGTGCCGTCGGCGACCGGGTACCAGTCGGCGTCCGGGAGGGCCGGGGCGAGCCGCTCGCGCAGGGCCTGGCCGGAGCCGCCGCTGATGGCGATGGCCAGGCAGCCGGAGCCGGAGATCCGCTGGTCCGCCAGGAGGCCCGCCAGGTCGTCCAGGGCGCCCCTGGAGATGTCGACGGTGAGGGGCGAGGGGATGAGGCGGGTCAGTACTGGCACGCGATCTCCCGGCCCTTGGCGAGGTCGTCGTGGTTGTCGATCTCGACCCACTTGAGGTCGCCGATCGGGGCCACGTCGATCCTGAAGCCCCGGTTCACGAGCTCCTGGTAGCCGTCCTCGTAGTAGAGGTCGGGGTCCCGCTCAAAGGTGGTCTTCAGGGCGTCGGCGAGCTCGTCGGCTGCTTCGCCCTCGATGAGAGTGACGCCGATGTACTCGCCGGTCGCGGTCGCGGGGTCCATCAGCTTGGTGATCCTGCTGACGGCGCCGGACTCGTCGGTGATGACCTTCATCTCCTCGTCGGCGAGCTGCTTCACCGTGTCGAGGGCGAGGATGATCCTCTTTCCGTCACCGCGGGCGGCCAGCAGCGTCTTCTCGACGGAGACCGGGTGCACGGTGTCACCGTTGGCGAGGATCACGGTGTGACGGAGCTGGTCGCGGCCGCACCACAGGGAGTAGGCGTTGTTCCACTCCTCGGCCTTGTCGTTGTCGATCAGCGTGAGCGTCAGGCCGTACTTGGCCTCCAGCTCGGCCTTGCGCGCGTAGACGGCTTCCTTGCGGTAGCCGACGATGACCGCGACGTCGGTGAGGCCGATCTCGGCGAAGTTGCCGAGGGTGAGGTCGAGGACGGTGGTGTCGCCGTCGACGGGCACGAGGGCCTTGGGCAGCGTGTCGGTGTAGGGGCGCAGACGCCGTCCGGCGCCCGCTGCCAGTACCAGGCCGATCATGCGGTCTCTCCTTCGTCGTGTACGGCGGGTGCTCCCGAGGAGACCCAGAAGCGGATGCTCTCGGCGAGCACCACCAGCGCCACGGCCACAGCGAGGACCGTGAGCGCGAGGGGGAAGTCGATCGTCGTCGACAGGGCGGCGAGCACGGCCACCAGGAGGGTGCGGCCCTCGTGGCCGCCGACCGCCCGCACCAGCCAGCTCGGCGGGGCTCCGGTGCCGCCCTTGATGCGGTACACCGTGTCGTAGTGATGGTAGGCGACCGCCGCGAGGAGCCCGAAGGCGGCGGGGAGGGCGCCTGCGACGTCTGCCTCGACCGCGAGGATCAGGACCGTGCAGTACTCGGCGATCCGGAAGATCGGCGGCACCAGCCAGTCGAGGGCCCCCTTGAGCGGGGCGCGGACCGCGAGACCGCTGAAGAACGCGTAGACAACGGCCGCCCCGACGAAGGTCCAGGTCCCGCCGTTGAGGAAGGCGTCCACCAGCAGGATCGCCCCGCCGGCGAAGGCCAGTACGGGGGCGAGGAAACCGCCGCCCGGCCGAGCCGCCGCGCCCTTGGCCACCGACTCGGCGAGGGGCCCGGAGTCGGCCAGGTCCGCCAGCGCCCGGGCGGCACGGTCGGTGCGCGTCGCGCGCCGGGTCAGCGAGCGCAGGACGCGCCCCGCCGTGGTGTAGCAGGCGGCGAAGGCGCAGCCGACGAGCAGCGCGTAGAAGACGATGCGGGGGGTGGTGAGGGCCGTCAGCACGGCGATCATGGCCCAGCGCTCGCCGATCGGCAGCACGATCATCCGGCGCACCCAGACCGTCCAGCCGACGCTGTCGAGCTTTCCGGAGAGGGCAGCCGCGGGGCTGGTGTTGCCGGTGGCGTCGTGGTTGGCCTCGTTGAAGGAGAAGTCCACGACGTGCCGGCAGGTCTGCAGGACCATCGCGCCCAGCGCCAGGGCCCATACGTCGTCGCCGCCGCGGATCGCGCCGAGGGCGAGACCCGCGTAGTAGGCGTACTCCTTGGCGCGGTCGAAGGTCGCGTCCAGCCAGGCGCCCATCGTCGAGTACTGGAGGGAGTAGCGGGCGAGCTGCCCGTCGGTGCAGTCCAGGACGAAGGAGAGGAGGAGCAGGACACCGGCCGCGATGTAGCCGCCCCGGGTGCCGGTCGCCGCACAGCCGGCCGCGATCAGGGCGGTGATCAGCGAGGCGGTGGTGACCTGGTTGGGGGTGAGGCCGCGGCGGGCGCACCAGCGGGCCAGGTAGCGGGAGTACGGGCTGATGCAGTACGTGGTGAAGAAGCCGTCGCGGGACTTCACCGCGGTGCGCAGCCGGACCGCCTCCTCGTCGACGGCGGCCACGGCCCGGCCGGCTTCGGCGCGGGAGGTTTGGTCGGCCGGGATCACGGCGACGAGCGAGCCGAGTTCGGGGCGCTGCACGCTGACGCCTTCGGCGTCGAGGGCGGCGGCGACCGCGTCGGGCACGGTCAGCGGCGCGGTGCGCAGGGCGCGGCCGAGCGCGGCCCGCACCTCGGGCTGGGCGGTGAGGGCGCCGGGGACGGCGGCCGCGGGAAAGCGGGGGTCGGTCAGGCCCAGGCGCAGCGCGTGCTGATGGCCGACGAAGCGCGGGTCGACGAGGGCGACGCGCTCACCGGCCGGGACGGCGTCGAGGAGCTGCACGGTTTCGGCGGCGTCGGCGGCGGACCGCACGTCGAAGCCCAGCGACCTCAGATCGCCTTCGAGCGACGATCCGGGTACCGGCGGGCCGGTGAGGATGGCGGTCGACAGACGAACTCACTCCTTGAGCAGGGCTTCGAAAAGCCGCACGGGGCGCCCGCGCACGGGCGGGCGGGGCGGCATCGGCAGAGGCTATCGGATGAACGGGGGCGGGATTTCACTGCCCGTTCACGCACCGAGGGGGCCGGGCCGGGGGCGGCAAGATCGCCGCGGTCATCATCGTTGATCACGGGCCCGCGCCACAAACCGCGTGGAGAAGGCGTGGAGAGCGGCCCGCGAAGATCGTGCATCGGGGCCCCGGCGGCGGGCTCCCGAAGATCGCTCCACCCTCCTGACCTGCGCTCGTTTCCGCAGGTCAGAGCACATGACAACGGTGTTCAGTCCCGGCTTGCCCATACCCCCCACCCGTAGTTCACTGGGGTGGCGGGCAGGCCACTTCCCGCACTTCATCACCACGTCAGGAGGCGGCTTCGCATGGGGGCTGGGCACGATCACGGGCATGCGCACGGTGGGCCGCCGCCCACCGGGACCGCGGCGGCCGCGTACAAGGGACGGCTGCGAATAGCCCTCGGCATCACGCTCTCGGTGATGGTCGTGGAGATCGTCGGCGGACTGGTCACCAATTCGCTCGCGCTCATCGCGGACGCCGCCCACATGGCGACGGACGCCCTCGGGCTCGCGATGGCGCTCCTGGCGATCCACTTCGCCAACCGGCCGCCGACCGGGAACGCCACCTTCGGGTACGCCCGCGCCGAGATCCTGGCCGCCCTCGCGAACTGTCTGCTGCTGCTCGGCGTCGGCGGTTACGTACTGATCGAGGCCGTCCAGCGCTTCGTCACCCCGGCCGAGACCAAGGGCGGCCTGGCGATCGTCTTCGCCCTGGTCGGACTGGTCGCCAACATGGTCTCGCTGTCGCTGCTGGTCAAGGGGCAGAAGGACAGTCTCAATGTGCGCGGTGCCTATCTGGAAGTGATGGCGGACGCGCTCGGATCGGTGACCGTGCTGATCTCGGCGAGCGTCATCCTGCTGACCGGCTGGTACTACGCCGACCCGATCGCCTCCCTGGTCATCGGCCTGATGATCGTGCCGCGCACCGTGAAACTGCTGCGCGAGACCCTCTCCGTACTGCTGGAGGCGGCTCCCAAGGGGGTCGACATGGCGGAGGTGCGGGAGCACATCCTGGGCACGCCAGGCGTGCAGGACGTGCACGACCTGCACGCCTGGACGATCACCTCGGGGATGCCGGTGCTGTCGGCCCACGTGGTCGTCAGCCAGGACGTGCTGGACTCGGTGGGACACGAGAAGGTGCTGCACGAGCTGCAGGACTGCCTGGGGGACCACTTCGACGTCGAGCACTGCACCTTCCAGCTGGAGCCCAGCGGCCACGCGGTGCACGAGGCGAAGCTCTGCCACTGAGACCCGCGGAAAATGGGGAGCCGGCCGCCGGTGAGGGCTGTTACGGTCGCCCGGCCCTTTCCTGACCCAGGGATCCACGCTGTCCGAACGGATCCACGTTGTCCGAACCCCAGGGATCCACGTTGCCCGAGAACGTCGTTTTCGACGCCTTCATGACGCTGCACCGCGGCCTGCCCCGGCAGAGCCCCGGTTCCGACGCCACCACCCGCCACTTCCTCTCTCTCGCCTCGCTCGCGGGCGGGCTCCCCGAGCGCCCCCGGGTGCTCGATCTGGGCTGCGGTCCCGGCCGGGCCTCGCTGCTGCTGGCCGCCGAGGCCGGGGCACGGGTGGTGGCCGTCGATCTGTACCAGCCGTTCCTCGACGAACTCGAGGCCGCCGCTTGCGGCCGCGGCCTCGCCGGGGCTGTCCGTACGGTGTGCGCCGACATGGGCGCACTCGGGGGTCCGGACTTCGCGGACGGCTCGTACGACCTGGTCTGGGCCGAGGGGTCGGCGTACAGCATCGGTTTCGCCACCGCCCTGGAGCGGTGGAAGCGGCTGCTGGCCCCGGGTGGCGTGCTCGTCGTCTCGGAGGTCGAGTGGACTGCCGAGCAGCCCTCGGCGGGGGTCCGCGCCTTCTGGGACCCGCAGTACCCGGTCGCCACCCGGGCCTCCAACAGCGCGGCGGCGGTCGCCGCCGGGTACGAGGTCCTGGGCGCCTTCCTCCAGCCCGACTCCGACTGGGACGAGTACTACGGCCCGCTCGGCGCGCGCGTCGACGACGCGGACCCGTCCCTGCCGGGAATGGCCGAGGCGCTCGCCATGACCGTTGAGGAGATCGAGGTCCGCCGCCGGCACGGCACGGAGTACGGCTACACCGGCTACGTCCTGCGGCCCGCCGCTCCGCGCTGACGGACCCGCCGGACGGATTGGCGGTTCCACCGGCCGGATTGGCGGTCCCGCGCGGCCTCCGGGGTCTGATCCCGCTCCGAAGTGGGAAGTCCTGCCCCGTCGCACCCGCGACGGGGCAGGACTTTTTTTGCTGCCCTTGATACGGCCGAAGTACGGACAAGCGGCTTTTGTACGGCAGACTTGGCAGCCGGGAACCGAAGCGAAGGATGGTTATGCCGACCACACCCGCCACCGCGGCGAACAGCACGCAGAACGGATCAGCGGGAGAAACCCCGGAGATCCTCCTCGAACTGGTCGACGAGAGCGGCAACACCATCGGCACCGCGGAGAAGCTGTCCGCCCATCAGCCGCCCGGGCAGCTGCACCGGGCGTTCTCGGTGTTCCTCTTCGACGAGGCGGGACGGCTGCTGCTCCAGCAGCGCGCGCTCGGCAAGTACCACTCCCCCGGCGTCTGGTCCAACACCTGCTGCGGCCACCCGTACCCCGACGAGGGCCCCTTCGCGGCGGCCGCCCGGCGTACGCACGAGGAGCTGGGCGTCTCCCCCACGCTGCTCGCGGAGGCGGGCACGGTCCGCTACAACCACCCGGACCCGGCGTCCGGTCTGGTCGAGCAGGAGTTCAACCACCTCTTCGTCGGCCTGGTGCAGTCCCCGCTGCGGCCGGACCCCTCGGAGGTCGGGGACACCGCGTTCGTCACGCCCCAGGAGCTGGCGGAACAGCACGCGAAGGACCCGTTCTCGGCCTGGTTCCTGACGGTGCTCGACGCGGCGCGTCCGGCGATCCGTGAACTGACGGGTGAATCGGCGGGCTGGTGAACCCGGCCCCGTCCCTCTCCTGACCGTGCGCCGCCCGGGGCTCTTCCCGGGCGGCGCTCCGGCTAGTGGCGCTCCGTGGTGAGCGGCAGGGCAGCCCAGATGACCTTGCCGCCGCTCGCGGTGTGCTCGACGTCGCACGCGCCGCCGGCCTCGCCCGCGATCTCCCGTACGAGGAGCAGCCCGCGCCCGCCGGTCTGCGCGTAGTCCGTCTCCAGGGGTCTGGGCCGGTAGGGGTGGCTGTCCTCGACGGAGACGCGTACCCATTCGGCGCCGATCGCGACCTCCACGGCCAGCTCCGGGGAGAGCAGGGCGGCGTGCTTGACCGCGTTGGTGACCAGTTCGGAGACGATCAGCAGCAGTCCCTGCATCAGGTCGTCGGAGGCCGGGGCACCCTGCCTGCGGATCAGGTCCCGTACCGCGTGCCGGGCCTGCGGGACGGAGACGTCCACCGCGGGGGCGGTGAATCTCCAGACCCCTTCGTACGCCTTCGGGGGGCCGGCGGAGTCTGGGGCGCCTTCGCCCGGCGGGGCGCCGACGGCCCCGTCCGGGGGTGGGGCGCTCCCACGGCTCTCCATCATCGGGCACCCGCCCTCGCGCTCGGTCATCACCACGTACCGAGTGTTCGGGGCGGGGCACTCCGGACCCTCGGACTGAACACAAGTCAGCAGCAAGAGACGACTTCTGACCGTTTCCGTGCGCCGCGAGCCCCTCTCTCGCCGTTTTTACATCAATTGGGCGACCGGTCCTGATCCTCCGGCTTGTCGAAGCCTGACTGTCCCCCGGTGCCTCGCGGTGCCCGGCCCGTGTCGTAGGGCTGCGGCCCGCCCACGGAACCGGGGGTTTCGGGACCCCCGGTGGTTGTCCCGCGCCCCGTGCCGTTCGCGCCGCCCACGCTTGCCGTGTCCCCCGGCCGCATCGTTTCGGACACCATGGAGACGACCCTGCGCCCGCCGAGGCCGATCGAGATCAGGCCGAGCCCGTCGAAGAGCAGCGCCAGCGAGAAGAAGGTGCCGAGGACGTAGAGGCTGCTGTGCGGCCAGTCGAAGAGCACCAGGAGGCCGAGCAGCAGGCCGAAGGCGCCCTGGACCAGCGTCCAGCCGAACTGCGGGCCGCGCACCACCACGCTGCCGACGACCCTGAACAGTCCGCCGGTCAGGAAGAGCAGGGCGGCGAACATCGTCAGCGCCTCGGCACTGACCACCGGGTGGCGGATGACGACGACGCCCGCCGCGATGTTCAGCGCGGCGACGACCACGCCCAGCCAGAAGAAGTTGGTGCCGCGCGACTGCACCGACTGGAGCAGCCCGACGAGTCCGCCGACCAGCAGCAGCCAACCGAACAGCAGCATGGAGGTGAGCGTGGCGAAGCCTGTGTAGAGGAGTCCGACGACTCCGCCGATGACCAGCAGAATGCCCAGGAACGCCAGCCAGCCGAAATTCCGGCTCAGCTTCCTGGTCGCGCGGTTCGGTTCCATCCGGGTCGGTTCCACCATGCGAGCGCTCCTCGGTCGGCCCCCGTGCCTGCCTCGGCCCCCCGATGCCCCGATCATAGGTTCCCGCAGGGCGGATAGCATCCGGCCCATGCAGCTGCCACCCGGGGTCCACCACAGCATCGTCGACTCCACAGCCACTGTCGTGCTCGGCAACCCCGCCAAACGCAATGCGATGACGACCGGGATGTGGCAGGCGCTGCCCGGACTGCTGGCCGCACTGGCGGGCGACCCCGCCGTGCGCGCGCTGGTCCTCACCGGCGACGGGGACACCTTCTGCGCCGGGGCGGACATCTCCACCCTGCGTGAGCCGGGAGCGACCGGTGCTATGCCGCAGGAGCTGGCGGTACGGGCCGAGGAGGCGCTCGCCTCGTTCCCCAAGCCGACGCTGGCGGCCGTACGCGGGTACTGCGTGGGCGGCGGCAGCCAGCTGGCGGCGGCGTGCGATCTGCGGTTCGCCGAGGAGGGTGCGCTCTTCGGCGTGACCCCGGCGAAACTCGGCATCGTCTACCCGTCGTCGTCGACGCGCCGGCTGGCCGCGCTGGTGGGCCCTTCGACAGCCAAGCACCTGCTCTTCTCGGGGGAGTTGATCGACGCGGAGCGGGCACTGCGCACCGGGCTGGTCGACGAGGTCCTCCCCGCGGGCCAACTCGGCAAGCGGGTGGCCGAGTTCACCCGGATCCTGGTGTCGCGTTCGCAACTCACCCAGGCGGCGGCGAAGGAGTTCGTGGACGGACGCACCGACCGCGACGCGCACTGGCACGAGCAGGCGCGCGGCAGCGGCGACACCGCGGAGGGCGTCGCCGCCTTCCTGGAACGGCGCGCGCCGCGCTTCGAGTGGGAGGTGCGGGGATGAGTCCCACCACCGCTTATGAACTGACGCTCGGTCAATTGCCCATGTCCGCTTGCTCCTTGGCGTTGGCGCGCCAGTAGGCGACCAGGTCCGCCGGGGCCTTCGCCGGGGAACCCGCGTCGAACGGCGGCTGCGGGTCGTACTCGACCATCAGCTGGATGCTCTGGGCGGCGAACTCGCCCCCGATCCGCTCCGCCAGGGTGAGACCCATGTCGATGCCGGAGGAGACCCCGGCGGCGGTGACGTACTTGCCGTCAAGGACGACCCGCTCCTCCGTCGCCTCCACGCCGAGTCCGGCCAGGGTCTCCAGGGCGAGCCAGTGCGAGGTGGCCCTGCGGCCCGCCAGCAGGCCCGCGGCGGCGAGCGCGAGGGAGCCGGTGCAGACGGAGGTCGTCCAGGTGGTGGTGGGGTCGACGGCACGGAGCCAGTCGTGCAGGGGCTTGTTCTCCAGCTGGCTCGCCCGGACGGGGCCGCCGGGCACGACCACGATGTCCGGGCGGGTCACCTCGTCGAAGGACTTGGTGGCGACCAGGGAGAGCTCGCCCCGGTCGTTGAGGACGGGTCCGGCCTGCGCGGCGACCAGGACGGTCTCCGCGCCGGGGAGGTTGCCGAGGGTGTCGTACGGGCCGATGGCGTCGAGGGCGGTGAAGTGCTCGTACAGGGCGATGGCGATCTGCATGGTGTGCTCCGTTTTCTACTGGTGGGACGGTGGCTGGTCGGGGTCGGAGGTGTGCGGCGGGCCGGGTCAGCCCGCGGGCACGGATCTGAAGCGGCGGCGGTACTCGGCCGGGGACGTGCCGAGTGTTTTGACGAAGGCGCGGCGCATGGCCTCGGGGGTGCCGTAGCCGCAGGCCCGTGAGACGCACTCGACGCCGTCGGAGCCGTCCTCCAGCAGGCGGCGGGCGTGCTCGATGCGCACCCGTTCGACGTAGCGGCCGGGTGTGGTACCGGTCTCGGCCTGGAAGGCACGGGCGAAGTGCCGGGGCGAGAGGCGGGCACGGGCGGCCAGGGTCTCGACGGAGAGATCGGCGTCCGGGTGCTCGGAGATGTGGCGCTGCACCTCGCGCAGCGGGTCGCGCACGGCCGTCTGGGCGGCGAGCTGGGCACTGAACTGGGCCTGGTTTCCCGGGCGCCGCAGAAAGACGACCAGGTGCCTGGCGACGGTCAGCGCGGCCTCCCGGCCGTGGTCCTCCTCCACCAGCGCCAGCGCGAGGTCGATGCCGGAGGTGACTCCGGCGGAGGTGGACAGCTGACCGTCGCGTATGTAGATGGCGTCCGGGTCGACGTCGACGCGGGGGTGGTTCCTGGCCAGGCGCTCGCTGAAGAACCAGTGGGTGGCGGCCCGCCGCCCGTCCAGCAGCCCGGCCTCGGCCAGCGGGAAGGCGCCCGTGCAGACGGAGACGAGGCGTCCGGCGTGCGGCGCGTGGGCGCGCAGCCAGGCGATGAGTTCCGGATCGCTGTCCCGGGTCCCCTCGCCCCCGGGAACGAGCAGGGTGACGCCGGTTCCCCGGCCGTCGGCGAGGAGGTCCGCGGCCTCCGCCAGCCCGAGGTCCGGGGTGAGACGCAGACCGCTGCTGGTACGGACCGCCATGCCGTCCAGGGATGCGGTGCGGATGTCGTACGGAATGCCGGTGACGTGGCCGGCGCCCGCGAACACCTCGATCGGGCCGGTGACGTCGAGGCTCTGCACGCCGTCGAAGAGCACGGCCAGGACGAGTGGGGGGCACTGCTGTGTCATGGCTCCATGCTGGGCGCGCCGGGCGATGGCCGCAATGACGAGTTCCCCTCCTTTCCTGCCATTCCGCCCAGGGCTGTACCGGCGTACCGACCAGTCGGTAACGTGCAGGTATGACTGAGACCCCCTCGCTCCCCGCGCGCGCCGGACGGCGCTGCCACAACCCCCTCAACGCGCTCCACTCGACGGTCTACTTCTCCCCCGAGTACGCCGAGGAGCTGGCGTCGATCGGGATCGACGACCCGGAGGCCCCGTTCTTCGTGGGCCGGGTCGCCGCCCTCGGCCAGGTCGGCCCGGGCGTGGTCGCCGCCGCGTTCTACAACTACAACTACGACCTGATCGCCAAGGTCCTCCCGGCGCTCTGGGAGACCGTGACGCCCGAGGCCGTGCTCGGGGCGCGGATGCGCGCCGCAGACGCGGCGCTGCGCCGGCTGCTCGGCGCGGAGGTCATCGCGTCCGCCGAGATGGCGGAGGCCGCCGCGCTGGCGGTGCGCGCCAGTGAGGCGTGCTCCCGGCAGGCCAGGCCGCTCTACGCCGCGCACGCCGACCTGCCGATGCCCGAGGCCCCGCATCTCGCGCTCTGGCACGCGGCGACGCTGCTGCGCGAGCACCGCGGTGACGGCCACCTCGCGGCACTGCTCACCGCCGGGCTCGACCCCGTCGAGGCGCTGGTCAGCCACACCGCCACCGGCAAGGGCATGAACCCGCGCTGGGTGCTGCGCACCCGCGGTTGGTCACGCACCGACTGGGACGCGGCGTCCGACCGGCTGCGCACGCGCGGACTGCTGGACGCCGGTGGCGAGCTGACCGAGGCGGGTGCCGCCCTGCGCGCGGACGTCGAGGACACCACGGACCGGCTCGACCTGGCACCGTACGAGCACCTGGGCGCCGCCGGGGTGGAGCAGCTCACGGAGCTGGGCCGGGGCTTCCTGATGACGGCGGCGACGGCGGGGGCCTTCCCCGAGACGCTGGTCGGCAAGGGCTGAGCGGGGCTCGGCCGGCCCGGGCGGCAGGCGCCCTTCCGGTTGCCGGGTTTGCACAACGCAACTGCGGCAACCCGCACGGGGACCCCAGCGTCCGACGAGGAGGACCCCGTGTTCCGTGCCATTGCCGATGCCCTGCGCACCGTCGGGGGCGCCATCGCCACCGTCGTCCTTCCGTTCCGCCTGCTGGCCAAGCTGTTCGGCGGCGCCTCGCGCGGCGGACGCGCCCGCCGCGCGTGATGCGCTGCTTGGCGCTGCCCTGGCGCACGGCAGAATGCAGGGGCACCGCAGTGGAGGTGCACCATGCACTGCCCGCAGGAGAAGGCGAGTCGGTAACACCGTGACGACGTCCACCGAAAGCATCGAAAGCAGGATCGCCGGGGAACTCGGCGTCAAGGACCGGCAGGTCAGGGCCGCCGTCGAGCTGCTCGACGGAGGCTCGACCGTGCCGTTCATCGCTCGCTACCGCAAGGAAGCGACCGAGATGCTCGACGATGCGCAGCTGCGCACCCTGGAGGAGCGGCTGCGGTATCTGCGGGAGCTGGAGGACCGCCGCTCGGCGATCCTGGATTCCGTACGCGAACAGGGCAAGCTGGACGCTGCCCTGGAGGCGCGGATCCGCGGCGCCGAGACCAAGGCGCGGCTGGAGGACATCTATCTCCCGTTCAAGCCCAAGCGGCGCACCAAGGCGCAGATCGCGCGCGAGGCCGGGCTGGCGCCGCTGGCCGAGGGCCTGCTGGGGAACCCGTCCATCGACCCGCTCGCCGCCGCCGCGTCGTTCGTCGACGCGGACAAGGGTGTGGCCGACGCGGCCGCCGCGCTGGACGGGGCCCGCTCGATCCTGACCGAGCACTTCTCCGAGGACGCCGACCTGATCGGCGAGGTCCGCGAACGCATGTGGTCGCGCGGCCGGCTGACGGCGAAGGTCCGCGCGGGCAAGGAGGAGGCGGGCGCTAAGTTCGCCGACTACTTCGACTTCGCGGAGCCCTTCACCGTGCTGCCCTCCCACCGGGTGCTGGCAATGCTGCGCGGCGAGAAGGAGGACGTCCTCGACCTGGTCCTGGAGCCGGAGCCGGACGACACGGAGGTGACGGGCCCGTCCTCGTACGAGAACATGGTCGCCCGTCGTTTCGGCATCGCCGACCGCGGCCGTCCCGGGGACAAGTGGCTTGCGGACACGGTGCGCTGGGCGTGGCGGACGCGCATCCTGGTGCATCTGGGCATCGATCTGCGGCTGCGGCTGCGGACCGCTGCCGAGGACGAGGCGGTACGGGTCTTCGCGGCGAACCTGCGCGACCTGCTGCTCGCCGCCCCGGCGGGGACGCGGGCCACGCTGGGGCTCGACCCCGGGTTCCGTACCGGTGTGAAGGTCGCCGTCGTGGACGCCACCGGGAAGGTGCTGGCGACGGACGTCATCCACCCGCACGTGCCCGCGAACCGGTGGGACGAGGCGCTGGGCAGGCTGGCCCGGCTGGCGAAGGAGCACGCGGTCGAACTGATCGCGATCGGGAACGGCACCGCTTCGCGGGAGACCGACAAGCTGGCCGGTGAACTGATCGCCGCGCACCCCGAGTTGAAGCTCACCAAGGTGATGGTGTCGGAGGCCGGTGCCTCGGTGTACTCCGCATCCGCCTTCGCCTCCCAGGAACTGCCCGACATGGACGTCTCCCTGCGCGGCGCCGTCTCCATCGCGCGGCGGCTGCAGGACCCCCTGGCCGAACTGGTGAAGATCGACCCGAAGTCGATCGGGGTCGGCCAGTACCAGCACGACCTGTCCGAGGTGAAGCTCTCGCGGTCCCTGGACGCGGTGGTCGAGGACTGTGTGAACGGCGTCGGGGTGGACGTCAACACGGCGTCCGCGCCGCTGCTTTCGCGGGTTTCGGGCATCGGTTCCGGGCTGGCGGAGAACATCGTCGCGCACCGTGACGCCCACGGCCCCTTCCGGTCGCGGAAGGCGCTGAAGGAGGTGGCGCGGCTCGGCCCGAAGGCCTACGAGCAGTGCGCGGGCTTCCTGCGGATCCGGGACGGCGAGGACCCGCTGGACGCGTCGAGCGTGCACCCCGAGGCGTACCCCGTGGTGCGGACGATGGTGAAGTCCGCCGGGGTGGATTCCCTGGTGGGGAACACGGCGGTGCTGCGGGGGCTGCGGGCCGAGGACTTCGTGAACGAGAAGTTCGGTCTGCCGACGGTCTCCGACATCCTGCGGGAGCTGGAGAAGCCGGGGCGGGATCCGCGCCCGGCGTTCAGGACCGCGACCTTCAAGGAGGGCGTCGAGAAGATCGGCGACCTGGCCGCCGGAATGGTCCTGGAGGGAGTCGTCACCAACGTCGCCGCGTTCGGCGCCTTCGTCGACGTCGGGGTGCACCAGGACGGACTGGTGCACGTCTCCGCGCTGTCGAAGACCTTTGTGAAGGACCCCCGGGACGTGGTGAAGCCGGGCGACGTCGTCCGGGTGAAGGTCATGGACGTCGACGTTCCGCGCAAGCGGATCTCGCTGACGCTGCGGCTCGACGACGAGGCGGCCGCCGGCAGGCCGGCGGGCGGCGGCTCGCGTGCGGGAGGTGAGTCGTCCTCCGGGTCCCGTGCGGGCGGGCGGGCGCCGCAGCCGCGCAAGGGTGGTCAGGGCCAGAACCAGAGCCAGGGGCAGGGGCAGGGGCAGGGCCAGGGGCGGAATGCCGGTGGCCAGGGCGGCGCCCGACAGCAGCGGAGCGGTGGCCAGCAGGGCGGCCGGCCCGCGGCGCCCGTGGCCAACAGTGCGATGGCGGATGCGCTGCGCAAGGCGGGGCTGGTGGACCGGGGCAAGCGGGGCTGACGCCGGGCCAAGGGCGGGGTGACGCAGGGGCGGGGCCCGCGCAGGTGGCGGGTCCCGCCCCTCGCCGGTGTGGCGGGACCCGGCGTGGGGCGCTGCCCCTCACCGGTGGCGGGACCGGCCGTGGGGCACTGCCCCTCGCACGTGGCGGGCATGCCCCTCGCACGTGGCATGCACTGCCTCTCACACGTGGCGGGCACGCCCTTCGCACGTGGCGTCAGAGCTCGGTGACGCGGCCCCCGGAGACCTCCACCCGGCGGGTGGTGCGGACGGCGTCCAGCATCCTGCGGTCGTGGGTGACCAGCAGGAGTGTTCCCTCGTAGGTCTCCAGGGCCGACTCCAGCTGCTCGATCGCGGGGAGGTCGAGGTGGTTCGTGGGCTCGTCCAGGACCAGGAGGTTCACGCCCCGGCCCTGCAGCAGGGCGAGCGCGGCCCTGGTGCGTTCGCCCGGGGAGAGGGTGGTGGCCGGGCGCAGTACGTGCTCGGCGCGCAGGCCGAACTTGGCCAGCAGGGTGCGGACCTCCGCCGGTTCGGTGTCCGGGACGGCCGCGGTGAACGCGTCCAGGAGGGTCTGTGCGCCGTGGAAGAGGCCGCGCGCCTGGTCCACCTCGCCGACGACGACTCCCGGGCCGAGCACCGCGTCGCCCTCGTCGAGCGGGAGCCGGCCGAGCATGGCCGCCAGCAGCGTCGACTTCCCCGAGCCGTTGGCGCCGGTGATGGCCACCCGGTCCGCCCAGTCGATCTGGAGCGAGACGGGGCCGAAGGCGAAGTCGCCCCGGCGCACGGAGGCCTGGCGCATCGTCGCCACGACCGCGCCCGAGCGAGGAGCGGCGGCGATCTCCATCCGCAGTTCCCACTCCTTGCGAGGCTCGTCCACGACGTCGAGACGTTCGATCATGCGCTGGGTCTGGCGCGCCTTCGCCGCCTGCTTCTCGCTCGACTCGTTCCGCATGTTGCGGCCCATCTTGTCGCCGTCGGTGGACTTGCGGCGGGCGTTGCGCACGCCCTTGTCCATCCAGCCGCGCTGCATCTGCGCCCGGCCCTCCAGCGCCGCCTTCTTGTCGGCGAACTCGTCGAACTCCTCGCGCGCGTGCCGCCTGGCGGTCTCGCGCTCCTCCAGATAGGCCGCGTACCCGCCGCCGTACAGCTTGATCTGCTGCTGGACGAGGTCCAGTTCGAGGACCTTGGTGACGGTGCGGGTCAGGAACTCGCGGTCGTGGCTGATGACGACCGTGCCGGCGCGCAGCCCCTTGACGAAGCCCTCCAGCCGTTCGAGGCCGTCCAGGTCGAGGTCGTTGGTCGGCTCGTCGAGGAGGAAGACGTCGTAGCGGGAGAGCAGCAGCGAGGCGAGTCCCGCGCGGGCGGCCTGGCCTCCGGAGAGGCCGGTCATGGGCTGGTCGAGACCGACGGTCAGACCCAGGGAGGCGGCGACCTCCTCGGCGCGTTCGTCGAGGTCGGCACCGCCGAGGTCGAGCCAGCGGTCGAGCCCGGTGGCGTACGCGTCGTCGGCGCCGGGCGCGCCGTCGACCAGGGCCTGGGTCGCGGTGTCCAGGGCGAGCTGGGCTGCGGCCACGCCGGTGCGCCGGGCGAGGAAGTCCCGGACGGTCTCGCCCTCGCGCCGTTCCGGCTCCTGCGGGAGGTGGCCGACGGAGGCGGTGGGCGGGGAGAGGCGCAGCTCGCCGCTCTCCGGGGTGTCCAGGCCGGCGAGCAGCCGCAGCAGGGTGGACTTGCCGGCTCCGTTGACTCCTACGAGACCGATCACGTCTCCGGGAGCGACCACGAGGTCGAGGTCGGCGAAGAGGGTGCGGTCGCCGTGGCCGGCGGCGAGGTTTTTGGCGACGAGGGTGGCAGTCATGAGGGGTCGATCCTAAACGAGGGCACGCGGGACGGATCCCGCGCACCGGAGCCGGGCAGGCAGCCGGGGGCCGCTGGGCGGTCCCGCTGGGCGGTCCCGCTGGGCGGTGCCCCGCAGGTGACCCGGCGGCCGAGGCTGTCCCGCGCGCCGGGGCGGCGCGGACAGCCGGGGGCCTAGGCGGTCCCGCGCGCCCGGGCCGCGCGGGTAGCCGGGGGCCTAGGCGGTCCCGCGCGCCGGGGCCGCGCGGATAGCCGGGGGGCCGAGGGCCGGGCAGTCCCGCACGGCGGAGCCCCACAGGTGGCCCGGGGGGCCGCGGCACTCCGCGCGGCGGTCGAGCGGGAGTGGGCGGGGTCGGGCGGGGTCGGGAGGCCGGTGACGGGTGGTGGTCCTGCGGGTGGGCGGGGCGTCGGCGGCCGGACTGCGCGGGCGGACGGGAGGCGCCGGGCAACGGGCGCGCAGGTCCGCCCGGGTTCGCGCTGCGTGGCTTCGCGGGCGGGGTCAGCGGGCCATGGGGGTGGTCAGGACGCCTCCCATCGTGCGGGCCACCAGGAAGGAGCGGCCTCGGGTGGCCCGTTCGTCCAGCGGGATGCGGTGCCTGCCGGGCTCCAGGAGGCCCTCGAAGACCACCTCGGTGCGGATGCGGTGCAGGCGGTCCTGGCGGTACGCGATCAGCTGCACCCGGCACGTCGAGGCGACCTCGACGCCCGCTTCGCCGTCGGCCGCGACCAGCCGGACCAGGCGGCGCTGATCGTGCGGGGTCCGGTCCAGGGCGTGTTCCAGCTGGGCGACCAGAAGGGGGACGATCGGGGCGTGGCCCTCCACGAAGGCGGGCTCCACGCCCGCCCGGGCGAAGGCTTCCCGTACCGCCTCCTTCTCGTGTGGGGCGACCGCTCCGCCGAAGGCCACCGCGCCGTACGTCCTGATCTCGTCCGGCGGGACCCGGTCCGCGTTCTCCGCGATCTCCGCGCCGATGTTGCTCGTACGGAGGGCTGCCGCCAGCTTGGCGAGGACGGCGACGCGCGAGCCGATCAGCAGGACGCGGCGGGCGGGCGGCGCCGCGGGCGGTCCTTCGTGGGCGGTGTCGTCGGGCAGGAGCCGGCTCAGCTCGGTGCGGTAGGTGTCCGCGTCGAAGCGGAACGGTCCTATCCCGTGATAGCCGTCGCGGTCCAGGTCGGCGGTGTCGGTGGTCTGCCAGGCGAAGTCGCGCCAGACGATGTCCGCGCCCTCCTGCTCGATGACGGCGGTGACCGCGCCGCATTCGAGGCTCTCGCAGTCGGGGCAGCCGTAGATGACGTACCGGCCGCCGGGAAGCGGGGGCGCGGCCTGCAGGAGGAGTCTGCGGACGTGGGTGGTGAAGATGGCCGGGGGGACGTCGGAGGCCAGCGGGGAGACGGCGTCGAGGTCGGAGAGCTGGTGGAGGAGGGGGCGGCCGTCGACGACGAAGTCCATGAAGTCGCGGTGCAGTTGGTAGGCGCCGGTGGCGAGTACGCCCCCGGCGCGGATCGCCGGGGCCAGCCCGAAGGTCGCGTGCGCGGCAGACATGGGGTGAGTATCCCCAGCGGGAACCGGTTGTGCGCACCGGATCGTGAATTCGGTGCCGCCGGGGTTGCAGGCGTCCTGGGAGCCGCCCACGACGGGCGGGGCGGGGAGGAACGAGTGCGTGCCTCGTTCCGACCCCCCCCCCCACCACCCCCCGGGGGGCTATATACCGGTTTGCCCACCCCCCCAGCGTGACAACGGGGGGTGGGTGTTAAACGGTTAGTTGG
>NZ_JBHXRV010000046.1:30463-72664 GCF_042716745.1 Streptomyces sp. NPDC058663
GGCGGGGGGGGGGGGGTTTGTGTATGGGTTCGGTTATCATACCCCCCCCGCCCCGCTCCCTGGCCGGTGGTCAGGAGATCCGTGTGGCCCCTCCCCCGGAGGTTCCCGCCGGGGTCTGGGTGGATCCGGTGTCGTTGCCGTTGCCCGGGCCGATGCGGAGCTCGAAGTCGCCCTCGTACTTCTTGTGGCCCTCGATGACGGCCGCCTCGATCGCCTCGACGCCCATTTCGCCGCGCACGATGAGCGGGTCCCTGCGCAGGTCGCGCATCAGGGCCCAGCACATGCCGATCATGACCAGCGCGAACGGTGCCGCGACGAGGATCGTCAGGTTCTGCAGGCCCTTGAGCGCGTCGTCCTCGCCGTCACCGATGAGGAGCATGATCGCGGCGACCGCACCGGTGACGACGCCCCAGAAGACGACGACCATCTTGGTCGGCTCGAAGGAGCCCTTCTGGGAGAGCGTGCCCATCACGATGGAGGCCGCGTCCGCGCCGGAGACGAAGAAGATGCCGACCAGGACCATGACGAGGACGCTCGTCACGGTGGCGATCGGGAACTCCTTGAGGAGGCCGAAGAGCTGGCCCTCGGGGGTCGACTCGTCCGCCAGCCGGCCCATGTCCTTCAGCTTCATCGCGGAGCCGCCGAAGATCGCGAACCAGATCAGGCTGACCGTGCTGGGGACCAGGATGACGCCGCCGACGAACTGGCGGATGGTGCGGCCCCGGCTGATGCGCGCGATGAACATGCCGACGAAGGGCGTCCAGGAGATCCACCACGCCCAGTAGAAGACCGTCCAGCCGCTCAGCCAGGCGGCGACGTCCTGGCCGCCAGTGGCCTCGGTGCGGCCGATCAGCTGCGGGAGGTCGCCCAGGTAGGCGCCGATCGAGGTGGGGACGAGGTCCAGGACGAAGATGGTCGGTCCCGCGATGAAGACGAAGAGGACCAGGAGCAGCGCCAGCACCATGTTGGTGTTGGAGAGCCACTGGATGCCCTTTTCCACGCCGGAGACCGCGGAGGCCACGAAGGCCACGGTGAGGACGGCGATGATGGAGATGAGCAGGCCGGTGCCCGCCTTCTCCATCCAGCCGAGCTCCTTCATTCCGCTGCCGATCTGGAGCGCGCCCAGACCCAGCGAGGCCGCCGAGCCGAAGAGCGTCGCGAAGATGGCGAGGATGTCGATGACGCGGCCGACACCGCCACTGGCGTGCTTCTCACCGATGAGCGGGGTGAAGACCGCGCTGATCGTCTGCCTGCGGCGGCGGCGGAAGGTGCTGTACGCGATGGCCAGGCCGACCACCGCGTAGATCGCCCACGGGTGCAGCGTCCAGTGGAAGAGGGTGGTGGCCATGGCGGTCTGCATGGCGTCCGCGGCCTCTGCGGGGCGGGTGCCGGGCGGCGGCGAGGCGAAGTGGCCCAGCGGTTCGCTGACACCGTAGAACATCAGGCCGATGCCCATGCCGGCGCTGAACATCATCGCGACCCAGGAGACCGTCTTGAACTCGGGCTTCTCGCCCTCCTCGCCGAGGGTGATCTTTCCGTACCTGCTGACCGCGAGCCACAGGGCGAAGACCACGAAGGCGGACGCGGCCAGTATGAACGCCCACCCGCCGTTGTGGATCAAGCCCGTGAGCATCTTGCCGGAGACGTCCTCCAGCGACTTGGTGGCGAGGGCACCCCACAGGACGAACGCGAGCGTGAGAACGGCGGTGACGCCGAACACGATCCGGTCGGTACGCGGTCTGTGGGTGGTGTGCGGACTGCCGGGCAGATCCGCCATGACTGGCGAAGCTGCCCGGTCGTCCGGCGTCGGGTCGTCGTGGGACACGTGGTCACCTTTCGGGGAGGGAGGATTCCCTGCCGCTACCCGGTATCACACATGTCGCACGTCACGGTCTGCTAACAACGCGTGTCGGGTTGGCCACTTGTGAGGCGATATGCGGCCTTTGGGTCGAGGAGCAGGGGAATCAGATCCCGCTGGGATTGCCGCAAGGGTACGTAACCACCCCCGGCGACCCGGGCAAACGCAACGCCGTGCAGGGAGAGTTCGTCCCTCACGTCCGCGAGCTGCTCGCCGGTCAGCCGGTAGCCGCAGGGCGGGTCGGCGAGGACTTCGGAGGGCTCGGCGGGATCGTTGTCGGCGCCCCCCAGATAGACGGGACCCCGGTCGGCGAAGCCCGCCAGCCGGGCCCTGGTGGTGGCCCGCTCGACGGAGCCGCGCCGCTCGTCCGCATAGGCGAGCGCGCCGCCGAGCGAGGCGCTGTGGGAGGCGACCCGGCGCCGCTGGTTGAGGGCCCGGTCCTTCTTCTCGGCCTCGCTCAGCGCGTCCACCCGGCTCTCGATGAGCAGGCCGACGGAGTGCTTGATGCCGGCGGCGTTGCGCAGGATGCGCTCCTGTCCGTCGCCCGCGACCTGTTTGACGGGTTCGCCGATGACGGGGTCGGTCCAGATGCCGTACGTCCCGGTGCTGAAGCCGGAGGCGTGGGCCGCCGGGCGTACGTAGTCCGCGGAGAGTTTCTTCGACTCGTCGTGGACGTGGGGGTCGGTGTTGAGGTTGCGTGGCCAGAGGTCGAAGAGGTCCTTGTCGTAGGTGGGCGGGGTGGCGCCGTACTCGTGGAGGTCGTAGACCAGGTCGGGCCTGTTGTCACGGATGACGGCGGCCAGCGCGCGGCCCTCGGCGGTGGCCAGGGCGATGTGGTCGCGGTTGATGTCGACGCCGTCGGCGTTGCCCCGGGTGTCGGCGGCGCGGCCGTCGGGGTTGGCGGTGGGCACCACCAGGACGGTGGTCTCGCGCAGGAAGTCCCGGGTGCGGTGGTCGCGGGCGTACGCGAGGTCGCGGACCTTGCTGAGGCAGGCTTCGCGGCCCGCCGGTTCGTTGCCGTGCTGACTGCAGATCAGCAGCACGGTGGAGGCGGTGTGCCGGCGCTCGCCGATGCGCACGAGCTGGAGCGGGCGGCCCTGCTTGGTGGTGCCGATGGTGGAGACGGAGACCCGGGCGGCGGCCCGGTCGACGGCGGCCAGGAACGTCTGTTCCTCCGGCTGGGTGGTCCAGCGGGCGCCCTCGGAGGCTTCGAATCCGGTTCGGGGCGGGGTGCTGCCGCCGTCCCCCGCCTGGGCGGGAGAGGCGATCAGCGGGACCGCCAGGGCGGCCGTGCCGAGGAGCGCCGCGAGGGCGCGGGCCCTCATTACTGGTCCCCCTTCGGCGTGGACGTGCCCGGCTGCGGGGAGTGCCCGAAGGCGCCCGGCAGTCGGGACAGGTCTTGCGGCACGCTCACGGAGTCGCGGGCGCCCGGGGACAGCGGGGCCGCCGCGGTGTTGCCCGAGGTGGCCCGGGCGAAGGCGCGTTCGCCGCCCACCACGGGCAGCTTCGCCGAGGTGCCGGCGAGGTCGAGGCCGACGGTGGGCCGGGTGTCGGGGGCTTCGACGAGGCCGGCGTCGGTGCCGGCGACGATCAGGGCGAGCCGGTGGCCCGCGGGCACGACGTGGTCGGAAGCGGCCAGGTCGACGGTGATCTCGTAACTCCTGCCGGGGGTCAGCGGGCGGGCCTTTCCGTCGCCCCGGTGGTGGGCGAGGCTTGCCCAGCCGCGGCTGAAGACGGTGAAGTCGACGGCGGCGGTCGTCGCCGCGGTGTCCTTGAAGCACGCGCTGTCACCCGGGACGCTCGCTCCCCAGCAACTGCGCGTGTCGAGGGTGGTGATGCCCTCGCCCCGCGCTCCGTAGTCACGGATGGTGTCGGGGCCGAGGTCGACGAGGACCGCGGAGAGGTTCGCGCTGGTGGTCGAAGGGGTGACCTTCAGGGTGACCTTGGCGGAGCCCGCGAGGCGCAGGTCGCGGGAGAGCGGCTTGGTGGCGAAGCCCGCCTTCTCCGGGGTGCCCGTGTCGATCTTCGCGGCCCAGACGGTCTCGTCCAGCTTCGGGTCGTCGGTGAAGGTCATGGCGGCACCGGGCTCGGCACGCCGGAGCCCGAGGGTGCCGACTCCCGCCGTGCTCCCCTGCTGGGGGCGGACCCGGGTGGCGTCGGTACCGCGCGGCGGCCACACCCGGTCGGTGGACCAGCGGTCGGGGGCGCGCTCGATGTCGGCCATGGGCTCACGGTCGATGTCGTTGTCGTAGCCCATGAGTTCGTGGTCGAACCAGCGGTGCAGGGTCTTCACCCACTCGGCGCGGCGGAAGTCGAACGGGTCGACGTGCCCGGTCTGCGACAGCCACACCTTGCGCTCGACACCCTGCTCGGCGAGGGCGTCCCACCACTTGCCGAAGTGGTTCATCCGGACATTGAGGTCCTGCATGCCGTGGACGGCGAAGACGCTGGCCTTCACCTTGCGTGCGTCCGGCACGAAATCGCGGTCGTCCCACATGGCGGTGCGGTCGCCGTTGAGGGGCGCCTGGTCGGAGAGGTACTTCTTCACCGGGGCGCAGCGCCCGGCGTTCTCCGGGTTCTCGATGCGCGCCGCGAGACCGTCGGGGCCGCCGTCGTAGAGGTCGGCGCCCTGCTGGAAGTAGTAGTCGTACCAGGAGGAGATCGCGCCGATGGGCACGATCGTCCTGAGGCCCTTGACGCCGGTGGCGGCGACGCCGTTGGCGACCGTGCCGTCCCAGCTCTTGCCGATCATGCCGGTGCTGCCGTTGGACCAGGTCGCGCGGGTGCGCTCGGCGCCGGTTCGGGTGGTGTAGCCGGTGCCGCGGCCGTTCAGCCAGTCGATCACGGCCTTGGCGGAGGCGATCTCGGAGCGGCCGCCGACGTCGACGCAGCCGTCGGAGCGGCTGGTTCCGGTGAAGTCGACGGCGAGGTAGCCGTAGCCGCGCGGTACGAAGTAGTTGTCGTAGAAGAGCGGCATCCGGAGCGGTCTGCCCTGCGCGTCGTATGTCTTCTTCTGGCTCTCGTTGCCGCGTCCGCAGCAGGAGTAGTACGGGCTGGCGTCCATGATCACCGGGATGCGGCGGCCCGTGCGGTCGGTCTCGCGCGGGCGGACGATGTCCACGGCCACCCGGTCGGTCCTGCCGTCCTTGTCGCCGTCGACGCGGGTGTCGACCCACACCGATTCGCGGATGGCCTTGTCGTACGCGTAGACGGGTCTGCTCCCGGCGGGCCCGGCCTGGGCGGCGGGTGCCTGCTGGGCGGCGGATGCCTGCTCGGCGGCGGCCGGCTGTCCCGGCGCGCCCTGGGCGGCGCCGGCGGGGACCAGCAGTACGGCCGTCATCGCGGCCACGGTCAGGGGGACGAGGGTTCTCCACTTCGGGCGCGCGGCCCGCACGGGTATCGGCATGGCCGGACGGTAACGCCCCTCAACTCCCGCGCAACAGAGGGCAGTACGCGGCGGACGGCCACGGGCGGGGCCAAAAGGTACACCCGTTCACATGTCGGCCGCATGGCGATCGTGTGACAGCAGCAACCATGGACATGACTGGTGGCAGAGGGGCTGAATAGAGTGCCAACCAATCGTTCCACCTGACTACTTGGAGCACTCGTGCACCGCAGACTCATCGCCCCCGGCGTGCTTGCCGCGGCCACCCTGCTGCTGGCGATCCCGGCATCGGCCGCCTCCTTCACTCCGGGTGCGCCGGGTGTCGGAGACCCCTACTACCCGGCCGCCGGCAACGGCGGATACGACGTGTCCCACTACGACCTGCGGCTGAAGTACCAGCCGGTCACGGACCTGCTGGAGGGCACGGCGACCCTCGTGGCCACCGCGAAGCAGAACCTCTCCCGCTTCAACCTCGACCTGGGCCTGAAGGTCAGCGAGGTACGGGTGAACGGCAAGGTGGCGAAGTTCGCCAAGGAGGGCGAGCAGGAACTCGTCGTTACGCCGGCCACGCCGCTGGAGAAGGGCAAACCGCTCTCCATCGTGGTGCGTTACGCGGGCAAGCCCTCCGAGGTGAAGATCGGCGGGTTCACCGCCTGGCACCGCACCCCGGACGGCGGCGTCGCCGCGCAGGAGCCGGACTCGGCCGCCTGGTGGTTCCCGAGCAACGACCACCCGCTGGACAAGGCGACGTACGACATCTCGGTGTCGGTGCCGGACGGCAGTCAGGCGATCTCCAACGGCGTCCTCCAGTCGCAGAGTTCGAAGCTCGGCTGGACCCGCTTCGCCTGGCGCTCCAACAAGCCGCAGGCCTCCTACCTGGCGACCCTCGCCGTGGGCAAGTTCGATGTCACGACGGACAAGACCGCCTCCGGCCTGCCGGTACTCAACGCGTACAGCAAGGACCTCGGCGACAACGACGGTGCGGCGAGGGCGAGCATCGAGCGCTCGGCCGAGGTCACCGAGTGGCTGGAGGGCGTCTTCGGCCCGTACCCCTTCAACGCGATCGGCGGCTACGTCCCCAACGTGACCAGCGGTTACGCCCTGGAGACGCAGACCCGTCCGTTCTACAGCCCGCGGCAGTTCGCCAACGGGGCCAACGTGTCGGTGGTCGTGCACGAGCTGGCGCACCAGTGGTACGGCGACAGCGTGTCGGTGCACCACTGGAAGGACATCTGGATCAACGAAGGCTTCGCCCGCTACAGCCAGTGGCTGTGGTCGGAGAAGGAGGGCGAGGGAACGGCGCAGGAGCTGGCCGACTACGCCTATTCCTCGCGCGCGGCAGATGACCCGTTCTGGCAGGTCAAGCCGGGCGACCCGGGTCCGGACAAGCAGTTCGACATCGCTGTCTACGACCGCGGGGCGATGGCCGTGCAGGCGCTGCGCAACGAGGTCGGCGACGAGGTGTTCTTCCAGATCCTCAAGGGCTGGCCGAAGGAGTACGCCTACGGCAACGCCAAGGTCTCGGACTTCGTGAGGTACGCCGAGAGGATCTCGAAGAGGCCGCTCGCGGAGCTCTTCGACACCTGGCTCTTCCAGCCGGAGAAGCCGGCCGCCCCCGCGGCGGCCGAATCGAGGATCGCCCGCGGGTACGCGGCGGCGGGCGCGAAGCCCGTGCAGCCGAAGTCGTGGAAGAAGATCGCGGAGACGAACACGATTCACGAGCACTGACGCCCGTGGTGTGAACGGTGGGGCGGGGGTTGGGCGCGAAGTCAGATGAACGGTGCACATTGTCTACCGGGAAGTAACCGGGGCTGATTTGATGTGCCGCGTCGGTAACTTCCGCACCTCTCGCCCCACCTCACCCACGGGAGAACTCTGTGCCGTCCCCTTCGCGCCGACAGGCCCTCGTCGCCGCCGTCACGGTGGTGACCGCCGCCGCGGCCGCCGTGCTGGCCGCCCCCGCCGCGACCGCCGCCCCGGTCGCCGGCTCCGCCGCGGCTCCGGCGCTCCAGGTCCTGTCGTACAACGCGTTCCTCTTCAGCAAGAGCCTCTACCCCAACTGGGGTCAGGACTTCCGCGCGAAGGCGATACCGGCGGCCTCCTTCTTCCAGGGCCATGACGTGGTCGTCCTGCAGGAGGTGTTCGACAACGCCGCCTCGGACGCACTAGGCCGCAACTCCGCCGCCCAGTACCCGCACCAGACCCCCGTCGTCGGCCGCAGCAGGTCCGGCTGGGACGCGACAGGGGGATCCTTCTCGGCGACGACGCCCGAGGACGGCGGGGTGACCATCTACAGCAAGTGGCCGATCGTCCGCAAGGAGCAGTTCGTCTTCAAGGAGGCGTGCGGCGCGGACTGGTACTCCAACAAGGGCTTCGCGTACGTCGTCCTGGACGTCAACGGTACGAAGGTGCACGTCGTCGGCACGCACCTGCAGTCGACCGACCCGGGCTGTTCGGCGGGCGACGCGGCGGTCAAGCGCAGCGCCCAGTTCCGGCAGATCGACGCGTTCCTGGACGCCAAGCGGATCCCGGCGGGCGAACAGGTCCTGGTGGCGGGCGACTTCAACGTGGACTCCCACAGCCCGGAGTACGCCGCCATGCTCAAGGACGGCGGCCTCGACGGCGGGTCGGCCCGCACCGGACACCCGTACTCCTTCGACACCGCCGACAACTCGATCGCCGCCGAGCGCTACCCCGACGACCCGCGCGAGGACCTCGACTACGTGCTCCCCCGCACCGGGCACGCACGCCCGGCGAACTGGACGAACCACGTCGTCAAGGAGCAGAGCGCGCCCTGGACGGTCTCCAGCTGGGGCACGTCCTACACCTACACCAACCTCAGCGACCACTACCCGGTGGTGGCCTCCGCGAAGTGATCCCGCAGGCGGCCGGGAGGTGATGTCACATCCGCCGGCTGCCGGTACGTCCTCGGGGGGAAGGCGCGCCGCAGCCGGTGGCCGCCTTTCCTGCGACGAGGGAGCCGGTCGTGAGCGCAACACGTGACGTATCCGTCATCGGCGGCGGCATCGCCGGTCTGGCCGCGGCGATCACCGCGGCCGAGGCCGGTGCGACGGTGGAACTGTACGAGGCGCACGGCACGCTGGGCGGCCGGGGCCGCGCGACGCCCGCCCCCTACCGCGCGCACGAGGGCCCGCACGTCTTCTACGCGGACCTGGCGCACTGGAAGTGGCTCACCGACCGCGGCCTGGTGGGCAGGCTGGGCCGCCCCTCGGTGCGGGACCTGCGGTTCGGTTTCGTACGGGACGGACGCCTGCGGGCGGCTCCTCCCGCGGGGCTGGTGCGGATGATGCTGCCGGGGCGGCCTCGCACCGCCCCGGTGGACGTCTCCTTCGACGCGTGGGCCGGCCGGCGGTACGGCGAACAGGCCGCGCGGGCGGCGGCGCGGGCGATCGGCGCCGTCACGTACGACGCGGACACGGGCCGGCTGTCGGCCGCATTCGTCTGGGAACTGTGGTGCCGGGTGTTCGCACCGTCGGTGCCGGCCGTGCGGTGGGTGGTGGGCGGCTGGCAGGCGGTGCTGGACCGGATGGAGGAGCGGGCGCGCGAGCGGGGCGTGAAGATCCGCCCGGGCGAGCGGGTGACGGAGCTTCCGCGGGGCGGCCCGGTGGTCGTCGCCACCGAACTCTCCTCCGCCCGGCGGCTGCTGGGTGACGACGCGCTGGCGTGGGAGAGCGGGCACGTGGCGCTGCTCGACCTGGCGGTCCGGGGCGGAAGGGCGGGGCGCGGGGACCGGTTCATCGCCTTCGACCTGGACCACGGCGGTTTCCACGAGTCGTACTCGATGCAGGACGCGACGATCGCACCCCGGGGCGAGTCGCTGTTCCAGCTGGACATGCCGGTGCGGGCCGGCGAGAACCTGGCGGATGCGCGGGCGCGGCTGGACGGGCTGGCGGACCTGACGGTGCCCAGGTGGCGGGACCGGCTGACCTGGAGCCGCAGGGCGACCGCCAGGGGCCGCACCGGGGCGCTCGACCTGCCAGGGCTGACCTGGCGCGACCGCCCGGCGATCGACCGGGGCGACGGGGTGTTCCTGGCCGGGGACATGGTGGCCGCGCCGGGGATGCGCGGCGAGATCTCGATCTTCAGCGGGGTACGGGCGGGCGAGCTCGCGGCAGCTGCGGCGGGGTGCGTCCCCACCGGGGCGGGGTTGCCTTCCTGGGAGACGGCATGAGTCCTGGGTACGGCATGAGTCCTGGGGGGCCGGATGACCCGCCGGACGGTCCGGCACCACGTCGCGCCGGCCGGGGAGCAGCCCGCTCGGGCAGAGCCGCGCCGCAGTGGGCGGCCGGGGCTCACGGGGCCGGCGGGCCGGACTCCGGGCGGGCGAACGAGCGCCGGTAGGAGCGGGGCGGTACTCCCCTGCGCCGGACGAACTGCTCGCGCAGGACCGCGGCGCTCCCGTAGCCGACCCTGCGGGCGACCTCCT
Source organism: Streptomyces sp. NPDC058663 (assembly GCF_042716745.1). Lineage (NCBI taxonomy): Bacteria > Bacillati > Actinomycetota > Actinomycetes > Kitasatosporales > Streptomycetaceae > Streptomyces > Streptomyces sp. NPDC058663. The sequence continues at coordinate 40,154 of NZ_JBHXRV010000046.1, forward strand.
CGACCGGCAGGTCGGTGGTCTCCAGCAGTTCCTCCGCCGCGGTCAGCCTCAGGTTGACGAGCCAGGCGTGCGGCGTGGTACCCGTGGCGGCGGCGAACCTGCGGGCGAAGGAACGTCTGCTCATCAGTGCGCGCCGGGCCAGCTCCGCGACCGGGAGCGGCTCGTGGAGGTGGGCGCGCGCCCAGGCCAGTACGTCGGCGAGGCGTTCGTCCCCGCAGTCCTCGGGGGCCGGGGCCGCCAGGTACTGTGACTGGCCGCCCTCGCGGTGGGAGGGCAGTACCAGGTCGCGGGCGACGGCGTTGGCGACGGCCGCACCGTGCTCGCGGCGGATCAGGTGCAGGCAGAGGTCGAAGCCCGCGGCTGCGCCTGCTCCGGTGACGATCCGGCCCTCGTCGGCGTAGAGGGAGTCGGCGTCGACGGTGGTGCCGGGGTAGCGGCCTGCCAGCAGCTCGGCGAACCGCCAGTGGGTGGTGGCCCGGCGTCCGGTGAGGAGTCCGGCCGCGGCGAGTGCGAAGGTGCCGACGCAGTGGGCGGCCACCAGGGCGCCCCGTGCGTGGGCGGCGCCGAGTGCGGCGAGGACCGGGGCCGGGGGCGGTGTGCGGAAGTCCGCCCATGGCAGGGCGATCACCAGATCCGCCGCGGCGAGGCCGTCCAGGCCCTGGGAGACGGTGAGGGGGACGCCGATGTCGCTGCGCACGGTGCCGGGGCGCTCGGTGCACAGGGCGAGGTCGAAGGCGGGGAGGCCGGGGCGGGGGTCGAAGACCTCGGCGACGAGCCCGACGGCGAGCATGCCGACGCCGGGGGGTGCGTAGGCGGCGATCCGGATGAAGGGACGGCCGGGGCCCGCCGACGGCCCGGTGGCCCGGCGGCCGGTGGCCGTCGGCGCGGGGGCCGTCGGCGCGGGGGCCCGGCGGCCGGGACCCGCCGTCGACGCCGGGGTGCGGCGGGGGCTGCCCGAGGGCGTGCGGTCTTGGGCGGGTACGGCGGGCGGCAGCGGCATGCGGAGAGTCTGGCACGGCCTGGCAGGAATCCCGCGATCGCTGGCAGAAGGGCCACTCGTGGGCACGGGTGCCGCCCGGAATGCTGGAGCCATGACGACAACGACCGCAGCGCCTCTCGCCCGTACCGCCTCCTACACCGTTCTGCACACCGGCTACACCCTGTCGACGGGACCCGGGGTCGCCGCCACCGTCTCGTACGTCACCGACGGGGACCTGCACCTCGTCTTCGACCCGGGCATGGTGCCCGGACGCGACAGCATCCTGCGCCCGCTCGCCGCGCTCGGGCTGACCGCGGACGACATCACCGACGTGGTGCTGAGCCACCACCACCCGGACAACGTCCAGAACGCCGGCCTGTTCCAGCGCGCCCGGGTGCACGACCACAAGGCGGTCTACGACGGGGACCAGTGGACCGACCGGGACGCCGAGGGGTACGAGCTGACGCCTGCTCTCCGGCTGATCCGCACCCCGGGGCACAGCGCCGAGGACATCACGCTGCTGGCGGGGACGCGGGACGGGGTGGTGGCGTTCGCCGGTGACCTGTGGTGGCGGCCGAACGGGCCGCTCGTCGACCCGGTGGCCCCGGACCCGGAGATCCACCGGGCGTCCCGGCTGCGGGTGCTGGGGCTTGCCGACGTGATCGTGCCGGGGCACGGGGCGGCGTTCGCGGCTTCGGGCGACGTGCCGGTATAGGCGGAGGGGTGTGCGCGGGCGGTGGGTCCGGTGTGCCGCCCACGCGAACCTCAGCCCTCGTAGAGCGCCTCGATCTGTGCCCCGTACTTCTCGCGGATCACCCGCCGCCGCAGCTTCAGTGACGGTGTCAGTTCCCCGGTGTCCGGGCCCCATTCCTCGCTCAGCAGCCGGTAGCGCTTGATCTGTTCGGTCCGGTTGAGGCGGGCGTTCGCGGTCTCGACGGCGCGTGCGATCTCCTCCCGTACCGCCGGGTGATCCGGGGTCACGGGTCCTTCGAGGCCCCGTGCGGCCGCCCACGCGGTGACGCTCTCCGCGTCCGGCACCAGCAGGGCCACCAGGTACGAGCGGCCGTCGCCGTGAGCCAGGGCCTGCCCGATCAGGGGGTTTTCCTTGAGGGTGTTCTCGACGAGGGCCGGGGAGACGTTCTTGCCCGTCGACGTGACGATGATTTCCTTCTTGCGGTCGGTCAGCCAGAGGTAGCCGTCCTCGTCGATGCGGCCGATGTCGCCGGTCGCGAACCACCCGTCCCGGTCCAGGACGCTTTCGCGGGTGCCGTCCGCCCGGAGATAGCCGGTGAACACCGTCTCGCCGCGCACCAGGATCTCGCCGTCCTCGGCGGTCCTCAGCTCCAGGCCCTCCAGCGGGCGGCCCACCGAGCCGAGGCGGAATCCGCGGGTGGGGCTGTTGGCGGTGCAGACCCCGACCGTCTCCGTCAGGCCCCACGCGTCCATGATCACCACGCCGAACCCGGTCCAGAAGCGCGTCACTTCCGGCGGCATGGGCGCGGAGGCGCTGGCCGTCCACACCAGGCGGTCGAAACCCGCGAGGGACAGCAAGGGGTCCAGTACGCGGCTCTTCGCGGTCCGGTACGCGGCTTCCAGCTCGGGCGGCGGGTCCTCGCCCCGCTCCCGGCAGGCCACATGGGCCCGGGCGGTCTCCCCCGCCGCCTCCACCGCGGCCCGCTGCTCCGGCGGCAGCCCGGCGAGGGCAGAACGCACCGCGGTGGTCAGCTTCTCCCACACCCTGGGCACCCCGAAGAACTGGGCCGGGTGCAACTCGCGTGCGGTGGCGGCCACCTGCGCGGTGTCGGCGCACAGGTACACGTGGGAGGCACGGAAGAGCGGGAGGTAGATGCCGAGGATCCGCTCCGCGATGTGGGCGAAGGGCAGGTAGCAGAGGTGTTCCGTATGGCCGGGGAGCTCGACCACCCGGTCCAGGGCGAGCGCGTTGCGCACCACCATGCCGTGGGTGATCGGGACGCCCTTGGGGTCGCCGGTGGTGCCCGAGGTGTACACGACGGTGAGCAGGTCGTCGGGGCGGATCTCCCGCAGACCCTTCTCGAAGGCTGCAGGGTCGTGCAGGCGGGCACCGGTCGCGTGCAGGGAGCCGTACGTGCGGTGCGGGCCCGCCGCCGCCGGCTCCGCCACCACCAGTTTCTCCAGCGGTGTCGTCGAATCGGCCAGTACGGCTTCCCAGCGCGGGAGTTCGGCCTCTCCCTCGACGATCGCGAAGCGCGCGCCGCTGAGCCGGGCGATGTGCGCGACCTGCTCGGCGGCAGCCGTCCCGTACACCGAGACCGGGATCGCGCCGAGATGGGTGAGGGCCAGGTCGCTCAGCCAGTGCTCGGGGCGGTTTCCCATCATCATGAGCACCTGCTCGCCGCGCCGCACGCCCAGCGCCGCGTACCCGGCGGCCAGCACGGCGGTCTTGCGGCGGACCTCGTCCCAGGTGAGGGTGACCCAGCCCGCGCCGCTGCGCCAGGAAAGCGCGGGGAGGCCGGCGTGATCCTCGGTGTTGCGCAGCAGCAGGGCGGGAAGGGTGAGTTCTGCCGGGTCGGCGGGAAGTCGCAGGGTCGTGGTCATGACCGCCTCTTGTCGTCGTGGAGGAGACATCGACTGGGCATTGCCTGCACGCCCCGGGAGCCTTTCACCACACTGGTGAGACAGCAATACTGTTGCACTGACTGCCGGCGGACGATCAGCGGCAGTGATCAGCGGAGGAACGGGGCACAGCCATGACGACGACCACCGGTACCGGGGAGCCGACGCTCACCGTCGACGAGCTGGCCGCGCGCGCCGGTGTCACCGTCCGCACCATCCGCTTCTACAGCACCAAGGGTCTGCTGCCGCCCCCGACGATCGGCCCGCGCCGGGTCGGCCACTACGGGCCCGAGCACCTCTCCCGGCTCGCCCTCATCGAGGAGTTGCAGCACCACGGCATGACCCTGGCGGCCATCGAGCGCTATCTGCGGCAGCTGCCGCCCGATCTCAGCGCGCACGACCTGGCCATCCACCGCGCTGTGGTGGCGTCCTGGGCGCCGGACTCGGCGGAGGACGCCACCCGGGCGGAACTGGAGCGGCGGGCGGGCCGGCCGCTGTCGGACGTGGACGTCGACCGGCTGGCCGCGATGAACGTGCTGGAGCGCGCCGGGGACCCGGACTCCTTCCGGGTGGACCCGGGCCTGCTGGCGCTGGGGGTCCAGTTGCTCGGTGTGCCGATCGCGCACGAGACGATCCTCGCCGCGCGCACGATCCTCATGGAGCACACCCGCTCGGCCGCTCGTGAGCTGACGCACCTGTTCCGCGACGAGGTGTGGAGCCCCTACCGGGAGCGTGAGTCGGACCCGGAGCACGTGGAGGCGATGAAGTCGCTGTCGGCGCACATGCAGCCGATGGTGCTACAGGCGCTGGTCACGGCCTTCCAGCGATCACTGAAGGAAGAGCTGCGGGCCGCCTTCGTCGACGGGTCCTGAGAGGTACGAGGACCGGGGTCACGTCGGCGAAGGCGGCCCGCGGCGGGGCGGAGCCGGTCAGGCGTCGCTGAACTTCTCGCCCTTCTCCGCCTTCTCGATCAGCAGCGCCGTCGGCTGGAACCGGTCGCCGTAGGCCGCCGCCAGCTCGCGGGCACGGGCTACGAAGCCGGGCAGGCCGCCCTCGTAGCCATTGATGTACTGGATCACGCCGCCGGTCCAGGCCGGGAAGCCGATGCCCATGATGGAGCCGATGTTCGCGTCGGCGACCGAGGTGAGCACGCCCTCCTCGAAGAGGCGGACGGTGTCGATGGCCTCGGAGAAGAGCATCCGCTCCTGCATGTCGGCGAAGGGGATCTCCTTGCCCGCGCGCGTGAAGTGTTCCCGCAGCCCGGGCCACAGCCGGGTGCGCTTCCCGTCCTCGCCGTACTCGTAGAAGCCGCCGCCCCCGCTGCGGCCCGGGCGGCCGAACTCGTCAACCATCCGGTCGATGACCGCGTCCGAGGGGTGCCCGGGCCAGGTGCCGCCCGCTTCCTCGACGGCCTTCTTCGTCTCGTTGCGGATCTTGCGCGGCAGGGTGAGGGTCAGCTCGTCCATGAGGGAGAGGACCTTCGCCGGGTAGCCGGCCTGCGCCGCCGCCTGCTCGATGGAGGCGGGCTCGATGCCCTCGCCGACCATGGCGACGCCCTCGTTGATGAACTGGCCGATGACGCGCGAGGTGAAGAAGCCGCGGGAGTCGTTGACGACGATCGGGGTCTTCTTGATCTGGCGGACCAGGTCGAAGGCGCGGGCCAGGGCCTCGTCGCCGGTCTGCCCGCCCTTGATGATCTCGACCAGCGGCATCTTGTCGACGGGCGAGAAGAAGTGCAGGCCGATGAAGTCGACGGGGCGCGCCAAGCCCTCGGCCAGGCCGGTGATGGGCAGGGTGGAGGTGTTGGAGCACAGCAGCGCGTCCGGTTCGACGATGTCCTGGATCTCCTGGAACACCTTGTGCTTGAGGCCGGTGTCCTCGAAGACCGCCTCGATCACCGCGTCGCAGCCCGCGAGGTCCTGCGGGTCGGCGGTCGGGGTGATGCGGGCGAGGAGTTCGTCGCGCTTGGCCTCGGTGGTGCGGCCCCGGCTCAGCGCCTTGGCGAGGAGCTTCTCGCTGTACGCCTTGCCCTTGGCGGCGGCCTCGGGTGTGACGTCCTTGAGGACGACGTCGATGCCGGCACGCGCACAGGAGTAGGCGATTCCGGCGCCCATCATGCCCGCGCCGAGCACGGCCACCTTGCGGACCTCGCGGCGCTCGATGCCCTTCGGGCGGCTCGCGCCCGAGTTGACGGCCTGGAGGTCGAAGAAGAACGCCTGGATCATGTTCTTCGCGACCTGGCCGGTCACCAGCTCGGTGAAGTAGCGGGCCTCGATGGTCAGCGCGGTCTCGAAGTCGACCTGCGCCCCCTCGACGGCGGCGGCCAGGATGTTGCGCGGGGCGGGGTAATTGGCGCCGCCCGTCTGCTTCTTGAGGTTCGCGGGGAACGCGGGGAGGTTCGCGGCGAAACGCGGATTGGACGGGGTGCCGCCGGGGATCCTGTAGCCCTTGACGTCCCACGGCTGCTGGGACTCGGGGTGGGCGTCGATGAAGGCGCGGGCCTTGGCGAGCATCTCCTCGGGGGTGGCCGCGACCTCGTGGACGAGGCCGTTCTCCAGTGCCCGCTGCGGGCTGTACTGGGTGCCCTGGAGCAGGACCTTGAGCAGCGCGTCGGCGATGCCCATGAGCCGTACGGTGCGGGTGACGCCGCCGCCCGCCGGGAGCAGGCCGAGCGTAACCTCGGGCAGGCCGATCTTGGAGCCCGGCGCGTCGAGGGCGATGCGGTGGTGGGCGGCCAGCGCGATCTCGTAACCGCCGCCCAGGGCAGCGCCGTTGATGGCGGCAACGACGGGCTTGCCGAGGGTCTCGATCCTGCGCAGTGCGGCCTTGATGGCGGTGCCGGTGTCGAAGGCCTGCTGGGCGTGCTCGGGGCCGACCTGGATCATGTCCTTGAGATCGCCGCCGGCGAAGAAGGTCTTCTTCGCGGAGGTGTAGATGATGCCCCGGATGGAGTCCTTCTCGGCCTCGGCCCGCTCGGCGACCGCCGCGATGGAGGCCTTGAAGGCGGCGTTCATGGTGTTCGCGGACTGGTTCGGGTCGTCGAGTACGAGGGTGACGACGCCGGTCTCGTCCTGTTCCCAGCGGATGGTGGTGGACTCGCTCATGTTCTGGCTTCTCCGTAAGTGGGGTGGCGGGCCGGGATTCAGACGCGCTCGACGACGGTGGCGACGCCCATGCCGCCGCCGACGCACAGGGTGGCGAGGCCGTAGCGCTTGTCCTGGCGCTCCAGTTCGTCGACGAGGGTGCCCAGGATCATCGCGCCGGTGGCGCCCAGCGGGTGGCCCATGGCGATCGCGCCGCCATTGACATTGATCTTGTCGAGGCTCAGGCCCATGTCCTTGGCGAAGCGCAGGACGACGCCCGCGAATGCCTCGTTGATCTCGACGAGGTCGATGTCGTCGATCGTCACTCCGGCCTTGGCGAGCGCCTTGCGGGTGGCGGGGGCGGGTCCGGTGAGCATGATGGTGGGCTCGGATCCTGAGACGGCGGCGGAGACGATACGGGCCCGGGGGGTCAGCCCGTAGCGCTCGCCGACCTCCTTGGTGCCGATGGCGACGAGGGCCGCGCCGTCCACGATGCCGGAGGAGTTGCCCGCGTGGTGGACGTGGTCGATCGCCTCGACCCAGTGGTACTTCTGGAGGGCGACCGCGTCGAAGCCGCCCATCTCGCCGATGGCGGCGAAGGAGGGCTTGAGCGCGGACAGCGAGTCGGCGGTGGTGCCGGGGCGCATGTGCTCGTCGTGGTCGAGGACCAGCAGGCCGTTGCGGTCGCGGACGGGGACGACCGAGCGTGCGAAGCGGTTGTCCTTCCAGGCGGCGGCGGCCCGCTCCTGGGAGAGGGCGGCGTACTCGTCGACATCGCGGCGGGTGTAGCCCTCGATGGTGGCGATGAGGTCGGCGCCGATGCCCTGGGGGACGAAGCCGTTCTCGTAGTTGGTCATCGGGTCGTTGAACCAGGCGCCGCCGTCGGAGCCCATGGGCACGCGCGACATGGACTCCACGCCGCCCGCCAGGACCAGGTCCTCCCAGCCCGAACGGACCTTCATCGCCGCCAGGTTGACGGCTTCGAGGCCGGAGGCACAGAAGCGGTTCTCCTGGACGCCGGCGACCGTGTCGGGAAGCCCTGCGGAGATCGCGGCGGTGCGGGCGATGTCGGAGCCCTGGTCGCCGACCGGGCCGACGACACCGAGGACGATGTCGTCGATGGCGGCCGGGTCCAGGTCGGGGAAGCGGGCCGTGATTTCGTGGATCAGGCCGACCACCAGGTCGATCGGCTTGGTTCCGTGCAGTGCGCCGTTGGCCTTGCCGCGCCCGCGCGGGGTGCGGATCGCGTCGTACACGTACGCTTCGGTGCTCAAGAGAACTGCCTTTCGGGAAGGGCTTCCGGGAGGGACTTTCGGGGGCGGGTCAGCCGAGCAGGGAGCGGCCGATGATCTCCTTCATGATCTCGGTCGTACCGCCGTAGATGGTCTGGATGCGGCCGTCCGTGAAGGCCTTGGCGACCCGGTACTCACTCATGTAGCCGTAGCCGCCGTGGAGTTGCAGGCAGCGGTCGGCGACGCGCTTCTGGAGTTCGGTGGCCCACCACTTGGCCATGGAGGCGTGGACGGCGTCCAGCTCCCCGTGGGAGTGGTCGACGATGCAGCGGTCGAGGAACGTGCGGGTGACGGCGCACTCGGTGGCCATTTCGGCGATCTCGAAACGGATGTGCTGGAGCTTGGCCAGCGGCCGGCCGAACGCCTCGCGCTCCTTCACGTACCGGGTGGTGATCTCCAGCAGGTGTTCGGCGGCGGCGATGCCCGCGACCGCGATGCCCATGCGTTCCTGGGCGAGGTTGGTCATCAGGTGGATGAACGCGCCGTTGAGCTCGCCGAGGAGGTTCTCCTTGGGGACCTTGACGTCGTGGAAGAAGAGCTCGGCAGTGTCCTGGGCCTTCTGGCCGATCTTGTCGAGGTTGCGGCCGCGCTCGAAGCCTTCCGCCCCGCGCTCGACGACCAGGAGGGACAGGCCCTTCGCGCCGCCCTCCGGGGAGGTCTTGGCGACGACGATCACCAGGTCGGCGAGGATGCCGTTGGAGATGAACGTCTTGGAGCCGTTGAGCAGCCAGTGGTCGCCCCTGTCCTCGGCCGAGGTACGGATGCCCTGGAGGTCGGAGCCCGCGCCCGGTTCTGTCATGGCGATGGCGGTGATCGTCTCGCCGGTGCAGAAGCCGGGCAGCCAGCGGCGCTTCTGCTCGTCGGTGGACAGGTCCGTGAGGTAGGGCCCGACGATGTCGTTGTGCAGGCCGACCGCGAGCCCGGCGGCTCCTGCGCGGGTGAACTCCTCGGCGAGTACGGCGCTGTAGCGGAAGTCCGTGTTGCCTCCGCCGCCGTACTCCTCGGGGACGGCGAGCCCGAGGAGGCCCTGCCTTCCGGCGGCGAGCCAGGCCTCGCGGCTGACGATGCCGTCCTTCTCCCACTGCTCGTAGTGCGGGACGACCTCCTTGGAGAGGAAGGTGCGGACGGTCTCGCGGAAGGCCTCGTGCTCGGCGCTGAACAGCCGACGCTTCATCGTTCCTCGTTCCGTGGGGCCGGTTTCCGGCAGTTCTGAGGCGTATCGCCCTGCGTTCCGGCGCCGACGGTGAGGCTCGGTACGTCCCAGTCGGCGGCCACCTCGGCGGTACCGGACCCGGGCAGGGCGGGGCCCCGGCCGATCGCGCCGGGCGTCGCGGAGAAGCGCGGGGCGGGGGCGGGCTGGGTGACGCCGGCGTGTTCGACGTAGGTGGCGCGGGCGGCGAGGTGCGGGTGGTGCGGCGCCTCGCGCATCGACAGGACCGGGGCGACGCAGGCGTCGGAGGTCTCGAAGACGGCCGTCCACTCGTCCCTGGTCCGCTCCTTGAAGCGGGCGGTGATCGCCTCCCGCAGATCGCCCCAGCGGGCCAGGTCGCCGCGGTCGGGGGTGGTGTCGGGCAGGCCGAGCAGTGCGCTGAACTCCGCGTAGAACTGCGGTTCCAGCGCGCCGACCGCCATGTACCGGCCCTCGGAGGTCTCGTACGTCCCGTAGAAGGGGCAGCCGCCGTCGAGCAGGTTCGCCCCGCGGCGGTCCTGCCAGCCGCCGGCGGCGAGCATGCCGTGCAGCATGGTGGCGAGGTGGCTGGCGCCGTCGACGATCGCCGCGTCGACGACCTGGCCCGCGCCGCCCGGGGTACGGGCGTGCTGGAGGGCGGCGAGGACCCCGATGACGAGATAGAGCGAGCCGCCCGCGTAGTCGCCGACCAGGTTGGCGGGGACGGTCGGCGGCTCGTCGGCGCGGCCGATCATGCCGAGGGTGCCGGTGAGGGCCAGGTAGGAGATGTCGTGCCCCGCGCGCTGGGCGAGCGGCCCTTCCTGGCCCCAGCCGGTCATCCGCCCGTACACGAGCTGCGGGTTGCGCGCGAAACAGGCGTCGGGTCCGACCCCGAGGCGTTCGGCGACACCCGGACGGTAGCCCTCGATGAGGATGTCCGCGCGCTCCACGAGGTCGAGCACCTGGCCGGGGCCTCCGGGTGACTTGAGGTCCACGAGGACGGAGCGCTTGTTGCGGTTGGTGAGGTCGCGGGCGGGATCGACACCGAGTCCCGGGCCGCCGGGCCGGTCGACCCGCACCACGTCGGCGCCCAGGTCGGCGAGGCACATGGCGGCGAAGGGGCCGGGCCCTATGCCTGCCAGCTCCACCACCCGTACTCCGGTGAGCGGGCCCTGCCGCCGTCCCTCAAGGTGTTCGCTCCGCGTGCCTGCTGTTCCTGCCATCAAGCCCCCAGCACTGTGACACAACTGATGTAACAGCAGTGATGCTAAGAACGTGTTCCACTCTGCACAAGCCCCCTGGGCCGACTGACCGAGCAAGCGCTTAGCCTGATGCGGTGAGTTGACCCGACGACTGGAGGAACGGCATGCCGCGTCCGCACGAGAAGTCCGGAGACAGGCCTTACGACATCGTGCTCTTCGGAGCGACCGGCTTCGTCGGCGAACTGACCGCCCAGTACCTCGCCGCGCACGCCCCCGAGGGGTGCCGATGGGCCCTGGCCGGACGTACGCCCGCGAAGCTGGAGCTGCTCAGGGAACGGCTGGCCAAGACCGACCCGGCCTGTGCGGAGCTGCCGTTGCTGCGGGCCGACTCCGGCGACCCGGCTTCCTTGCGGGAACTCGCGCGCAGTACGCGGGTACTGGCGTCGACGGTCGGCCCGTACCTCACGCACGGTCAGGCGCTGGTGGCCGCGTGCGCGGAGGCGGGCACCGATTACACGGACCTGACGGGTGAGCCGGAGTTCGTCGACCGGATGTATCTGGGCTACGACGCGGTGGCCAGGCGGACCGGGGCGCGGCTGGTGCACGCGTGCGGTTTTGACTCCGTGCCGCACGATCTGGGGGCGTACTTCACGGTGCGGCAGCTGCCCGAGGGGGTGCCGCTGCGGGTCGACGGGTTCGTCAGGACGGGGGCCCGGTTCTCCGGCGGTACGTTCGCGTCGGCGCTGGGCGCGATGGGGCGCGGCCGGCAGATGCTGCGGGCCGCGCGGGAGCGGCGCGCGGTGGAGCCGGGCCCGGTCGGAGCGCGACGTGCGAGGGCGGTGCCGGGTACCCCGCACCGCAGCCGGGAGGTGGGCGCCTGGGCAGTGCCGCTGCCGACGATCGACGCGCAGGTGGTGGCTCGTTCGGCGGCCGCCCTGGAGCGGTACGGTCCCGACTTCCGCTACCGGCACTACGCGGCGGTGAAGCGGCTGCCCGTCGCGGCGGGCGGGGCGCTGGCGGTGGGCTCGGTGGTCGCGCTCGCGCAGATCCCGGCGGCGCGCAGGTGGCTGGGCTCGCTGGTGGCGCCGGGCACCGGGCCCGACGAGGCGACGCGGGCGAAGAGCTGGTTCACCGTGCGGTTCGTCGGCGAGGGCGGCGGGAAGCGGGTGTTCACCGAGGTGTCGGGCGGCGACCCGGGGTACGGCGAGACCGCGAAGATCCTCGCCGAGTCGCTGCTGTGCCTGGCCTTCGACGAGCTGCCTCCGACGGCGGGGCAGGTGACGACGGCCGCGGCGATGGGCGACGCGCTGCTGGAGCGGTTGCAGGGGGCCGGGATCCGGTTCCGGGTGGCGCACACGGAGTGAGGCGGGGCGGCCTCACCGGGGGGGTGCTTCCGTGGGCGGCCTGGTCCGGGGTCCCCTCGGGGGCTCAGGCGCCGGATATCCAGCCCGAGATCGTGTAGATCATGCCCCCTGTCCAGCCCAGCATCGACAGGACGCCGACCAGCACGGTGACCGCCATCCGGCGGCCCGCCCGGTGGACGGTGACCGCTTCGAAGTACTCGGGGGCGGCGGGTGCGGTGTCCGGGTTGACCCTCATCGTCATCATGCTCATGTAATCACCCTGTCCCGTTCTGATCGATTTCCACATCCGTACGCGTACTCAGTTGTCCTCGTGCTCTCACGCCTGCTCGGCGTGCGTCCGCGTACACCTCCTCAGGGCCTCTCGCCGAGGGCTTCGGCCAGCGCCCGTCTGCACAGCGAGTCGGCACGGCGGGTGGTCTCAGGCTGGCGGTATCCGGCGGCCAGTTGGAGCGTGTGCGCACAGGCGTTGTCGAGCGAGACCCGGTGGCCGACGGAGACGAAGACCGGCTTCACCCCGTCCTGGGTGCGCAGGGCGCGGCCGACCTCGGAGCCGTCGCGCGCGTCGAGGAGCGGGGAGAAGTCGCCGCGGCGGGGCCCCGGTTGCCCGTAGGTGAAGGTGAACGGGTTCTTGGCGACGCCGATGACGGGCCGGCCCGTGAGCACGCCCAGGTGGCTGGCCAGGCCGAAGCGGCGCGGGTGCGCCTGCCCGTACCCGTCGCAGACGATCAGGCCGGGATCGGCCGCGAGGCGGCCGAGGGCGGCGAGGACCGTGGGGATCTCACGGAACGCCAGCAGCCCGGGCACGTAGGGGAACGCGACCCGGCCGGTCGCCGTGGCCTCCTCGACCACGGTGTGCGTCGCCGCGTCCAGCACGACCGCGGCCGCCACGACGAGGTCGCGCTCGTCGTCGTAGGCCACGTCGACGCCCGTGACGTGACCGGTGCCCGGCGGCGGGCCCGGCTCGTCCAGGACGACCCGGGCGCGCAGTTCGTCCTGGATCGCGCGGGCGGCGGCTTCGTCGGCCGGGGTGGCCGGCGTGGGGCGGGGCGTCTTGTTCATCGTGCTCGCCACTGTAGGAGGTGGGTCCGACAACGGGGGGTGCCGGGGCGGGCGGGGACAGGTGTGCGCATGCGGTCGGTACGCTGGCGGCCATGTTCGTACTTGAGTTGACCTACACCGCGCCGGTCGAGCGGGTGGACGCGCTGATGAGTGAGCACGTGGCGTGGCTGGACGCCCAGTACACGGCGGGCTACTTCCTCGCCTCGGGACGGAAGCAGCCCCGGGACGGCGGGGTCATCCTCGCGGTCGCGGACTCGCGGCAGGCGATCGAGGCGGTGGCGGCGGAGGACCCCTTCGTGACGGGTGGGGTGTGCGCGTACCGGGTCACGGAGTTCGTGGCGACGAAGACGGCGGTGGGGCTGGAGGGGTACCGGGAGGTGCCGGTGGCGTAGGGGCCGTGGGGCGCACGGCGGAGCCCTCCGACCCTGGCGCGGAGGCTGCGAGGTGTCGTGCCTGCCGGGCGTGGTGGGGGTGCCGTGCCTGCCGGGCCTTGCTGGGGTGCCGCGCGCCCGGGGGGCGTACCGGGTGGCCCGGCGCGCAGGGCCTTGTGAGGGTGCACTCCTTGCGGGGACACATGCGGCGTGCCGTGCCGCGGCTGGGATTCAGCCCCTCCCCGCCCCTTCCCTGGACCGCTGGCCGCGGGGCTGGTTTTCGCCGCGGCAGCGTCGTGGTTGCTCGCGCAGTTCCCCGCGCCCCTGGGGTTGCTCGGTGCCGGGGGGTGCGGGGAACTGCGCGGGGGGGGCTGGTCAGAATTGCAGGCGGGCTACTCGGCCCTTTTCGCCCGACGCCCAGCAGGCGAGGTCGCGTGTGCAGGTCACCGTGTCGTACGAGCCGCCGTCGATCTTCCGCCACGAGCGGCCGCCGTTGACCGTGAGGTCGGTGCCGGTCGGACCGACCGCCAGGGCGGCCGAGCGGCTGTGCGGCAGCCAGGTCACTCCTGAGCGGTACTCCGCCGTCGGGGCGTCCGCGGCGCGCCAGCTGCGGCCGCCGTCCGTGGTGCGGGCCGCCGCGTCCGGGGACGGCTGACCGGCCCGGTAGTCACCGCCGACCGCGATTCCGTGGTGCCGGTCGCGGAAGGCCAGGGCAAAGACACCGCGGGCCGGGTCGCCCGCCGGGATGGTCGTGTCGGTGACCTTCCAGGTGAGGCCCCGGTCCGCGGAGTGCATGACCCGGGCGCGCGCGCCGCCGCCCGTGGCCAGCCAGACGTCCCGCGAACCGTTGCTGACCAGGCACTGACCGCTCGCCGCGAAACCGGCCTCGCCCGCGAGGGCGTCCGGCATGCCGGTGTTCGGAAGCACCTTCCACGACTTTCCGCCGTCGCCGGTGGACAGGATGCGGTACTTGCCGTCGACCGGGTCGCTCAGCGCGAGGCCGTGGCGGCTGTCGAAGAAGGTGAGGCAGTCGTAGAACGCCTTGGGGTCGGTATTGCGGAAGGTTTCGGTCCAGGTGCGGCCGCCGTCCTGCGTGCGGTACGTCCGCGACGCCTCGCCCTCACCGATGGCCAGCACCACGGCCCGGCGCCCGTCGAAGGCCTCGACGTCCCGGAACTCCAGCCCCGCGGCCCCCGGCGGCGACACGTTCTGCCAGCTGCGGCCCCCGTCGGCGGTGCGCAGCACGGTGCCCTTGGAGCCGGCCACCCACGCGGTGTTCCGGTTCACCGCCGCGAGCCCCCTCAACCGTACGTCGCTCACCCCGGTGTCCTTCAGCCGCCACCCGGCGGGCGGCTGCGCGCGCTCGGCGGCCGGCGTCGCGGTGCGGGCCCCGGTGTCCGCCGCCTGTGCCGGAACGGCGATCAGGGCGGCCGTCACGGCCACCGCGCCCAGTCCCACCGACACCGTTCTTCTCGTGTTCCCCATACCCCTCATGGCGCTGGAAGCTAGCGGACCGTACTGCTGTCGTCCAGAGTGCGGCCGGGGGTGCCCGTCGACGCGCGGAGAAGTGGCGGTCAGGGCTTCACACGGTCCGCACCATGACACACGAGTGGTGCAGTGTGGCTGCGGTGCCAGCGGGAACGAGCCGTACTGCGACCCCGCAGGTGCCTGCGGTACGACGTGGGCTGCTGCGGGAGGAGGACCGGGTGGGCCCGGGGACCCCGGGTGATGCAGCTCACGCCGTTGCCGTGTGCACGGATCTACGCGTTCCGTCGTCCTACAGGGCGGCAGGACGCATCCACCGAGCATGAGAGGTGCTGGCCTTGTCCACCGTCATCGAGCAGGCCGTGCAGGCCCGACTGATCTCCTCCGCGCCTCAGCTGGAGAACGTCCCCGCGACGCTCCACTACGACCGCACGGACCCCTTCGCCGTACGCATGGCCTTTCCGCCCCCGGCCACTCTGGAGGGCATCGAGGTGGTGTGGACGTTCGCCAGGGAGCTGCTGGCGGCCGGCCTGGAGGAGTCGGCCGGTGTCGGTGACGTGCTGGTACGGCCCTACGGGTACGGACGGACCGTGCTGGAGTTCCATGCGACGGAGGGGGTGGCGATGGTGCACATCCGCACCGGCGAGCTGCGCCGTTTCCTGCAGGAGACGGAGGAGCTGGTGCCGGCCGGCACCGAGCACCGGTTCCTGGACGTCGACCAGGATCTGGTGGAGCTGCTCAGCAGCTGAGGCGGCCGTGGGGGGCGCCGTCACCGGCTCCTCAATAAATCGTTTGCGAACGCCGATCCGGCAGTCGTAGGTTTTCTCTCGCCCTGTTGTCGTCGAATGGAGAAGGACGTTGCTCGTCTGAGGTCCGGGACACCGTGCCGCGAGGCAGCCACCCATGAGTGGGCTGCGATTTCCGTGTGCCGTGTGCGACCTCGGCGTTCGAGCCGCCTTCTTCCTCCTGGGGCCTTTCTCCCTCCACGGCTGTCCCGCGTTCCTTCGCGGTGACCGGCCGTCGCGGAGAGCGCCCCGGCCGAAGTCCGCCCCCGGCGCGAGGTTCTCACGCATTGCCGGTGTCTCCACCAGTTGCCCGTCCCACCACCGCAACCTGGAGGCCCTTGTGTCAACCCACCCCCATGCTCAGCCCCATCTCGCCTCGCTCACCGGCACCTCCCTGGCCTTCGCCTGGCCCGACGGCACGCCGGTCTTCGACGACTTCCAGATCGCGGTGGGCCCCGGCCGCACCGGCCTCATCGGGGTCAATGGTTCCGGGAAGTCGACCCTGCTGAAGCTCTTCGCAGGTGAGCTGACCCCAACCGGCGGCAAGGTGAAGGCGGCGGGCACCGTCGGCTACCTGCCGCAGAATCTCGTGCTCGACACCGGTCTGCGGGTCGACGAGGCACTGGAGATCGCCGGTACCCGTGCCGCGCTGCACGCCATCGAGGCCGGGGACGCGAGCGAGGAGAACTTCACCGCCGTCGGCGACGACTGGGACGTCGAGGAGCGCGCACGCGCCACCCTCGACGGCCTCGGGCTCGGCCACATCGGCCTGGACCGCACGATCGGCGAGGTCTCCGGCGGCGAGTCCGTACTGCTGCGGCTGGCGGCCCTGCTGCTGCGCCGCCCGGATGTGCTGCTCCTCGACGAGCCGACCAACAACCTGGACCTGCACGCACGCCGGCGGCTGTACGACGCCGTGTCCGCCTGGTCGGGGGTGCTCGTGGTGGTCAGCCACGACCGGGAACTCCTGGAGCGCGTCGACCAGATCGCCGACCTGCGCGACGGCGAGGTCCGCTGGTACGGCGGCACCTTCTCCGAGTACGAGGAGGCGCTCGCCGTCGAGCAGGAGGCGGCGGAGCGCATGGTGCGCGTCGCCGAGGCCGACGTGCAGCGGCAGAAGCGCGAACTGACCGAGGCACAGGTCAAGTTGGCCAAGCGCAAGAAGTACGGACAGAAGATGTACGAGCAGAAGCGCGAGCCGAAGATCGTCATGGGTCTGCGCAAGCGGTCGGCCCAGGAGTCGGCCGGCAAGCACAGGATCATGCACGCCGAGAAACTGAAGGAGGCACGCGAACGACTGGGCGAGGCCGAGGAGCTGGTGCGGGAGGACGCCGAGATCCGCATCGAACTGCCGTACACCACCGTCCATCCGGGACGCGGCGTACTGCTCGTGCGGGATCTGCGGATGCCGTACGGGGCCGCCCTGGACGGCGAGTTCGAGCTGCGCGGCCCCGAGCGGGTGGCGCTGACCGGGCGCAACGGGGCCGGCAAGACCACGCTGCTGCGGACGATCGCCGGACAGCTGGAGCCGGTCTCGGGGCTCGTGGAGCGGCACGTCCCGCTGCGTTTCCTGCCACAGCGGCTCGATGTGCTGGACGACTCGCTGAGCGTCGCGCAGAACGTGGCCCTGCTCGCCCCTTCGGCGACGAACAACCTGATCAGAGCACGCCTGGCGCGCTTCCTCTTCAAGGGCGCCAAGGCCGACCAGGCGGTGGGGACACTCTCGGGCGGCGAGCGCTTCCGGGCGACCCTCGCCGCGCTGCTGCTCGCCGATCCGGCGCCGCAGCTGCTGATGCTGGACGAGCCGACGAACAACCTCGACATGGCGAGCGTCCGGCAGCTGACCGAGGCGCTGCAGGCGTACGAGGGCGCGCTGGTCGTGGCCAGCCACGACCAGCCCTTCCTGGAGTCGATCGGGATCACCCGGTGGCTGCACCTGGGAGCGGAGGAGGTGGCTGCGACGGACGGGGACGCGGGGCGCGGCTAGGAACTGCGGGGCGCGGTGCCCGTGCACCGCGCCCGGCGGGCTCGCCGCGCACGCATGGGGTGGGGCCGTCCGGGAACCCGGAACGTACGGCGTCGGCGTGACTTGTCTCTCTGTACGGCCGCGTGACCTGCATTCATAACGACAGGTAGCGACACATAACGGACAGGGACTTGGCTCAGCACTCACGCCGCGCTTAACCTACGGTCTCGTAACCTACGAATCCGTAGGTAACCACCTTCGTCCCCGTTCCCCAGGAGTACCCGTGACGCTCACCTCTCCCCATCTCGGCAGCTCGGAGGCGTGGACCGACGCCAATCTGCTGTTCGCACTGGAAGAGGTGGTGGAAAAGGAACTCAACCGCCACCTGAAGGTCACCAAGGACTGGATGCCGCACGAGTACGTGCCGTGGTCGGACGGACGCAACTTCCCCGGCTTCTTCGAGGACGGCGAGGCGTGGGACCCGGCCCAGTCCAAGGTCACGGACATCGGGCGGATCGCGCTGGTGGTGAACCTGCTCACCGAGGACAACCTCCCCAGCTACCACCACGAGATCGCCTCGCTCTTCGGCCGGGACGGCGCGTGGGGCACCTGGGTGCACCGCTGGACCGCCGAGGAGGGCCGGCACGGCATCGTGATGCGCGACTACCTGCTCGCCTCGCGCGCGGTGGACCCGGACAAGCTGGAGCAGTTCCGGATGGTCCACATGAGCGAGGGCTTCGAGTCGGACAACCGGCACTCGATGCTGCACTCGGTGGCGTACGTGGCCTTCCAGGAGCTGGCCACCCGGATCTCGCACCGGAACACCGGGCACCAGTCCGGCGACCCGGTGTGCGACCGGATGCTGGCGCGTATCGCCACGGACGAGAACCTGCACATGGTCTTCTACCGCAACCTGCTCGGGGCGGCCTTCGAGCTGGCTCCCGACCTGACGATGCAGGCCGTGCGGGACGTGGTCGTGAACTTCCGGATGCCGGGACACGGCATGCCGGGCTTCGAGCGGGCCGCCGCACAGATGGCGATCGGCGGGGTCTACAACATCCGCATCCACCACGACGACGTGATCCAGCCGGTGCTGCGCTTCCTGAAGGTGCTGGACATCGACGGCCTGGGCCCGGAGGGGCTGAAGGCCCAGGAGGAGCTGGGGCTCTACATGAGCGGGCTCGACTCCGAGGCGTCGAAGTTCGACGAGAAGCTGGCAGCCCGCCTGGCCCGCAAGGCCGCCCGGGCACAGGGCTGACCGCCCGGGGGACGGCCGCGGCGGGCACGGGGTGCCGCGTCGCCGCCGTCCCTCGCGGGCTCGGGACTCCCCCGCCGTGCGCGGCCGAGTCGCGGAGCCCGCGGCCGGGCACGTAACGATCCGGGTCCCGAGCGCGGCCGCGATCCGGCCGGTGACCTGTTCCGCCAAAGCGGCGACGACAGCCGTTCCGTACCTCCGGGTGCCGGCCCCGACGGCGCGTGAACGACCGGCCACCGCTCCCTTCCGGACCCAATTCGGCTGCTCGCCAACCGCGTTGACATCACCGCTCCGGTGACGCCGACGCGCCGGGGAGCGCTCCCGTCCCGCGCTGTGCGGTGAGGGGTTTGGGGGGTTGTGTCCCGTCGGCGGGACGGGGTGCCGTGGATTTGGCGGGAGCTCCTCGCAGTACCGCCTCCGGGGCCACGTAATCTGTCCGGCGTGAAACCTCTGACCCGTCTAGTCCTCATCGGCGCCCCGGTGGCCATCGTGGCCACCGCAATCTTCGGCGGCACTCCCGGCGGGGACGACCCGATCTACACAGAGCCCGAGTACGGCAGCGAGGCGGCCGACCCGTCGGCCGGGAAGCCGAAGACCGACCAGGAGCTCATAGCCAAGCTGCCGCCCGGCCTCGCGGACCCGGCCGCCAAGGAGCGGGCCGCGCAGATCATCTCCACGGCGGAGAACTCCTCGCTCAACTGGCGCGGGCAGTACGCCTCGATCCGCGACGTCGGCGACGGCAACGGCTACACGGCCGGCGTCATCGGCTTCACCTCGGGCACCCACGACATGCTCCAGCTGATCCAGGACTACACCAAGACCCACCCGGACAACTCGCTGGCGCGTTTCCTGCCCGCGCTCGTCAAGGTGGACGGCACCGCCTCCCACGAGGGTCTCGACCCGGGCTTCACCCAGGCCTGGAAGCACGCGGCCAAGGAGCCGGACTTCCGCAAGGCGCAGGACGACGCCCGCGACAAGTACTACTTCAAGCCCGCGGTGGACCTCGCCAAGATGGACGGCCTGGGCACGCTCGGCCAGTTCATCTACTACGACGCGATGGTGCTGCACGGCCCCGGCCTCGACAAGCGCGGCTTCTACGGCATCCGCGACACGGCCCGCAAGAAGGTCAAGGCGCCCGCCGAGGTCGAGGGCAAGGCCAAGGCGAAGGCCGAGAAGGACTATCTGAACGCCTTCCTCGACGAGACCAGGGAGGTGCTCCGGACGAAGAAGACGCTCAACGACACGTCCCGGATCGACACCACCCAGCGGGTGTTCCTGCAGAAGAACAACATGAACCTGAAGCCGCCGCTGGAATGGAAGATGTACGGGGAAGACTTCCGCATCACCCATTGACATCCCTCGACGGGGCCGCCCCCACCCGCCATGGGGGGCGTCCCCGCCGAGGGGGCCGTCCCCCACTCACCGAGGCTCTCGCCCTCCATCCACTCCGCGGCGCAACGGCCCGGGTCAACTCCCCTGGGCACGCCTCAGCTCATGGCGTTCCTTCTCGGAGAGCCCGCCCCAGACACCGAAGCGCTCGTCGTGGGCGAGCGCGTATTCGAGGCAGCTGCGCTTCATGTCACAGGCGCCGCACAGCTGTTTGGCCTCACGGGTGGAGCTGCCGGGTTCGGGAAAGAAGAACTCCGGTCCGGTCTGGGCGCACAGCGCGTCGTCCTGCCAGGACAGTGCACTGTTGGTGGGGCTGGGGATTCGGGACGTGGTGTCGGTCGGCATGAGGGACACGCTGCCCGTTCGCGATCAACAAACGGTCAACGGGTGGCGCACAGCGTCGTTGACCGGGGCCGCCCCGGAGGCCCGGCACGCCCCGGGAAGCGGGTGCCGGGACATTGCAGCACCCGCGCCCGGGATTCCCAAGGCATTGCGCCGCGCCCTCGTGTCGCCCCGGCCCCTGGACATGGCGCGTCGGGGGCGGCGCGGTGCCGGGGTCAGGCGGCCGCGGGGGCTCCCCCGTGGGCGTGGGCCGGGGTGGTGTCGCGTCCGCCCGGGTGGCGGTGGCGCCACACCCAGAACACCGCGCAGGACACCAGCGCCCACGCCACGAGCACCAGGAACGGCTTCAGGTGCTGGTGGCCCTGGAAGTAGACGGCGGTGTGCTGGGCATTGACGGAGGCGCCGGGCGGCAGCCACTGGCCGATGTGGCCGAGCAACGAGGGCAGCAGCGGCCAGGACACGGCACCGCCGGAGGACGGGTTGCCCAGCAGCACCATCAGCCCCCAGGTGGGGATCATCGCCCAGCGTCCCATCAGGGTGTTGAACATGGTGAAGACCATGCCCGAGGTGAACATGGTCAGCGCCAGGATCAGCCACGACTCGACGAACGGCAGGTCCAGCGCACCCAGCAGCCAGTCCACCACCGCGGCGATGGCGAAGGCCCCGAGCAGTGCGTAGGCGGCGGTGAACCCGATGCGTTCGGCCGGGTTCAGGCCCCTGGCGTGGACGCTGAGCTGGATGGCTCCGACGAAGCCGATGATGACCGCGGCGAGAGAGATGTAGAAGAGGGCGAGTCCGCGCGGGTCGCCCTTCTGGAGCGGTTTGACGTCGTGGACGGTGACCTCCACCCCCGCCGCCCTGCCGACCTTCACCCCGGTCTCCGCGAGGAGCTGGGCGACCGAGGCCCCGGACGCGCCGGCCACGTCCAGGGTGAGCGCTCCGGGCCCCTGGGCCCGGAGCACCGCGAACGCCTGCTGCTCGTCCATCGCCTCACGGGCCCGCGCGTACGTCGGGTAGTCGCTGACCTCCAGCGAACCGGGCAGCGCCTGGTCCGTCCCGGCCACCATCGCCCTGATCTGCGGCGCCCGCGGGTCACCGGCCACGGCGACGGGGATCCGGTGCGGGGTGGGGTTGGCCATCGTGTACGTGTAGGAACCGGCGAACAGTCCGGCCGCGACCGCCAGGATGAAGACCAGCACCGTCGCGGGCAGGAACGGCGACTTCTTGAACGCCGCCCACCGCTCGGCCCCGTTCGGCACCCTGCCGTGCGCACCGTGCCCGGTGCCGGGCGCGCGCCCCGGCGGAGCCGTCTGCGCAGTACCGTCCGCCGTCGCGGCCCCGTCCGGCCCTGCGGCCTCTTCCGACCCTGCGGGCCTCTGCGGCGGCCCGGCCTCGGGTGCCTGCCCCTCACCGGGCGTCCGCCCCGCCCCGGGTGCCTCTCCCGTGCCGGGTATCTCGCTGCTCATCCGGCTCCCTCGCCCTCGTCGTCGTTCTTCTCGTGCTTCGCGCGGCTCGGTGCGACCCGTTTCGGTTCGCCCGGCATCTTGGGGTAGTCCGGCGGGTACGGCATGTCGCCGAGCCCCCGCTCGTGCTCGTCCTGGTCCGCCAGCGCCAGGAGCGGGTCCAGGGCGAAGGCGTGCTGCTCCAGGTCCGCGTGTACGTCGCCCAGTTCGGCGAACCGGGCGGGCATGGTCGCCACGTCGAAGTCCTCGGGGCGCACCCCGTCCAGCTCCTCCCAGCGCAGGGGGGCGGAGACCGGTGCGTGCGGCTTCGGGCGGATGGAGTAGGCGGAGGCCATGGTGCGGTCACGGGCGGTCTGGTTGTAGTCGACGAAGATCCGCTCGCCGCGCTCCTCCTTCCACCACGCGGTGGTCACCCTGTCGGGAAGCCGCCGTTCCAGCTCGCGCCCGACCGCGATCGCGGCGCGCCGTACGGCGGTGAAGTCCCAGCGGGCCTCGATCGGCACGAACACGTGCAGTCCGCGTCCCCCGGAGGTCTTGGGCCACCCGCGCAGCCCGTGTTCGCCGAGCAGCGCACGCAGCTCGTGGGCGACCCGTACCGCGTCGGTGAAGTCGGTGCCGGGCTGCGGATCCAGGTCGATGCGCAGCTCGTCGGGGTGGTCCGGGCGCTCCTTGCGCACCGCCCAGGGGTGGAAGGTCAGGGTCCCCAGGTTGGCCGCCCACAGCACGGCGGCGATCTCCGTCGGGCAGATCTCGTCGGCGGTGCGCCCGCTGGGGAAGGCGATCGTGGCCGTCGGCAGCCACGCAGGGACGTTCTTCGGAGCCCGCTTCTGGTAGAAGGACTCGCCCTCGACCCCGTCGGGGAACCTCTCCAGGGTGGTCGGCCGCTCGCGCAGCGCGCGCAGGATGCCGGGGCCGACGGCCAGGTAGTAGCGCGCCACGTCACCCTTCGTGAAGCCGCGCTCCGGAAAGTAGATCTTGTCCGGGCTCGACAGCCGCACGGCCCGCCCTCCCGCGTCCAGCTCGATCGCCTCGCCCGTCTTGCCCATGTGCGCCACGGTAGGCCGAGCCTACATATGCCGCATATCGGAGGATCGGGCAGGGTCGGACCTATGGCACCAAACTCCCCGAAGCCCTCGGACCCTCCGCACCGTATGAACCTGCCCGTGATGCCGCCGGTGAAGCCGATGCTGGCCAAGGCGGTGAAGAAGATCCCGCCGGGCATGCACTACGAGGCCAAGTGGGACGGGTTCCGGGCGATCGTGCACCGGGACGGCGGCGAGATCGTCATCGGCTCGCGCACCGGCAAACCGCTGACCCGCTACTTTCCGGAGCTGGCCGCCGGGCTGCTCGCCGAGCTGCCGCCCCGCTGCGTGGTCGACGGCGAAATCGTCATCGCTCAGGACGGCCGGCTGGACTTCGAGCGGCTCTCCGACCGCATCCATCCGGCGGACTCCCGCATCGCCCTGCTCGCCGAGCGGACCCCCGCGAGTTTCGTCGCCTTCGACCTGCTCGCCCTGGAGGACCTGTCGCTCCTCGACGTGCCCCTGGAGCAGCGCCGCACAGCACTCATCGAGGTGCTGGACGGAGCGGGCCCTCCCGTGCACCTGGCACCGGCGACCACCGACCCCGAGGTCGCGCAGCTGTGGTTCGACCGGTTCGAAGGCGCGGGGCTCGACGGCGTCATGGCCAAGCCGCTGACCCTCCCGTACCGGCCGGACGCCCGTCTCATGTACAAGATCAAGCACGAGCGGACGGCGGACTGCGTCGTCGCGGGCTACCGGCTGCACAAGTCGGGCCCGGTGGTCGGCTCGCTGCTGCTCGGCCTGTACGACGACCGGGGTGCGCTCCAGCACGTCGGCGCGTGCTCCGCCTTCACCATGCAGCGCCGCAGGGAACTCGTCGACGAGCTCTCGCCCCTGCGGCTGAGCTCCCCCGCCGACCACCCGTGGGCCGCCTGGGAGGACCAGGCGGCCCACGAGTCGGCCCGCCTCCCCGGCACCCAGAACAGGTGGAACTCGGGCAAGGACCAGTCCTGGGTGGCCCTGGCCCCCGAGCGGGTCTGCGAGGTGGCCTACGACCACATGCAGGGCACCCGGTTCCGGCACACCACGCAGTTCCGCAGATGGCGGCCGGACCGGGAGCCCGCTTCCTGCCGCTACGACCAGTTGGACGAACCGGTCGGCTACGACCTGTCCGAGGTCCTGGGCGGCGCCCTGTAGCGTCCCGGGCTGCCGGACCCCCGCGGCGGGGAGGTGCGGGTCGCCGGACCCGCGGCGGGGAGGTGTCGCCGGACCCCCGCCCCGGCCTCTCACCTGGAGGTGATCTTCTCCCATTCCTCGCGGGTGGGTCCGACCTGTCCCGGCACCCACTGTGCGTGCGCCTCCAGCCACGCCTCCAGGTGCCGCTGGACCTCCGGATCGCCGTACGCCTGTGCCGGTGGCACCAGCAGGTGGCGCACCTTCGCCCTGGCACGGCCCACCACCGGGTCCTTGAGCCCGCACACCATCATCGCGGCCCGCTGCCTGGCGGCCCCGGTGGGCGGCTCGGTCGAGCGCTGCGCGTACCGTTCCCCGATCGCCTGGTCGGTCTGCACCTGGATGTCGAACCACGGCCTCAGCACCCGCAGCGCCCACGCGTGGTAGTCGGCCGCGAACCCCGCACCGGACGCGTCCGCCCCGTCCGCCACCTGCCGCGCCACCCACTGCGCGGACCAGAGGGACAGCGCGATGCCCTGGGCCATCGTGGGGTTGGTGTGGGTGAAGCTGTCGCCCACGGGGATCAGTCCGCGGACCACCGGGCCCCGGTCGTCGGCCAGTGCCCGCCACCGGTTGTCGAGCCCGGCCATCGGCAGCACCCCGGAGAGCGGCTCGACGTCGAGCGAGAGCCAGTCGGCCCCGGAGGGGAAGCCGCGGGCCGCGGTCTCGAAGACGTCGGGGTCCCGCAGCGCGGCCCGGGTCGGGTCGTCGGTGTGCAGGAAGAGCGCGATCCCGAAGACCCGGTTGTCCGAGGGGAAGACGGCGCACCCGCCGAAGGCCCCGCCGGCCAGTGCCAGAGCTCCCTGCACGGGCTCCCGCTGCCCCTCCCGGCGCCGGTACCAGCGGCAGAAGTAGGCGACTCCGGTACGGTGCCGCTCCTCGACGGGCGGCCGGCAGCCCGCCTCGACGAGCCAGTCCCCCGTGGGCACGCGCCGCCCGCCGGCGTCGACGACCACGTCCGCCCGGTGGGTCGCCTCGCCCGTGCGCAGCCCGGTGACGCACGGGACGCCTCCCTCTCCCCCGCTCTCGACCACCAGTCCGGTGACGCGCGCCCCGTAGCGCAGGGCGGCGTTCGGTTCGGCGCGCAGCGCGTCGGTGAGCACGGACTCCAGGAGGATCCGGCGGGTCTGGAGCATGACGAGGTGTTCGTCGCCGGGCCTGGCGGGTGGGCGGCGGTCGCCGTACCAGTCCAGCTCGTGGTACTCGGCCGCGCCGCGCCGCAGCAACTCCTCGTACACGTCGGGCAGTTCTTCCATGAGGACGGCCCGGGCGGCGCCGATGAGGGTGTGCGGCTGGGTGGCCTGCGGGACGGTGGCGGGGCGCGGCCAGTCGAAGAAGTCGGCGTCGAGGTCCTGGCCGGGTGCGCGGAAGTCCCGCTCGAAGAGGGTGACGGGGTGGCCGCGCCGGGCGAGGAGGAGGGCGGTGGCGAGCCCCGCGATCCCCCCGCCGATCACTGCGAACTGGGTCATGTGGCGTGCTCCTCGGGGCAGTTGCTTACCGGTCCGTGGGTGTTCCCCCGGGAGCACCCTGCCCCGGACGGCGGCGGCGTGCACCTGCGGTATGCAGGCGTGCCGCGCGGTGCGGCCCGGCGGAACGCGCCCCACGCGGGCCTCGGCCCGTGCCGGATCCCTGCCCGGATCCCTGCCCGGGTGGCGCTCAGAGGTGGGCGAGCAGGTCGTCGAGCGGGCGCGGCACCCGGTCGAGGTCGAGTGCCCGCACCATGGCCCGTGCATACGCCTCCTTGCGTCCGGAGGTGGTGCCCATGAAGCGGCGGAGCCGTTGCCGCTCGGTGCGGTCGCGCTGGGCGGGCTGGTTGCGGAAGGTGCGCAGGGACCTCAGGTCGCCCTGTGTGCCGACGACCCGCTCGACCCCCGCGGGGCCGAGCGCGCGGATCAGTTCGTCCTCCAGGTCGGCGTCACAGACGTGGAAGCCCAGGCCGGCCAGTTCCTCGCGGCTGTCCGGGCTGCCGATTCCCGCACGATCCAGGGCGCGGCGGAAGAAGCCCACCTCGGCCGCGTCGCACAGCCCGGCGAGCCGCAGGCCGAGCCCGTACGGGCCGAGCAGTTCCAGGAATCTGCCGATGCTGGTCGCGCCGCCGAGCGGGACGACACAGACGCCCGCAGCGTCGAGGTCGCGGCCCCGGCGCACGGCCAGGGCCTCCAGGGCCGCCCGGTCGCTGACCCCTTCGACGAGCACGACGGTGACCGGGCCCGAGCGGACGGCCGCCTCCCGCACGGTAAGGGCGGCCTCGGGCGCGCCGATGCCGCCGGCCGCCCAGGTGACGATCGCTGTCCGCAAGCGGCTTGTCTCGTGCAACTGCCTCGTCTCGTCCACCGGGCCAGTGTCGCAGCGGCGTCAAAGGGATTGCGGGGACGTGGGGGGGCGCGACGGCGGTGGGGGCGCCACCTCCACCGGCGTGGTCATCTCGCGGGCGGTGCCACCAGCCCCGTGTCGTACGCGATGATCACGAGCTGCACCCGGTCGCGGGCGTCCAGTTTGGTGAAGAGCCGTGCCACGTGGGCCTTCACGGTGGCGACGCTGATGAACAGGGTCGTGGCGATCTCGGTGTTGGAGAGCCCGCGTCCGATGTGCGTCAGCACTTCCCGTTCCCGGTCGGTGATGACGCCGAGGGCGAGAGGCGGGCCCGCGGCAGGCCCGGGGTCGGGCCGTGCCGCGAACTCGGCGATCAGCCTGCGGGTGACGCCGGGGGCGATCAGTGCGTCGCCCGCGGCGACGACGCGGATCGCGGCGAGGATCTCCTCCAGTGCCATGTCCTTGACGACGAAGCCGCTCGCCCCGGCGCGCAGCGAGCCGTGGACGTACGCGTCGTCGTCGAAGGTGGTGAGCATCAGGACCCGTACCTGCGGGTGGCCCGCGGTGATCTGGCGGGTGGCTTCGATGCCGTCGGTGCCGGGCATGCGGATGTCCATCACGACGACGTCCGGGCGGGTCCTGTCCACCAGGGCGACGGCTTCGGCACCGTTCCCGGCCTCGCCGACGACCACGAGGTCGGGGGTGTCGGTCATCAGGACACGCAGCCCCGCCCGTACCAGCGGCTGGTCGTCGACGAGCAGAACCCGTACGGTCATCGGCCGGCCGCCGTCGCCCGCGCGGCGGACCCGGACGGCAGGGGAAGCCTGGCGGCCACCCGGAAGCCGCCGCCGGGCCGTGCCCCCGCGCTGAACTCGCCGTGCAGCAGGGCGACCCGCTCACGCATTCCGGCCAGTCCGTAGCCGGTGCCCGGCGTCCTGCCGCCGCCCGGCCCGTCGTCGACGACCTCCACGGCGATCTCCTCGTCCCGCTGGGTGACAGTCACCCGGCAGCTTCGGGTGCGCGCGTGCCGGACGACGTTGGTGACCGCTTCCTGGACGATGCGGTACGCGGAGAGGTCGAGCTCGGCGGGGAGCGGCAACCGCTCCCCCACCCACTCCACGTCGACCCGTACCCCTGCGGCGGACGTCGTCGCGGCCAGCCGGTCGAGGTCGCCGAGGCCGGGCGCGGGGTCGAGCGGCGGGGCCGAGGCCCCGGGCTCCTGCGGGAGTCCGACGGGTCCGGCCTGCCGCAGGGCACCGAGCATCCGGCGCAGCCCGGACAGGGTGTCGCGGCTGGTGGTCTCGATGGCGGTCAGCGCGTTGCGGGCCTCCTGTGGCTGGGTGTCGATGACCCTGCTGCCGACACCCGCCTGGATGGCGATGATGCCGATGCTGTGCGCGACCATGTCGTGCAACTCCCTTGCGATGCGCAGCCGTTCGGCGGTGACGGCCTGTGCTGCCGCCTGCGCGCCGAGCGCCGCCGCGTGCCGTCTGCGTTCGCGCACCGAGTAGCCAGCACCGCCCGCGACGAGGAGGACGAGAGCGAACAGCACCAGGATGATGGTGTAGTGGTTCGTTCCCGAGGTGTAGTAGGGGGCGGTGCCCGCCTGGACCGCGAAGACCGCGACGGCTGCCCCGGCCGCGGCCCGCAGCGGCCGGGTGGCGGCGATGATGCCCACGGCGACCGCCCCGGAGACCAGGAGGGAGTACGCGCCCCACTCCGATTCCAGCACGATCGGCGTCATGGGGTGTCCGCGCGGGAACTCCACCCAGCGGCCGGGCACCGTCGTTCCTGCCGCGAACGTGCCCGCCAGGACGGCGAGCAGGGCGGGCAGCGGGCGCCGGAGCAGCAGTCCGACGGGCAGCACCGCGAGGAGCGCGGGCAGCAGGAACTGGAGCCCGGTGGGGTAGTTCTGGCTGTCGTACACCGTGAAGCAGAGCGCCACGGGGAAGGCGGCCGCCCCGCTCCAGGCGAGGGCCGTGCGCAGGGCCGGCGCGGGGAGCGGCAGGCGTGACGGCGGGCGGAGTGCGGCGTGTTCCTCGGGCATGTGGCCGATCGTACGGCGGGCCCGGTGGCGGGTCATTGGCCCTGGGGCGTACGTCCCCGGGCCGGCCGGGGGCGTCCGGAGGTGGCCGCCGGGCCGATGCCGGGCCGGGGTGGGTCCCGGCACCGTGGGGCGGGTGATCGAAGTCAACGAACTGACGAAGAGTTTCGGGGGGACCACCGCCGTGCGCGGTCTGTCCTTCACCGTGCGGCCCGGGCACGTCACCGGGTTCCTCGGCCCCAACGGGGCGGGTAAATCCACCACGCTGCGGATGATCCTCGGCCTGAACGAGCCAACCTCCGGCACGGCCCTCATCGACGGCCGCCCCTTCCGGGACCGGCCTCGCGGGCTGCGGGACGCCGGGGCGCTGCTCGATGCGCAGGACGTGCACAAGGGGTACACCGCCCGGGCCCATCTGTCCGTGCTGGCCCGCGGCAACGGCATTCCCCGGCGCCGGGTGAGCGAAGTGCTGGAGGAGGTCGGCCTCGCGCAGGCGGCGAAGCGCCGGATCGGCGGGTTCTCGCTCGGCATGAAGCAGCGGCTGGGGATAGCCGGGGCGCTGCTCGGCGACCCCGCCGTACTGCTCTTCGACGAACCGGCCAACGGGCTCGATCCGGAAGGGGTGCTGTGGATCCGTACGCTGTTCCGGCGCCTCGCCGGGGAGGGGCGGACCGTGTTCGTGTCGAGCCACTTGATGTCGGAGATGGAGAACACCGCCGAGCAGTTGATCGTCATCGGGCGGGGCGAGTTGATCGCGGCGGAGGGTGTGGCGGAGTTCGCGGCGCGCGGCACCCGCAGATGCGTGTCGGTGCGCACCCCCGACGCGGCTTCGCTCGTCCCGGTGCTGGTCTCGGAGGGCGCTCGCGTGGAGGCGGACGCCGGTGGGCTGCTGACTGTGACCGGCCTCCCCGCCTCCCGGATCGGCGAACTCGCGGCCCGGCAGCGGATCGCCCTCTCCGAACTGGCCACCCGCACCTCCTCGTTGGAGGACGCCTTCATGGAACTGACCGCCGCAAGCGTCGAGTACCCCACCTCGACGACCCCGTCCCGGCCCTCGCCCCTTCCCGGATCCGGAGCATCCCGATGACCGCCGTTTCGACCGTCCCCGCCGCCGTCGCCTCGCCCGGCGACCGGTTCACCGATCTGCTTGCCGCCGAGTGGACCAAGCTGTGGTCACTGCGCTCGAACCGCTGGGCCTTTCCGCTGACCGCACTGGTCGTCGTCGCCCTCGGCGCCAATGGGGCCCTCGCCGACCACCGGAACTGGCCGCACTACGACGTGAGCATCCGCGAGCACGCATTCGTCCCCACCTGGGCAATCCGGGACGCCTTTCCGCTGCCCTCCGCCATGGTCCTGATGCTGGCGATCGGCACCCTGGGCGCACTGACCGTGACCAACGAGTACACGAGCGGCCTGATCCGCACGACGCTCGCCGCCGTCCCGGCCCGCCGCTCGCTCCTCGCCGCCAAGGCACTCGTCCTCACCGGGGTGACGGCCGCCTTCGGGGTACTGGTGGTCGCCGTGTCCTTCGCGGTGACGCAGACGATCCTCGCCGGGCGCGACGCGAACGTGGGGCTGGGCGATCCGGAGGTGCTGCGTTCGCTGGCCGCTTCCGCGGTGCTGGCGCCGGTCAGCGCGCTGGTCGGCCTGGCCATCGGGGTACTGGTGCGGCACGGCGCCGGCACGGTGGCGGCCTGTGCGCTGGTTTTGATCCTGCTGCCTTCGTTCCTCAACGAGAACGACGCGTGGACCGCCGCGGTCAAGTACGCCATGCCGCTGAACTCCTGGGAGAACCTGGCCGCGATCACGCCCGCCTGGATGCCGGACCTTCCCCACACCGCCTCGCATCCCCACTCCTGGATCGTCATGGCGGCGTGGCCGGTGCTCGCCCTGGCGCTCGCACTCGGCCTCGTACACCGCCGGGATCTCTGAGCCCGGGTTCGAGCTAGCGGGCCAGGGTGGCGCCCGTCCTGGCCGGTGCCGCGAGCGGCAGGTTCTCCGCCAGGTCCTCGGCCAGCAGCCGCTTGGCGATCCGGTCCGCCGCCGCCTTCAGCTCCGCACTGCGCGGCCTGCCCACGTCCTTCTCCAGCTGCGCGCCCAGCCAGTCGGCCCAGGCGTCCGCGATCACCTGTGCCTCGCGCTCGCCCGCCGGAGTGTGGGAGAGGAAGTTGCCGTCGCGGGTCAGATAGCCCTCGTCGACCATCCGGTCGAAGACCGGGAACAGGACCTCCGGCGGCACGTTGCGCCGGCCGGCGATCAGCCCGAGGGACGCATGGCCGACCAGCCGGGTGAAGAGCTGCACCTGCATGACCGCCCAGGCGCCCGCGATGTCCAGCCGGGTGTCGGAGGTCGCCACCACCTGACGGACCGTCGTCGCGCGCTGGGACCGCAGGATCTTGGCGACCGCGAGTTCCAGGGCGTTCGAGGAGCCGACCGTGCCGCCCGGCCTGGGCTGGCCGAAGCCCTCGCCCAGGTCCGCGGAGCCGACCCGGGCGCTGTCCCTCAGTTCCACCTGCTTGAGGAAGAGCGACACCAGGAAGCCCAGTACCGCCACCGGCACCGTCCACAGGAATACGTTGCTCAGGGTGTCGGCGTACGCCTGGGCGATCGGCGCCACCTGGGCCGGCGGGAGCTGGTGCAGGCTCTGCGGATTCTGCGCTGCCTTCGCGAGGGTGGCCGGGTCGGTGCCCGGTGGGGCCAGCCGCAGCGCCGCGCCCACCCCCGTCTCCAGGTTCGGCTTCAGCGAGTTCGCGTAGATGGTGCCGAAGACGGCGGCGCCGAAGGAGCTGCCGAGCGTACGGAAGAAGGTGACGCCGGACGTCGCCGTGCCCAGGTCCGTGTAGTCCACCGTGTTCTGCACGGCGATCGTCAGCACCTGCATGCACAGTCCGATGCCGAGCCCCAGTACGAACATGTACAGGGACTCCATCCAGGTGCTGGTGTCCGGGCCCATCAGGGACAGGAGGTAGAGGCCGACTCCCATCACCGCCGAGCCGACAATCGGGAAGATCCGGTACGTGCCCGTCTTGCTGACCACGTTTCCGCTGAAGACCGACGCGATGAGCAGCCCGATCACCATCGGCAGCGTCCGCACGCCGGAGACGGTGGCCGAGTCCCCGTCGACGTACTGCAAGTAGGTGGGCAGGAAGGTCATCGCGCCGAGCATGGCGAAGCCGACGATGAAGCTGAGGATGGAGCAGACCGTGAAGACCGGGTTGGCGAAGAGCTTCATGGGCAGCATGGGTTCGGCGGCCCGCGTCTCCACGAGGCAGAACAGTGCCAGGGCGAGGACGCCGCCGGCGAAGAGGCCGATGATGACGGCCGACCCCCACGCGTACTCGTTGCCGCCCCAGCTGGTCGCCAGGACGAGGGCGCTGGAGCCGGCAGCCACCAGGGCGATGCCGAGGTAGTCGATGCGGGGCTTGTTCGCCGACTTGACGGACGGGATCGTCCGGGCCGCCGCGATGACCACCAGGATCGCGATCGGCACATTGACGTAGAACGCCCAGCGCCAGCTCATGTGGTCCGTGAACAGGCCGCCGAGGAGCGGGCCCACCACCGTTGAGATGCCGAACACGGCGCCGATCGCACCTTGGTACTTCCCGCGTTCCCGCAGCGGGATCACATCGGCGATCAGCGCCATCGCGGTGACCATCAGACCGCCTGCGCCGATGCCCTGCACGCCCCGCCACACGATCAGCAGGGTCATGTTCGTCGCGAGGCCGCACAGGAAGGAACCCGTGATGAAGATGACCGCCGAGATCTGGAAGACGACCTTCCGCCCGAACAGGTCGCCGAACTTGCCGACCAGCACCGTCGCGACGGTCTCCGCCAGCAGGTAGGCCGTGACCACCCACGACATGTGGGCGGCGCCGCCCAGGTCCGAGACGATGGTCGGCAGGGCCGTGCCGACGATCGTCTGGTCCAGCGCCGCGAGCAGCACGCCGAGCATGATCGTCCCGAAGACGATGTTGCGTCTGCGTCCTTCGAGGACGGGCGGCACGGGCTCGGCGGCCCGCAGGGAGGCCGCGGTCTCGCTGGCGTTCTCGCTGGCTGTGGTCACCTTTGCACCTTCACACCGGTGGGCCGTTCCCGCATGCG
>NZ_JBHXRV010000047.1:0-72353 GCF_042716745.1 Streptomyces sp. NPDC058663
TGCCCCCGGTGCGGGGGGCACGGGCGCGGCCCGTAGGTGCTTGTGGAGAGGAGTACTTGGGCCCCCGGGCCGGGTGACCCCGCGCCTATACTCCGTGTCTGCTCCGGGCTGCCGGGGCGTACGGCGGACACGGGGGAAGCATGTCGGTGGACTGGTCGGGGATGTCGTCGACGCTGGGGCTCGCCGCCGTCGCGGTACCCGCACTGGTGGTACGGCTGGCCTCGCTGCCCCTGCTGCACCGGGCCCAGCGGGACCTGCACGAGCGGGAGTCGGCGGCGCGTGCGGGAAGCGTCTCGCCCTGGGGGCTGTCCGGGGCCGGGGCGGGGGAACTGGTGCTGGGACTCGTCGGCGGGGCCGCTCTGTTCCTGTGGCTCGGGACGCAGTCGTTCGCGGGCTTCGACATGCTGTCCGGAGGGGTGCTCGGCATGGCCCTCGGTTCGAACCACGCCGCGCACGAGCTGGCGATGCAGTTCCACCTGACGATGTCGGGCGCGACGAACATCTTCTTCGGCATCGCCCTGACGCTGCTGGCCCTGTGGTTGCTGCTGTGGTTTCTGACGCAGCGCAATCTGCGGAGCGTCGGGATGCCCGCGTCGCGGGCATCGGGGGCGGCGCAGTCGGTGGGTCCGCGGCTGGCCCTGCTGGGCGGGGCGCGGCTGGCGCTCGGGCTAGTGCTGCCGATCGGTCTGGTCGTGGCGGCGCTGGTGGTCCAGCTCGTGGCCGCGCTGGCCAGTAGGCGGGTGCTGCCCGCTGTGGGAGCGCCCGCGCCGGGCGCGGGACTGTTCGGGCCGGGCGTGGGAACGCCGGGACCCGCCGCCGGGGTGTTCGGCCCGCCGCAGGGCTTCGCACCGGGCCCGCCGTCCCCCTACGCCCCGACCGCGTCGGCGTACGTCCCGGCCGCCACGACGCCGCCCGTGCCCGCGTCCGCGCCGGGGCGGCACTCCCCGTACCCGTCGGCGTCCGCGGGGCCCCACTCCCCGGTCTCGTACCAGGAACTCCACCCCAACGAGCCCCGCACCATCGCGGGCTACCACCTCATCGGCCGGATCGGCTCCGGCGGCATGGGCACGGTCTACCTCGCCCGGCGCGAGGGCTCCGCCACGCAGGTCGCGCTGAAGACCATCCACCCCGAGCTGCTCGACCATCCCGAACTGCTGCGGCGGTTCGCGCGCGAGTCGGAGGTGCTGGCGATGGTGCCCGGCGCGTACACCGCGCGCGTGCTCGATTCCGGGGTGGAGGCCGGGCGGCCGTACCTCGCCATGGAACTCCTCGACGGACGTCCGCTCGACACGCACCTGCGCGAACAGGGCCCGCTCCGCGCCCCCGAGGCCCTGCGCGCCCTCGCCCTCGCGCTGGCGACGGCCCTGTCCGGGGTGCACAGGCTGGGTCTTGTCCACCGGGACCTCAAGCCCGCCAACATCATGCTGACCACCGCAGGGCCCCGGCTCCTCGACTTCGGGATCGCCGCGCTCGTGGACGGGACCCGGCTGACCAGGACCGGCGGCGGGCCGGGGACGCTGACGTACATGGCGCCCGAGCAGTTCGGCGACGAGCCGGTGGGGACGGCGGCCGACATCTGGGCGTGGGCCTGTTGCGTCGTGTGCGCCGCACACGGCACCAGCCCCTTCCAGGCGACGAGCACCGGCGCGGTGATCCGCAGGATCGTCGACACCGGGCCCGCCCCGGAGGCACTGGAGGCCGTACGGGCCCTGGATCCGGCACTCGCGGATGCCGTGCGGCAGGCGCTGACGGCCGACCCGGCGGGGCGGCCGGCGGACGGGGCCGCCCTGGTCGCACTGCTCACCGCCGACCGGGACCCCGGCGACATCCGCGCGGAGATCACCCGGGGCTGGCAGACGATGGCGGTGTGAGCGGGGCGTCCGGTGGACGGGCGTGGGCGGCCGGGGCACGCGACGCGGCGCGGGTCACACCCTTCAGCGGTTCCGTCGCGGACCCCCGCCCGCCTAAGGTCGGGCCATGTTCGCCGCCTACGCAGCCCGTATCGACCGTGACCAGCCGCTCAACGGACTTGAGTTGGGGGAGCGCCCCGAGCCGGAGTCCCGGCCCGGGTGGACCACCGTGACCGTGAAGGCCGCGAGCCTCAACCACCACGACCTGTGGTCGCTGCGCGGGGTGGGGATCACCGAGGAGACGCTGCCGATGATCCTCGGCTGCGACGCGGCAGGCATCGACGACGAGGGCAACGAAGTCGTCCTGCACTCCGTCATCGGGCAGAGCGGGCACGGCGTCGGACCCCACGAGAAGCGGTCGATCCTCACCGAGAAGTACCAGGGCACCTTCGCCGAGCGCGTCTCCGTGCCCACCTGGAACGTGCTGCGCAAACCCGAGGAGCTCAGCTTCGAGGAGGCGGCCTGCCTGCCGACCGCCTGGCTGACCGCGTACCGGATGCTGTTCACGAACGCGGGCGTACGGCCCGGGGACGCGGTCCTCGTGCAGGGCGCAGGAGGCGGTGTCGCGACCGCCGCGCTCGTCCTGGGCAAGGCCGCCGGGCTGCGGATGTACGCCACCAGCCGCGACGAGGCCAAGCGGAAGCGGGCCGTCGAACTGGGTGCGGTGGATGCCTTCGAGCCGGGCGCCAGGCTCCCGCAGCGGGTCGACGCGGTGATCGAGACCGTCGGCGCGGCCACCTGGTCGCACTCGGTGAAGTCGCTCCGGCCGGGCGGCACCCTGGTCATCTCCGGTGCGACCAGCGGACAGAACCCGCCGTCCGCCGAGCTCAACCGGATCTTCTTCCTGGAGCTGAAGGTCGTCGGTTCGACCATGGGCTCCAAGGACGAGCTGGAGGACCTGCTCGCGTTCTGCGCGGCCACCGGCGTACGCCCGGTGATCGACCAGGTGCTGCCGCTGGACCGGGCCCGCGAGGGCTTCGAGCGGATGGCGGGCGGCGACCTGTTCGGAAAGATTGTGCTCACCGGGTCTTGAGAGTCCGAGGGGGCACTGTT
The DNA here is from genome assembly GCF_042716745.1 of Streptomyces sp. NPDC058663. NCBI lineage: Bacteria > Bacillati > Actinomycetota > Actinomycetes > Kitasatosporales > Streptomycetaceae > Streptomyces > Streptomyces sp. NPDC058663. The sequence continues at coordinate 2,964 of NZ_JBHXRV010000047.1, forward strand.
TTGATCTCCGGCACCTGACTGCCTGCTTGCCCGCCGGAGGGGTGCCCCCATGCGCAGCACGTACGCAAGGTCCGCCACGTACGCAAGATTCGCCTCGTACGCCTCGTACGCCACGTACGCACGAGCAAGAACCGCCGTCGCCTGCCTGCTGGGCGGAGTGCTGCTCGCGGCCGGGGCACTCACCGCCCCGGCCGCGCAGGCAGCCCCCGCTCCGGTTCCTGATGCGGGCGCGGCCCGCACCGCCGCCCCCGCCATTCCGCCGCTGACCGACGAACGCGGCCGGGCGCTGACCCTGCGCGGCTGGAACGTCGAGGACAAGACCCACCGGGGCGACAAGGCCCTCTCCCTCATCACCGAGAAGCACTTCCGCGACATGAGCGCGCAGGGCTTCAACTTCGCCCGCCTACTGGTCTTCTGGGACGACCTGGAACCCCGGCGCGGCCGGTACAGCGAGCAGTACCTGCGCAAGATCGACCGGATCCTCGGGTGGGCCCACAAGCACGGCATGAAGGTCCTCATCGACGGCCACCAGGACGTCTTCGGCCCCGCGTTCGGCCACCGGGGCATCCCGGAATGGGCGACCCGCACGGACGGCCTCCCCTTCACACCCAACCCGGACGACTGGTTCTCCGAGTACTTCCAGCCCGCCGTACAGCGCGCCTTCACCCACCTCTACGAGGACAAGGACCTCCAGAAGGCACAGGCCGACATCTGGCGGCTGCTGGCCGACCGGTACGGCGACCACCCGGCCGTCTTCGGCTACGACTTCCTCAACGAGCCCATGGGCGAGCTGAAGGAGGGCGAGGACCTGCCCACGGCCGCCCGCCGGATCGAGCGCGACCAGGTCACCCCGATGCACAACCGGCTCGCGGCGGCGGTGCGTTCGGTGGACGCGAAGAAGTGGCTGTTCGTCGAGCCGACCCCGATCGTCGGCGAGGGCGTTCCGACCGGCCTCGGCGAGATCAAGGACCCGAAGCGCAAGGTGGTCTACGCCCCGCACTTCTACAACACCGCGATGGAGGCGGGCGCGGACTACGACCCGGCGGCCGGCTGGATCGAGGCGTACGAGGCGGCGGTGACGCAGTACCCGCAGCGGTACCGGGTCCCGGTGGTGATCGGCGAGTGGGGCCCGCTCAACAACGCAGGCCCGAACATGGCCCGCTTCTACGAGGACGCCCTCGCCTCCTTCGCCCGCTACAGCTCCGGCTGGGCAGGCTATGTGTGGTGCTACGGCGGCGGGTACTGCGCGGTGGACGGCGAGGGCAGACTGCGCGGACACAAGGCACGCACGGCCGAACCGTACGCGTCGGCGGTCGCGGGCCGGGCGTCATCGGCCTCGTACGACCCGGGCGCGGGCCGCTACTCCCTCACCTACGAGGCGGGCCGGCGCGGCGGCACGACGACCGAGATCTCGGTCCCGGCGAGCGCGAACGGCTGGTGGGTGAGCGTACGGGGCCGGGCGTGGAGCGGGACGCGGTACGTGGAGCCGGGGCGGGCGGAGGTGGTGCGGGTGCGGGCGGTGCCGGGGGCGGTGGTGACGGTCACGGTACGACGCGGCTGAGGGCCGCCCCGCCGACACGGGACGACACCCCTCTTTGTCAACCAGGGTTGACGCGAGGGGTCCGTCAACGTATGTTGACACCATGAGTGAAGCAACCGACCTCGCCGCCATGGCGGGGGACCGGGACCCACGGGTCGGGCTGCGCGCGGTGGTCGCCCTGCGGCGACTGCTGGAGCAGCTGGAGGCCGTGCAGGTCCGCGGTGCGAGGAATCAGGGCTGGTCGTGGCAGGACATCGCGGCCGAGCTCGGTGTCAGCAAGCAGGCCGTGCACAAGAAGCATGGGGGTCGATGATGTTCGAACGTTTCACGGAGAGCGCGCGCCGGACGGTGACCGGCGCGGTCGCCCAGGCACAACGGCTCGACCACCCCGAAGTCACCGAGGAACACCTCCTCCTCTCCCTGTTGGACGCAGCCGAGGGCCGCGTGCTCTTCGCCTTCACGGCCCTGGGCGTACGGGACCGGCGCGAGGAGATCGAGGCGGCACTGTCGGCGGCCCGCCGCAGGGGCGGCCTCTCGAAGTCCGAAACGGACGCGCTCGCCGACCTGGGTATCGACGTGGACGCCATCGTCCGCAAGGTCGAGGAGACGCACGGCGAAGGGGCGATGGCCGGTGCCCGCCGGAGCGCCGGTGACGACGTCCCCGAGCGGGAGGGCGGACGTGTCCGCGACCGGCTCAAGCGGAAGCTCCTGGACCACCGCCCCTTCACGCCGGAGGCGAAGAAGGTGCTGGAGCAGTCGCTGAGGGTGGCGCTGGGCCGCGGCGACAAACACATCGGTGAGGAGCACTTGCTGCTGGCGCTGGCGGTGCGCCCGGGAGTCGTCTCGGAGGTCCTGAAGGACTTCGGGGCGGGCTACGGGGAGGTGGAGAGGGTGATGTTCGGGGGCCCGAAGTAGGGGCGTAAAGGGTACGAAGGTCACTTTCACGCCCGCGGCGACGGAAACGCGGAACGGGGGAACGGGGCGCCCGGGTAGCTGTACGGGTAGTCGCGCCCCGCCACGGCCTCGCTCAGCGCGAAACGGCGCTCGTGCTGGAGGTGCCGGTGCTCGATGGCCCGCTGGATCTGCTGTTCGACGAAGCGGTGCGGCTTGTCGTGGAAGGGGCGGGGACGCCGCGTCACCCCTACGGGCTGGGGTGGGGACATGCAGACCCGAGCGATGCTCCGGTGACGGCCCCGCGCCGGTAGGAGGATGCGCAGGATGAGGTGCAGGGCGTGGGCGAGCAGGGTGCTCACGTGCCGGCCGCCGAGGTCTGCGCGGGCAGGTGTGCCCAAACGGTCTTGCCGGGGCCGCGAGGACGCACGCCCCAGTTGGCACTGAGGGCGTCCACGAGGATCAGCCCGCGTCCACCAGGATCCAACGCGTTCTCGGGCTTGCGCAGTTCGGGCATCCCCCACTGGTACAGGTGCTACCGCACGACGAATGGCGTGCGGCCCACTTGAGCTCGCACTTCGTCATGTTCAGCTTCGGCCCCGAGCCTTCGACCGAGGCCGTGGCATACGACACCACCACCAGCACGGTCATCCTTGAAGACCTCCCCGAGATGGCCACCCACTCGCGCATCTTCGAAGCACTGTGCTCCGCCGCGATGACTCCGGACCAGAGCCTTTCGTTCCTTCGCAAGGTTCTGCGCCAGATCCCGGACACCGAGAAGGAAGAGGAATGAAGAACCGAAGCATCGTGACGGCATTCAAGAAGGCCAGCGCCTCGCAGGGGGGCTCCCAGGAATGCGTAGAAGTCGCCCACACCGCCGACGGTGGCCGCGCCGTACGGGACACCAAGGACCGCGACCGGGGCACCCAGTTCCACCCCCCGGCCACCTGGAGCGACTTCCTCCAGGCAGTGAAGGCGAACAGCTTCTGTTGACCCCTCCTGTCTCCGAGCGGAGAACCGGGTGCCCCGGGAGGCCCATTCCGTACGGAACACTGGGCGCGGCCGCAGCCCACCATCCGTGCGCGGCAGCCCCTGGCGGCACTGCGCTGAACTTCCCTGCCTGGCAGGAGAGTTACCTCCGCCTGCGCCGCACGAGCAAGGCCGCGAGGGCGACGGCGAATATCACGAAGACGACGATGAAGATCGTCGCTCCTCCGTTGGATGACCACATCTTGGCCAGTTCAATCGAGGCCTCCTCCGATGCCATGTAGGTTCATCGTTACCGGAGGGTTGTCACTCAAGTAGGCGGCCAGAAAAACCATACGCCCTCCTTAAATCCCTCCTGCTGCGGCGGCGGTTATCGCCCAGTGGATACGGTGTACGCCTTATGCGTTGGTCCCGGCTAACCGATGGTACCTTCCGGACTCAATGCGCCCAGAGTGCTCTATTACTTTCTCAGTCGTACGTACAAAGCCGCCGCGATTCCGATGATCACGACCACTGTGGCTATGGCTGCGCCAGAAGTTCCGGTCAGTGCCGCGAGCGTAGTGCTGTTCATGTCGCCTCCTGGCGCGGGATGTTCAGGCAGCTGGAGGTGTCTCACGGATGCAGCCTCCCTTGCGCAATGAGAATTCGGCGGTGATTGCCTCGTTGAGGCGCCGGTACTGTTTGGGGGTAAGTAGATCTTTTGCAGAGCTATTGCGGTTCCCGCTGCGAACAACAGCAGGTGCAGGCCCGTCGGGTGATGCCCAAATGTCCGGCAGCGTCGGGCCGGGTACGCTCCACTTCGGAAGACGGTTCGGCTTCAGCCGGGCATGACCCCTTCCCTATTCCCCGACAGTCATGCCGCCGGCATTTTGTTGACCCATCTACTTGGCCGCGTCGCCCGTTAGATAGCGGGCGAGAGCGAAACCGGCAGCGGCCCCCGCCACGGCCCCTACCCCTGTAAGAACGACCAAGCACCAGCCGAACCCCGACGTAATCACACGCGGAACGAAGGTGGCAACTGCACCCATGAGTGCGCCTTGCATTGCTGCCCGGCTACGGTTGTATGACCTTTCCTTGCCGGATTCGACCATGACGCTCCTCGAAAGTGACATTCTGGGGCCTCGCTCAGTACCGAGCGAGGCCCCAGAAGAGATTAAAAGAGATTTCGAATGAATGGCGCCTTGCTGATTGGGGACGCCCCCAAAGCGCCACCGAGGGCCTCGTTGTAGAAGGCGTCCGTCGTGTCCTCGTTGTCGGCTCCTCCCGCAGCGTTGTCGGCTCCTCCCGCAGCGGCACCGATTGCCGCACCGGAACCGCCGCCAACCGCTATTGCCGCAGCTGGCACAGACACGGCCTGTTGACCTGGTTAGTCGTTGTCTTCCGCTCGCTGATATCACAAGAAGCAGATGTATACTCCACTCGTGCAAAGGAGTGCGCCACCTCCGATGAAGCAGGCCAGGAACATAGCCTTCTCGCCTTGACTTGTCTGACGATTAAGCCGGGTCTGAGACCTTTTGATGCTTGCCTGGGTTATGCGGGTGGAGAACAAGATGGAAGCTACCCCTAGAATCGCTAACAGTGATCCTGCTACCACCACGAGAACTACCCCTTCTTAAAGCGTCGGATGGTTGCGGTCTGCCCGCCGCCCTCAACAGTAAGAGGACGGCGGGCAGACGTTAGGTTGACTACTTGCCTTTTTTCTTCTTTTCTCGAATAGTCACAACAGCGAAGGTCAGGGCCCCGGCAGCAAGTACGATGATGGTCATCGTGGTGCTGTCCGTAATGAATGCGGCTAGTCGAGTCATGTTTTTCCTCCTTGTATCTACATAACCTTCCCCGCAACGACGCCAGCACCCCAGTAGCCGAGGTTGCTGCCACGGGAGGTCGACTTGCCCACCTTGGAGAGATCGGCGGCAAGTCCCACCTTCCCGCCGACAAGATTGACGACTGCACCGCCCGCAATTTTGGAGGCGCTGTCTCCGTTCGCGATTCCGCCAGCCACTTCGAGGCCAGTGCTCAACGCCGTCAGCCCAAGGCCTACCGGTAGGGCAGGCGCCGCGATGGCGCCTGCGAGTCCGACTGCCTGACCAGCGGGGTCGATGCGGTTGACCGGGTCGCCCTCCGCGTACAGGTACGGGTTCTTCTCCTGGCCGGAGGGGTCCGGGCTGGTGAAGCGGCCGATGCGGGGGTCGTAGTAGCGGGGTCCCAGGTGGTACAGGCCGGTCAGGTCCTGGTAGCCCCCGGCGTACCGGTAGGGCTGGGGGATCTTTTCGATGAAGGTGCCGTCGACGCGCGGGGACCGACGCGGCGCGGCGACGTGATCTTCGCCCAACGGCATGCGGCTGGCCACTGAGTAGCCAGTGACCAGCCGCAAACTTAGGCGCTCGCGAGAAGGGGCCCAGATTCCCGGTGACGCTGGCGATCCGCGTCACCGTTTCTTACTTTCCTCGACCTCGCATAAGACTGATCGCGAAGAACACGGCCACGGCAACCGCAACCACACCGAAGACGATCCCAAGCCACGGCGGGCCGTCAGGTCCGCCGCCAGGGGCTGCCAGTTCTATCGCACGCATCTGTGAGCCTCTCTATTAAAAGGTCTTTTTGATCTTCGCCGAGCACCCCGGCTTGGCGCTGTAAGAAGTACTGGCACCCGCCGAGGTCTCACCTTGAGAACTCACTGACGCACGGTAGTGACCGGCGGAGCATTCCACTTCGCCGGTCCAGCCCTCCGAAGCGTCACTGGCGCTGGTCTCGTATCCCCCACTCACTCCCGGGGTTCCTGCTCCGCCCGAAATGCTGGCATGGAGCGCACCGTCGTCATTCCTACTCAGACCGCCTCCGATGCAGCCTCCGAAGGCACAGACCTCGAGGTTCCATCCTTCCGAGGCGAGTCCGCTGGGGTCGATGCGGTTGACCGGGTCGCCCTCGGCGTACAGGTACGGGTTCTTCTCCTGGCCGGAGGGGTCCGGGCTGGTGAAGCGGCCGATGCGGGGGTCGTAGTAGCGGGCGCCGTAGTGGTAGAGGCCTGTCGGGTCCTGGAAGCCGCCGGCGTAGCGGTAGGGCTGGGGGGCCTTTTCGGTGAAGGTGCCGTCGACGCCGCGGGGGCTGTAGCGGTACTCGTTCACCTTGGTGCCGGTCTCGTCGGCCATGGCCAGGACGGAGCCCAGTGCGTCGGTGAGGTAGTAGTACGACTTGCCTGCGGTCGTCATGGAGTTCAGGGTGCCCCCGGGCTCCCGGTTGAATCCCATGTCCCCGGTCGGGTCGGTCTTGCCGGAGAGGCCGAGCGGGCCGTTGTGCATCGTGGTGTCGCCGTAGAAGAGGCGCTCGGACTGGTCGGTCGAGCCGTACAGGCCCACGTACTTCTTGCCCGCGACGGTCACCGACGTCTGCTGGGAGTGGTCGGACCAGATGCCGCCTGTGCGGGCCCGTTCGGCGCCGCTGGCGCCGTCGGTTTCGTTGCCTGCCTTGTCGTAGCCCCAGCCCGCGGTGGAGCCGGCGCGGGAGATGAGCTGGGAGACATCGTTGTAGGTCAGGGCGACGCCTGAGGGGCAGCCCTTCGTGGAGCCCTGGGAGGTGAGGTTGCCCGCTGCGTCGTAGCAGTACTGGTAGGACGCGGCGAGGGTGGTGCCCTTCTTCTCCTCGGAGTAGGAGAAGCGGCCCGCGCTGTCGTAGGTGTAGGTCTTCGTCAGACCCACGACCCCGTCGGTGGCGGTGCGGATCTTCGTGCCGTCCTTCGTCGCCGTGCCGGAGACGTAGGAGTAGGTGTACGAGGTGTTCGTCAGGGTGCCCTTGGGGGAGGTCGCCTTGATCAGGGTGGGCCTGCCGGACTTGTCCGGGGTGACCTCCTGGACCGTGCCGCCGGGGTACGTGGTCTTTGTGCGGGTGTCGTTGGCGTTGTAGGCGTACGTCGTCGTCCTGCCCGACGGGTCCTTGAGCGCGGTGAGGCGGTTGGCGGCGTCGTAGGTGTAGTCGGTCAGGCCCGCCGGGTCCTTGTAGGTGTCGACGTTGCCGGCCGGGGTGTAGGTCAGCTCGGTCTGGGAGCCGTCCTGGAGGGTGCGGATCGTCTCGCGGGACAGCGGGTCGAAGGCGTACTTGATGAGACCGCCGTCGTCCGTGCGCTGGGAGAGGTTGCCGTCGCCGTCGTAGACGTAGGTGACCGTGGTGGTGGAGGAGGAGACCTCCTTGATGCGGTCGCGGTTGTCGTAGGTGAAGACGGAGTTGACGCCGCGGCCGTCCACCGAGGTCTCGACGCGGCCGAGTGCGTCGTAGGTGTAGGTGGTCTTGCCGAGCGGGGCGGGCGGGGTGACCTCGGTCAGGTTGCCCTTGGCGTCGTACTGGAACTTGGTGACCTTGCCGCGTGCGTCGGTGGCCGTGCACCGCTGGCCCTCGAAGCCGCCGCAGGTCGGGGTCGCCTTGTTGTACGTGAACTTCTCCGTGCCGCCGCCCGTGCCCGAGACGGCCACCGATTCGGTGTTGCCCGCCGCGTCGTAGGTGAAGGACGTCTTCTCACCGTCTGCGGACTCCATCGTGCCGGGGACGTCCCGGCCCGCCTTCGTCGCGTACGCGCCGGCCGCCGAGGTCGCCCCGGTGGGGAGCTTGGCGGAGGTGGGATTGTTGCGGGCGTCCCAGCCGTAGGCGGTCTCGTTGCCCGGTGTGGTGCCCACCCCCATGGCGTCCGTGGCCGTCTTGACGTTGTGGTTCGCGTCGTAGGTGGAGGAGCGGGAGTGGCCCAGGGCGTCCGTGGTCTTGGTGACGCCGCCGTCCTTGTTCAACTCGTAGGTGGTGGTGTGCTGTTCGGGGTCGGTGACCTTCGTCTTGCCGGCCTCGTAGGTGTACGTGTGGGTGGGGCCCGTGTAGGCGTCGCCGTTGAAGGCGGTCGCCCGCTGCATGGAGGTGACGCGGTTCGTCGCGTCGTAGCCGAAGTTCGTCACCCGGCCGTCCGGGGTCGTGATCCGGCTCAGGCGGCGCGAGGAGTCGTACGCGAAGACCGTGGCCTTGCCGTCCGTGTCCGTGGTCTTCGTCAGGTCACCGGCCGCGTTGAGGTCGAAGACGGCGGTGCGGCCGGTGTGGTCCTTGGCCTGCCACTGCGAGGCGTCCGTCTTCACCAGGTCGACCCACCGGCCCGAGCGGGTCTCCGTCAGCTTGAAACCCTTGTGCTCCGCACCCTCGTCGTGCTGCGTGACGGTGATCGTGCCGTTGTTGCGGTCGGTCACCTTCGTCAGGGTGCCGCCCACGTTGTACGTCTCCTTCGAGCCGGACTTGCGGTCGGTCAGGGTGTACGTGCCGTCTGCGTTCTTCGTCAGGTCCTTCGAGTAGCCGACGGGGGTGGTGTACGTCCCGTCCGCCTTCTTCGCGAACCGCACCGAGGCGCCCGTCGCGTCGAACCACACGAACTCCGCATCCGTGATCTGCGCGTACCGCTCCCAGCCCTGCCACCACCGCTGCGAGACCTTGCCCCACGGGGCGTCCATGGAGTTGTACGTACGGGTCAGCTGGAGGCTCTGGCCGACACCCGGGACGTCGAAGTCCGTGCCCGCCAGCATCAGGTTGCCGGTCGAGTAGTTCACCCTGGCGACCAGGGAGTCCGTGATCCGGAAGTCGGAGATCCGGTGCCAGGGGACCGCGCCCTGCCCCTTAGGGATCTCCGCCAGCAACGGCGCTGCCGGGGCCGCCAGGCGGGCCTTCTGGGAGGAGCGCGAACGCTGCTTCTGTGCGGCACGCCAGGCCGCCCGGTCCTTCGACGGGGTCGCCTCCGCGACCGGCGCGGGAGCCTTGTTCGTGCCCACCTTCACCGGCGGAATCGGCAGCCGGGGTGCGTCCTTGCCCCACACGGAGTTCGCGGGCACCGGCGGCGGCTTCACCGGGTCGGCCATCGCGGTCGGCAGTGCGCCGGCGCCCAGGGCGAGTACCGCCAGCGCCACCGTCAACGTGCGTCTTGCCCGTACCTGCGTGCGGGCATGGGTGTGCTTCTGCATCAACTTCCCCCCACAGAAAGTCAGTTGCCGGTCGCCCCGACGGCCACCGGAGACGCACACGTTCACACATGTCCCACACGGATGTGGGGGCCGTGCCCCCTTCTCTCGAACGTATGCGCGCAGGAATCAGCCCCTCCCCTTCGGGGGAAACATCCCGACGTATCCGGATGGAAGCGATGGCTCCGTCCTGCGGTGCAGGTGAGGGCCGGACGGGGATTGGCTGGTCCTGTTCGCCGTGGGGTGGGCGGAATTTGCTGCCGAGAAGCACGGCATAGGCCGGGGGGATGAGTGGCGTTGGCTTAAGAGGGTGGGCTGTCCGGGTGCTACAGGCGTCCGGGGGCGGAGCGCACAAAAGAAGGAGTAGGACACTTTGGGGGTAAGTGTCCTACTCCTTGACCGCTGTAGCCCGCAGCGGTCCAGCCCCGGGGTGGCCTCCGAGCTCGGGCGGTTCGGGCCGGCTGCGGTGCCGGACGCTGAGGGGGTCCTCCCGGTTCGTTACTTCTGCGTACCCCGCAACATGTGACCGATGTGGGCCGCGGCACCCGCCAACCGGGCACGGGCGTCGGCCAGTTGTGCGTCCGTCACGCCGTGGTCGCGGGCCGCGTCGCGGATGTCGTCGCGGAAGCGGTCCAGGAGGCGGTCCAGTTCGCGCGCGGGGTCCGCACCAGGCTTTGTGTCCTCGTACGCCCAGCCGGGCAGGGGGAGATCGGGGGTGTCGTCGCGTACGGCGTCGGCCCAGACGCCGCCGGGGGCGGTCTTGTCGGCCTTATCGGCCTTGTCGGCGCGCTCCACCGTGATGTCCGGGGACTCCTTCGGAGCCTCGTGGCCCTTGCCGAAGCGGCCGAAGTCCTTGCCCCAGGCGCGGCTGAACTCCTTCTCGATCTCCGCCAGTCCGTCCCGTACGGCCGAGGGCCAGTCGCCGCGCGACACGTGTTCGCGGACCTGTTCCTCCACCCGGCGGGCGGCCTGCTGCATGTGCTCGCGGGCGCGGTCCGAGGCCTCCTTCGCCTGGCGGCGGGCCTCCTGGGCGTCCTCACGGGCGCGGCGGGACTCGTCCTTGGCCCGGCGGGCCTGGTCTCTCCACTCCTGGCGGGCCTTGCGCATCTCCTCCTTGGCCAGCCGCCAGGCCTCCTTGTCGCCCCACGGGCCGCCCCATTCACCGCCGGACGCCGCGGAGTCCTTGCCGCCCGCGCCGGCCGACGCCGCCTGGGCGCGCATCTCGCGGCGCAGGTCGCCCGCCGCGCCCCGTACGTCGTCCCGGATCTCGGCGGCCAGCTCGGACACCGACTCGCGGATCTCCAGCTCCAGGTCGGCCAGCTCGCCGCCCCGGCCCGCCAGTTCCTCGCGGCCCGCCTCGGTGATCGAGTAGACCTTGCGGCCGCCCTCGGTGGCGTGCGTGACCAGGCCCTCGGCCTCCAGCTTGGCCAGGCGCGGGTAGACGGTGCCGGCGGACGGCGCGTACAGGCCCTGGAAACGTTCTTCCAGGAGGCGGATCACCTCGTAGCCGTGGCGCGGGGCCTCGTCGAGCAGCTTGAGGAGGTAGAGGCGGAGACGGCCGTGGGCGAAGACGGGAGCCATGTCAGAGGACCTTTCCGGAAGAGGGGCCGTCGGAGGGAGGGGTGTCCGAGGGCGGAGTTTCCGCGGGCGGGGTGTCCGTGGGTGCGGAGCCGGTGGAGGGCGGGGTGGGCGGTGCGGCCGGAGGAGGGGTGTCCACCGGTGCGTCGCCCCGGGCAGGGGAGTCCGTCGGTACGTTCTCCCCGGCGGGCGTCTCGGCCGGTGCGGCCTCCTCCTGCGGGCGGCGCAGCAGGGCGATCGAGCCGGACACCGTCGTCGCGCGCAGCTTGCCCGCGCCCGTGCCGAGCGTGCCGGTGATCTTCTTCTGGGCCCAGCCCCACGCGCTCGGGCCGCCGTGCTCGGTGGCGCAGCCGCCGCCGGATACCCGCAGGTCCTCGAAGGCGTTGGAGACCGAGCCGCTGGTGGTGTTCGCCTCGACCTTGGCGTCGGCGGGGTGCGGCAGCCGGATCGCGATCTCGCCCGAGACGGTGGTCAGACCGATGTCGGTGGGGCCGCTCTTCGACGTGTCCACGTCGATGACCATCGCGCCGCCGACCGAGTCCGCCCGTACGGAAGGACCGGCGCCGTCGACCACGGTCAGATCGCCGGTCACGGACTTGAAGCGCAGCTTGCCGGTGAGGGAGTGGGTCTCGACGTTGCCGGAGACCGTCTCCGCGCTCGCCGGGCCCGACAGGCCGACCAGGGTGGCCTCGCCGGTGACGCTCCGGACGTCGGTGCGTGCGCGGAGCCCGAAGAGCACCGCGCTCGCGCCGACCACGCCCACGTCGACCTTCGCCCCCCCAGGGACGGTGAGCGTGACGGTCGCGGAACGCTGCCAGCTGTGCCGGTCGAACATCTTGAGGAAGCCCTGCCAGGGCAGGTCCTCGTACGTGACGGTCAGTTTGCCGTCCTCATGCGTGACGACCAGCGGCGGACCGTCGAGCTCGGTCACTTCGAGGCGGGCGGTCGGCTCCCCGTCCGAGAGTCCGTCCGTGCCGACGACATTGACGGTGCCGTTGACCACGCGCACGCTCAGCGCGGTCACCGGCCCGTCGAAGGAGAGTTTCCGCGGTTCGGTGACGGACCACTCGGACATGGTGATTCCTTCCCCAGTAGGTCTTTCCCCGTGAACGCAACATATCGCGTCTTCTGTCCAACACGATATATCGCGGGTAGGTGAAGTCAAGATAAGAACTTCGAGCAGCGAGAGGTGGGTATGAGCTATTTGCCCTAGCGTGGGCTCTATGTCACACCCTGTTTCGCCGTCCGCGCGCACCACCGGGGCCACCGGCGCCCTGCTCCTGTGCCGCGCCCCGGTCGCCGACGTACGCCCGGCGGCCCCCCTGCTGCGCGAGCGGATGCTGCTCGCGCCGGCGGGCGAGGGCTGGAGCGTGCTGGTCCCGGAGGGCAAGCCGTGGCTGGCGACGGGGAGTGCGTACGAACCCGTCGACCGCGTGCTCGCGGGCTGGGCCACCGCCCTCGCCGTCTCCACCCGCTGGCCGGTGCTGGCCCTGTGGTGGGACCCGGACCGGGCCGGCTACTCGCTGGCCGCCGGGTTCCGGCGGAGTGTGGGGTACGAGTGGCGGGCCGACGGTACGCCGCTGGGCGAGGACGAGGCGATGCGCTCCTTCGCGGTCCGGCTCGCGCTCGACCCCGTGCACGACATGGAGTCCCTGGAGACCTTGGCCCGCCCGGACGGCGACGCGGACGCCCGGGCCCGGCTGCTCGGACTGCTCGCCGTACTCCACCGGGCGGGCCTGCTGCTGCCGCCCGGCCTCGGCCCCGGCGGGAGCGCGGACCAGCTGCGCGAGGCGGCCAGGGCGGGCACGGGAGTGGAAACGGTGGAGTGGGCAGGCTGGCGCGACGCCCTGCGCGCCGAACTGGACCGGGTCGACCACGGCCCCCTGGGCGAGTGGCTGCGCGGCCCCCGCGCCCGGCTGACGGGAGCGGCCCAACTCGCCTGCGGACTGCCCCTGCTGGTGTGGGGACTACGCCGGGGCGGCCCGGGCTGGGCGGTCGCGGGCGCCCTGCTGACGGCGCAGGGAGCGGCGGGACTCACGTACGACAGGATCCGTGCAGGGGGGTGAGGGGGTGGGTTGTCACTCGTATGCATGAGGCATATTCGAAAGGCACCCGAAGGGCTGCGGCTCCCCGCTACGTTCCGAGCATGGTCAGCTCATCGCACGAGGCGATGCACCGCATCTTCCTGGCGGCGCCCGAACTGCTTCCCCGCACGATGCGGATCCTCAACCAACCGTTCGACGACCCCGTTTCCGTCACCGAGTTCCCCACCGATCTCACGGAACTCCGCCCGCTGGAGCGCAGAGTGGACTCACTGCTGTGCGTCGAGATGGCGGACCCTGCCGAGAGCTTCCTGCTGGTGGTGGAATCGCAGTCCGGGACGTCCCCGAAGAAGCCGTCGGCCTGGGCGTATTACCTGGCGTATCTCTACGCGAAGCACGGACTCCCACCGGTGCTCCTGGTGACCTGCCAGGACGAGGCCACCGCGCGGTGGGCGTCGCGGGCGGTCGGGATCGGCCCGTCTCTCGTCCTGACTCCACTGGTGCTGGGCCCGCACAACGTTCCCGCGGTCACGGACCCGGACGAGGCCGTGGCCGACGTCCGGCTGGCGGTGCTGTCCGTGCTGACACACAGCCGGGATCCGGACGTCGGTGCCATACTGAAAGCGCTGGCGACAGCCCTGAAGACCGTTGATGAGGACGCCGCGAGCGTCTACATCGAGTACACCGAACAGAGCCTGGGCTCGACCCCGGCAGCGGACCTCTGGAGGGAACTGATGGCTGCTGACCTCTCCTTCTTCGTGTCGGAGACGGCCCAGAAACTGCGTCGCGAGGGCAAGGCCGAAGGGAAAGCCGAGGGCAAGGCGGAAGCCATTCTGCGGCTCCTGGACATGCGGGGGATCGCCGTGTCCGAGGAGGTCAGGGGGCGGGTGTTCGGCTGTGCCGACGCGACCACCCTCGATCTCTGGTTCGAGCGGGCCTTCAGTGCGGAGGCGGCCGACGAGTTGTTCGGTGAAGGCTGAGCTGCATCGGAGGGATCAGGTCGTCGGGGTGGGTTCCGTGCAGGCGGCGGCGATGGCCGCGGTGTCCCAGTAGAAGGGGCGGACCTCGGTGATCCGGCCGTCCTCGACGGTGATCGTCTGGAGGATGGGGAAGCGGAGCTCACGGCCGCTCGCACGGGCCCGCGCACGGACCTGGGTGCGTACGACCGCGGTCCCGCCCGTGGCGAGGAATGCTTGGTCCAGCAGATCGAACGTTTCCCAGGCCCTCGCCATGGCGAGGAAGAACCGGGCCATTCCCTCGTGCCCGCGCCACGTGCCTCCGTACGGCAGGGCGTCCGCCTGGTGCAGCACCACATGGGGTGCGAAGTAGGGGGCGAGCAGGTCGAACGAAGCCCGGCCCGGGCCGCCGGCCGCCAGGTACTCGGCCTCGGCCGCGTACATGCCGTTCAGGACGGTCACTGAGTCCGACGTGGGTGGCGCGGGTGGGGTGGGTGAGGTGGTCATGGGGTCAGACTGCCCGGGGGAGGTGCGTCCCGCTCGCGGGAATCGGACCTCGTGGTGCGGCGCTGACGGCGCCCGCTGCCGACTGACCCCGGCCGGGCCTACTCCGCGTCGTCGTCCTCGTCGTCCAGCCGGGCCAGCCACGTGGCCAGACGTTCTACCGGCACCTCGAAGTCGGGGTTGAGGTCCACGAAGGTGCGCAGCTGCTCGGCGAGCCACTCGAAGGTGACCTCCTCCTCGCCGCGCCGCTTCTCCAGCTCTTCGATGCCACGGTCGGTGAAGTACATGGGGAAAGGATAAAGCGGACCCCGGACCCCGGTGTGCCCGGGACGGGTGCGCGAGATCGGTGCGCGGCCGGGCGCGCCGCGGCCGGGCGGTGCGCGGCTCCCGAAATCCCCACCGCACGCCAAAGGGCCCGCCCCCGCGAAACCGTCTCGCGGGGGCGGGCCCTCAGCCACGTACAGAGGCACGTACGGGGGTATCAGACGCTCACGCGTCGAAGACCTCGTTCACCAGCGCCTGCTGCTCCGCCTGGTGCCGCTTCGCCGAACCGACCGCCGGCGACGAGCTGTGCGGCCGCGAGATGCGGCGCAGGCGCTCGCCGTGCGGGATGTCCGCGCCGACCGCCAGGTCCAGGTGGTCGATCAGGTTGAGGGCGATGAAGGGCCACGAGCCCTGGTTCGCCGGCTCCTCCTGCGCCCACAGGTACTTCTCCGCGTTCGGGTACTTGGCGATCTCGGCCTGGAGCTCCGCACCCGGGAGGGGGTAGAGGCGCTCGACGCGGATGATCGCCGTGTCCGTGGCGCCCCGCTTCTCCCGCTCGGCGTCCAGGTCGTAGTAGACCTTGCCCGCGCAGAACACGACCTTGCGGACCGCGCCCGCTTCCACCGAGTCGTCACCGATGACCGGACGGAAGCCGCCCGTGGTGAACTCCTCCGCCTTCGACGCCGCCGCCTTCAGACGCAGCATCGACTTCGGGGTGAAGACGATGAGCGGCTTGTGGTGCGGGTTGTGCACCTGCCAGCGCAGCAGGTGGAAGTAGTTCGAGGGGAGGGTCGGCATGGCGACCGTCATGTTGTTCTGGGCGCACATCTGGAGGAAGCGCTCCGGGCGGGCGGACGAGTGGTCCGGGCCCTGGCCCTCGTAACCGTGCGGCAGGAGCAGGGTGACGCCGGACGTCTGGCCCCACTTCTGCTCGGCGGAGGAGATGAACTCGTCCATCACGGTCTGCGCGCCGTTGACGAAGTCGCCGAACTGGGCTTCCCAGATGACGAGGGATTCCGGGCGGGCCAGGGAGTAGCCGTACTCGAAGCCCATCGCCGCGTACTCGGAGAGCAGCGAGTCGTAGACGTTGTAGCGGGCCTGGTCGTCCGAGAGGTACTGGAGCGGGGTGTAGTCCTCGCCCGTCTCCTGGTCGACGAGGACCGCGTGGCGCTGGCCGAAGGTGCCGCGGCGCGAGTCCTGGCCCGCCAGGCGGACCGGGGTGCCCTCCATCAGGAGGGAGCCGATGGCAAGGGTCTCGCCCATGCCCCAGTCGATCGTGCCGTCCGAGACGGATGCCGCACGGCGCTGCATCTGCGGCATCAGGCGCGGGTGGACGTGGATGTGGTCGGGGATGTTGACCTGCGACTCGGCGATCCGCTTCACGGCCTCCTGCGAGATCGCGGTGGTCACGGCCACCGGGAACTCGGCCTGGATGTCGTGGTACGGGGCCGCGGACGGGGCCGAGTTGGCCTCGCGGACCTCCGCGAACACCTTCTCCAGCTGGCCCTGGAAGTCCTGGAGCGCCTGCTCCGCCTCTTCGAGGGTGATGTCGCCGCGGCCGATCAGCGACTCGGTGTAGAGCTTGCGCACCGAGCGCTTCTTGTCGACCAGCGAGTACATCTGCGGGTTGGTGAACTGCGGGTTGTCGCCCTCGTTGTGACCGCGGCGGCGGTAGCAGATGAGGTCGATCACGACGTCCTTGTTGAACGTCTGGCGGAACTCGAAGGCCAGGCGCGCGACGCGGACCACGGCCTCCGGGTCGTCGCCGTTCACGTGGAAGATCGGCGCCTCGATCATGCGGGCCACGTCGGTGGCGTACATCGAGGAGCGCGAGGCCTCCGGGGCGGCGGTGAAGCCGACCTGGTTGTTGATCACCACGTGCACGGTGCCGCCGGTGCGGTAACCGCGCAGCTGCGACATGTTGAAGGTTTCCGCGACGACGCCCTGGCCCGCGAAGGCCGCGTCGCCGTGCAGGGCGACCGGCAGGACGGTGAAGTCCGTGCCGCCCTTGTTGATGATGTCCTGGCGTGCGCGGGCGATGCCCTCCAGGACCGGGTCGACCGCCTCCAGGTGCGAGGGGTTGGCGGCCAGCGAGACCTTGATCTGCTCGCCGTCCAGACCGGTGAAGGTGCCCTCGGCGCCCAGGTGGTACTTCACGTCGCCGGAGCCGTGCATCGACTTCGGGTCGAGGTTGCCCTCGAACTCGCGGAAGATCTGCGCGTACGACTTGCCCACGATGTTGGCGAGCACGTTCAGCCGGCCGCGGTGGGCCATGCCGATGACGACCTCGTCCAGGCGCGACTCGGCGGCGCTGTCGATGACGGCGTCGAGCAGCGGGATGACCGACTCGCCGCCCTCGAGGGAGAAGCGCTTCTGGCCGACGTACTTGGTCTGCAGGAAGGTCTCGAAGGCCTCCGCCGCGTTCAGCCGGCGCAGGATGCGCAGCTGCTCCTCGCGCTCCGGCTTGGAGTGCGGGCGCTCCATGCGGTCCTGGATCCACTTGCGCTGCTTGGGGTCCTGGATGTGCATGAACTCGATGCCGGTGGTGCGGCAGTACGTGTCGCGCAGCACGCCGAGGATGTCGCGGAGCTTCATCATCGACTTGCCGGCGAAGCCGCCGACGGCGAACTCGCGCTCCAGGTCCCACAGGGTGAGCCCGTGCTCGTTGATGTCGAGGTCGGGGTGCTTGCGCTGCTTGTACTCCAGCGGGTCGGTGTCGGCCATGACGTGGCCGCGTACCCGGTAGGAGTGGATCAGCTCGAAGACGCGGGCGGCCTTCGTGACGTCGTCGTCGTGCGAGGCGTCGATGTCCTTGAGCCAGCGGACCGGCTCGTAGGGGATGCGCAGCGCCTTGAAGATCTCGTCGTAGAAGTGGTTCTCACCCAGCAGCAGGTTCGCCACATTGCGCAGGAACTCGCCGGAGGCGGCGCCCTGGATGACCCGGTGGTCGTACGTGGACGTGAGGGTCATCACCTTGGAGATGCCCAGCTTGTTCAGGGTGTCCTGCGAGGTGCCCTGGAACTCGGCCGGGTAGTCCATCGAGCCGACGCCCATGATGACCGACTGGCCGGGCATCAGACGCGGGACGGAGTGGACGGTGCCCAGACCGCCCGGGTTGGTCAGGGAGACCGTGACGCCGGTGAAGTCGTCCATCGTCAGCTTGTTGTCGCGGGCGCGGCGGACGATGTCCTCGTAGGCCTGCCAGAACTCGAAGAAGTCGAGCGTCTCGGCCTTCTTGATGCCGGCCACCACCAGCTGGCGGTCGCCGTTCGGCTTCACCAGGTCGATGGCGAGACCGAAGTTGACGTGCTCCGGCTTGACCAGGGTCGGCTTGCCGTCCTTCTCCGTGAAGGAGTAGTTCATCGACGGCATGGCCTTGATGGCCTGCACCATCGCGAAACCGATGAGGTGGGTGAAGGAGATCTTCCCGCCCCTGGCCCGCTTCAGGTGGTTGTTGATGACGATGCGGTTGTCGAAGAGCAGCTTCACCGGGACCGCGCGCACGGACGTGGCCGTGGGGACCTCGACGGAGGCGTTCATGTTCTTCGCGACGGCGGCGGAGGGGCCGCGGAGCGTGACGTACTCGGGGCCCTTCGGGGCCTCCGCCGCGGGCTCGGCCTCGGCGGGGGCAGGCTTCGCGGGGGCGGCGGCGGGCTTGGCGGCCGGAGCCGCGGCCTTGGGCGCCGGTGCGGCAGCCGCGGGCTGGGCGGCCTGCGCCGCCGGTGCCTGCGCGGCGGGCTCGGCCTTGGCAGGTGCGGCGGCCGGTGCGGCCGGTGCGGCGGCCGGAGCCGACGCCTGGGCAGGGGCCGCGGGTGCGGACTGCGCCGGGGCTGCTGGGGCTGCTGGGGCCTGTGCGGCGGGTGCGGGCTTCTCGGCCGCCGAGCCGGTGGTGCCCGGCTTGTAGTCGGCGAAGAAGTCCCACCAGGCGCGGTCGACGGAACTGGGGTCCTGGAGGTACTGCTGGTAGATCTCGTCGACGAGCCACTCATTGGGACCGAAGGCCGCGGCAGGGTTCTTCCCCTGCCCGTCCTGGTCGGTCGACGAGAGACTTGAGCTACTGGGGGACTGAGACGACACGGCGTTAACCGCCCTCTTCCGCTTCGCAAGGTGGTGGACAGCGGAAATAAAGGCTACGCCTCCCCGGCCGGGAGATGCAGACCGGGCGGGGCATCCGTCGCGTAAGTCACATCGGAGAGCTGGTTTCGGCGCACGATTTGGCGGGAAACAAGCGTGGTTCCGCTGTGGACCTCGCGTCAACCGGGTGCGAGCCGGGTGCATCCGACCGAGGACGCGGCCTTTAGTCCCGCATCCTGGCAGGACGGACGCAGAACGTCCGTTTCTATTTCGAACCCTACGTCAACCGCGTGGACCGCTGATCCCCGGAAGGCTGACCTGGATCCGGCAACCGCGTTCTGATTCGGCCACTCCGATGTGACCGCCGTGCAGATCGACCGCCCAGCGGGCGATGGCGAGACCGAGACCGGTACCGCCGTCACTGCCGGACGAGGGCTTGGCAGGCGCCTTCCCCTGGTTGAACCGTTCAAAAACCCGATGCCACTGGGACTTGGGTATACCGGGGCCCTCGTCGTGCACTTCCAGCTCCAGGGACTCCGGCAGCTCGCCGCGCCGCGCCCGTACCGTCACCCGGCCGTGCGGGGGACTGTGCTTGACCGCGTTGTCGATCAGGTTGGCGACGACCTGGTGCAGCCGCTCCTGGTCCGCGTGCGCGGTCAGCTCGGGCGGGGAGACATCCAGGTGCAGATGGACGTCCTTGCGCGTGTGGTGCCCGGAGCCGGAGATCAGACCGCGCTGCGCGGCGGCCAGATTGGCCTCCTTCAGCACCCCGGAGAGGTACGGCCACACTTCGAAGCGGTACGCCTTCAGCGGTACGACACCGTTGTCCAGCCTGGCCAGGTCGAGGAGGGTCTCCACCAGCCCGCCGAGCCGCTCGGTCTGCTTGAGCGCGGTCCGCATGGTCTCCGGGTCGGCCGCCACCACACCGTCCACCACGTTCTCCAGCACGGCGCGCAGCGCGGCGATCGGGGTCCGCAGCTCGTGCGAGACGTTGGCGACCAGCTCCTTGCGGTTCTGGTCGACGGCCTGGAGCTCCTCCGCCATGCGGTTGAGCGTGGTGGCAAGCCCGCCCAGCTCGTCCCGGCGGCCCTCGCCGCCGACCCGCCCGGTGTAGTCGCCGTGCGCCATGGCCGCGGCCACGTCCCGCATCTCGTCCAGCGGCTTCGTGAGGTTGTGCGCCACGAACTGGGTGATCAGCATCGACGCGATGATCGAGAAGACCGTGATGAAACGCAGCTCGGTCTTGGTGGCCAGCGCCACCATCACCAGACCCGTGGTGAGGGCCACCGACACCACGACGAGCGCGATCAGCTTCGCCCTGATCGTGAAGGGCCGCAGCACGAAGAGCGACGGCTCCCGCCGCTGCCCCGGCACC
This sequence comes from Streptomyces sp. NPDC058663, assembly GCF_042716745.1. Lineage (NCBI taxonomy): Bacteria > Bacillati > Actinomycetota > Actinomycetes > Kitasatosporales > Streptomycetaceae > Streptomyces > Streptomyces sp. NPDC058663. The sequence continues at coordinate 23,147 of NZ_JBHXRV010000047.1, forward strand.
GCGCGCCGCAGGACCGACCCCTTCGTCCCGGCCGCGCTGGTCACGGCGCCGGTGTCTCCAGCGCGTAACCCACACCGTGAACGGTACGGATGCGCTCCGCGCCGATCTTCCGGCGCAGCGCCTTGATGTGACTGTCGACGGTCCGGGTGCCGGAGGCGTCCGCCCAGTCCCACACCTCTGCCAGGAGCTGCTCACGGGAGAGCACCGCGCGCGGGGTGTTCGCCAGACAGACGAGCAGGTCGAACTCGGTGGGGGTGAGGTGCACGTCCTCGCCGTGCACGCGCACCCGGCGCTGTGCGTGGTCGATCTCCAGCTCGCCGAGGCGCAGGATGCCGCTGCGCGGGGTGGCGGCGGCGATCGTCGCCCGCTCGACCCGGCGCAGCAGTACGTGCACCCGGGCCGCCAGCTCCCGCATGGAGAACGGCTTCGTCATGTAGTCGTCGGCTCCGACGCCCAGACCGACGAGCATGTCCGTCTCGTCGTCGCGGGCCGTGAGCATCAGCACCGGAACCGGCCGCTGTGCCTGGACCCGGCGGCAGACCTCCAGGCCGTCGAAGCCGGGCAGCATGATGTCGAGGACCATCAGGTCCGGCTGCCAGGCCTCGGCGGTGTCCACCGCCGCGGGGCCGTCGCCGGCCGTCTGTACCTGGAAGCCCTCGGCCCGCAGCCGGGCCGCGATGTTGTCCACGATCGTGGAGTCGTCCTCGACGACCAGTACCCGGCGCTGAGCGCCTGGCGTGGCCGCGAGTCCGTTGTGGCTGGTGTGTGTCTGCTCCATCGCCCCGCCCCTGGAGTGCGTTCGTATTCCCGCGGTCAGATGAGCAGCGTACGGGCACTGACCAGCCCACGGCTACGCGGTGCAACAACCGGAGAGGGGGACCGAACGGGATGTGCCAGGCAAGTCGCACGGCATCCTCCCAATCCTGCTGAATACGACATTCCGCAATGACTCTTCGTAAGTCCCGTCGTGACAACTCGCCCTGTGCACAAGGAGGTAGACGTTGCGTAGGCAAGGTGTCCCGCTGTGTCGTCAGGGTGACGCCCTGTTCACCCGCGGCAGGGTTGTACCGGCACCCGTGGGGAACCTGTGAATGTTCTCCCGGGGGCGGGGATCAGGTGTGCGGGGAGCCGCCCGGGAGGGGCCGGGGGGTCGGTCCTGCCGACGCTCCCTCTGCTGTGAAGGTTGCCTCGGGAGGATGCGATGTGAGGTGTGTCATAGACGTGGCGGGATATCGGGGCAGAAAGTGAGCGTTGTCTGCAAGAGAGCAGGAACGACGGGCCGACGGGTCTGTCCGTAAGCAGCAGGCGAACGCGAGAGACGCGGCCGAGGGACACGGGCGTGGCTTGACGATTCCGGCCGCGCACCCCGGGTGCGGTGGTCCGGGGGAATGGGGCCTCACGCAGTGCACCGTGCAGCGACGCAACATCAGCAGAAGGCCGGGCGGCGAGGGGCCGCAGCGGGAGAGTGGGCCTCAGCCTCAGCGGGTCCGCAGGCGCGGTCGGCGGAGGAGCAGGGGCTCACCGGGGTGCCGGCGCTCTCCGGGGTGCCGGGCCAACGGCAGGTGACTGTCTCGGCCGCGGTCCCGGATGAGGTGTCCGTGGTGGGTCCGGCCGGTCCGGTGCCGCTTGCGGGTGCTGGTGCCGCGGTGGGCCCGGCCGTCACGGCCGCTACCCCGGATGCATCCGCCGCCACGGACCCCGCCGAGGGCGTTCGTACCGGCCGGGCCGTCACCGCCGACTCAGCGGTCGTCCCCGGTCGGGCCTCCGCCACCGGCGGGGACGCCCCCGCGGTCTGCGGGGTCACTGCCGCCCCCGTCGCCACCACAGGCCTGTCCGCCCCCACAGGCCCGACCGCCTCAACCGACCCGGCCGTCACCGCCGTCAGCCCCCCATCCGCGAGCCCTCACAGGCCCCCGCACGCCAGGCGTTGGCATCTCTGGCACCTGCTGCCCACTCCCACCGGCACCCCCTTCACGTTCTGTTACGCACTCGTCCTGGTCGCCACGTCCCTCTACGCCCAGCTCGGCGACCCGGCCACCGTTTCGGCGCTGCTGCGTGCTTCCAGCACCGACGTCGCACACCTCACCAGCACCCCGGTGTTCTCGCTGGTCGGCAGTGCGCTGTGGGTGGCCGGCGGGCTGGCCTCGCCGTACGCCCTGGGATTCCTGGTCGTGCTCACCGCGTTGGAACGCCGCATCGGGGGACTCGGTACCGCCGCGGTCTTCGCGTTCGGACATGTGGTGGCCTCGCTGGCCACCGAGGTGCCTGTCGGTGTCGCGGTCTGGGCGGGCCACCTCCCGGAGACCTCCCTGCACCGCCTGGACTTCGGCATCAGCTTCGGCCTGATGGCGTCGGTCGGAGCGCTGGCCGGAGTGCTGCGGCTGCCGTGGTTGAGGTGGGGGCTGCTGGGCGGCGTCGGTCTCGTACTGCTCCAGGACCTGGTGGCGTACGCGGACCCGCTGACCGCGCTCGGGCACCCGCTGGCGCTGTGCGTGGGGCTGACGACCTGGCCGCTGGTACGCCGCTGGAAGGAGCGCCGGGCCGCGCCCTCGTACCTGTAGGCGTCGCGCTTCGGGGCGCGGCGGTACCGGGGGCGGACGGGGAGGCGTCGGCCGCCGTCGGCGACCGGCTAACCGAGTCCCGGAAGGGCCGCGATGATCCGGTCCAGCTTCGGGATCTTCTTCATTCCGTCGGTGGTGACCTCGTGCCCCTGGTGGACGACCGCGGTGGTGATTCCGTCCATGACGGGCGGATCGGCCTTCGAGACCCGGGGGAGCTTCGCGAAGCCGGACTCGGCGAGCGCGGTGCGGAGTTCGGCCAGTTCGGCGGGGCTCATCCGGCCCCGTCCGGACCCCTTCTTCCGGTCCGTGGTGGTGTACGTGCCCTCGGTGCTGACCACGACGCTGCGGTGCCGGCCGTCGATGCCTCCGCTGACGGTGGCGGCGACGAGTTGCTGGCCCTTTCCGGGTACGGAGGTTGAGGGCGCGGGATCACCGGTCACCGGGGGCGCGGTGGGGGAGGGGGTGCCGTCGCCGGGCTGTGCCGTACCGGACGGGGCGCCGGTACTCGGCAGTCCCGTACCGGACGGGGTGCTGTCGCGCGGCGAGGCAGCCGAGGTCCCGGCGGACGAGGGGCCTCCGGTGGCCGTACCCGTTGCGCCGCACCCGGTCAGCAGCAGTCCGCCGCACAGGACCGCCGCCGCGGCCACCCCGGCGGACCGCACGGGCCGGGCGGAACCCAGCGGCCGGGCGGCGCCCAGGGACCCGGCGGCTCGCAGGGACCGGGCAACTCGCAGGGACCGGGCAACTCGCAGGGACCGGGCGGAACGCGTGCTCCGAGTGGATCGCATGATGCTCCCGTCGTGTGCTGTGTCGTCTGCTCCTGTCGCCGCTCTGACGTACGCACCACCCCCACGCGTTCCACCGCCCCCTTCCCCGGACGGTTCAACCCACTTCCTGCACCCGCCCGTCAAGGCCGGAAGACCCCCGTCAGCGGCGATACCCACTCCCAGCCCAGCGTCGAGTACAGCGCGTACCCGTCGTCCGACGCGCCGAGCACACAGTCCTCGGCGCCCTGCTGGGCCGCGTACGCCTGGAGTGTGCGCATCATCAGCGTGCCCAGGCCCCGCCTCCGGTGCACCGCGTTGGTCTCCACCTGGTCGACGACCGCCGTGCGCCCGACGACCGCGACCTGCCCGCGCACCCCGAGGGAGCCGTCGTCGGCCAGCACCAGCACCCGGGTCAGCCCCGCCCTGGACCAGCTGCGCCGGGTGAAACCGGCCGGCACCTCGGGCGCGGACACGCCGGGTGCGAGGGCGAGTGTCATCAGGTGCCCCGGGGCGTCGTACTCCCACCCCTGCGCCATCCACGGAGCCACCGCCTCGGGCGGCTCCACGCACTTGACCCAGGTGCCGGGCGCCGTGTCGTCACGCACCAGCTTGCGGAACGCGGCCCCGTCGGAGGCGTTCCGGCCGAACAGCACGTGCCGGGTGACGGCGTGCGGCAACCCGATGTCGATGGTGACGCCCCACGGCTGCGGCACCGGATCGGCGGCCCCGCGCGAAAGGGCCCACCCCTGCGCCCAGGCGTTGACGACGTCGGTGGTGGCGGCGAAGGCCATGCTGTTCCCCTTGCGCGACGTAATGGTCAGTTGCGGCTAGGGATCATTACACCTTCCCGGGTGGCGGGTTGTCGAGCTCCTTCTTGCAGGGAGGGGGAGTTGCCCGGGCCGCATGCGTCGGGGTGCTCAGCCGGCGCCGACCCGGTCGGCGACGACGAAGTCGGTCGCGCAGTCCGGGCAGGTGGCGTGCCCGAAGACATACGTCAGCAAGTGGGCGACCCGGTGCTGGCCGTCGGCGAGTGCGATGCCGTGCAGGCGCCGTCCGATGCCCGTCAGGTCGGCGGGGCTCACCGGCCGGAGCGGCTGCGCTCCGGCGTTGTCGCCAGACAGGTCGTACTCCTCGGCCGTGCAGAACAGTCCGCCCTCGGCCAGGACGACGAACAGGTCGCTCGCGCAGTCAGGGCAGGAGACCTCGTACTCCTCGTTCCCCAGGCCCCAGGCCAGGTCCTCGCTCCATCCTCCGGAGCCCGTGAGGCCTTTGACGCCTTCCACGCCGTCGAGTCCTTCCGTGCCCACGACGTCCTCGACGTCCTCGACGTCCTCGACGGCCTCCACGCCCTCGACGTCCTCCACGCCCTCGACGTCCTCCACGCCTTCGAGGCCGAGCATGGCCTCCAGGAGCCCGATGTACTCGGTGTGCCCGCTCGCGGACCGGAGGCGACGGCGCACCGCGGCCAGCAGAGTCGCGAGGTCCTGCGAGTGCTTCGTGCGCACATCGCCCGCCCCGTGCGGTTGCTGCCCGGCGCCCGCCATGATGGCGCCGGCCAGGGTCAGTGCGTTCACGGCCTGTTCCCGGTCGCCGCTCCCGGTCATGGCTGCCAGGTGGGGGAGGGCCGCGAAACTGGCCGTGCAGACGTCGCCCTGAGGGCAGAGGGCGGCCCACAGGTCGTCCCAGCGCGCGGGCGTGGGCTCCCGCGCGATCCGTTCCAGCAAGGCGGGGATGCCCTCGGCGGAGTCGTGGGCGCTCGTGGGTTCTGGCCAGTCGGTCATGGGCGGCATCCCACCAGGCCGGTGTCCGCCGGGTGATCGCTCAGAGCGAACACGGGTTGGGGAACACTGAAGGGCTCATATGCATTGAGTCGGTATAGCTCAACTTCACTGCCCAAGGGGAGATCATGGCATCGACGTCCACACCGCTCACCCTGCCCGTGCTGCCGCTCGACGACGAAGTCGTGCTGCCCGGGATGGTGGTGCCGCTGGACCTGTCCGACACCGAGGTGCGCGCGGCGGTCGAGGCGGCACAGGCTGCCGTCCGTACCGAGTCCAGCAAGCCGCAGGTGCTTCTTGTTCCGCGCATCGACGGCACGTACGCGGCGACGGGCGTGCTCGGCACCGTCGAGCAGGTCGGCCGGCTGTCCGACGGCGACCCCGGCGCGCTCATCCGGGCCCGCGGCCGAGTCAAGATCGGCGCGGGTACGACAGGACCCGGCGGCGCGCTCTGGGTGGAGGGCGCACGGATCGACGAGTCCGACCCCGACCCCGTGCCGGGTGCGGTCGCCGAGCTGGTCAGGGAGTACAAGGCCCTCGCGACGACCTGGCTGAAGAAGCGCGGCGCCTGGCAGGTCGTGGACCGCGTGCAGCAGATCGAGGGCGTCTCCGCGCTCGCCGACAACTCCGGGTACTCGCCGTTCCTGACCACCGCCCAGAAGGTGGAGCTCCTGGAGACCGCCGACCCGGTCGCCCGGCTGCGGCTCGCGCTGGCCGCCCTCAGCGAGCACCTCGCCGAGCAGGACGTCGCCGAGACCATCGCCAAGGACGTCCAGGAGGGCGTCGACAAGCAGCAGCGCGAGTTCCTGCTGCGCAAGCAGCTCGACGCGGTGCGCAAGGAGCTGCGCGACCTCAACGGCGAGGCCGAGGGTGAGGAGTCCGACGACTACCGGGCCCGCGTCGAGGCCGCCGACCTGCCGGAGAAGGTGCGCGAGGCGGCCCTCAAGGAGGTCGAGAAGCTGGAGCGCTCCAGCGACCAGTCCCCGGAGGGGTCGTGGATCCGCACCTGGCTGGACACCGTCCTGGAACTGCCGTGGAACGAGACCACCGAGGACCAGTACGACATCAGGGGCGCCAAGGAGATCCTGGACGCCGAGCACGCCGGTCTGGAAGACGTCAAGGAGCGGATCACCGAATACCTGGCGGTGCGCAAGCGCCGTGCCGACCGGGGGCTCGGGGTGGTCGGCGGCCGCAGGGGCGGTGCCGTGCTGGCCCTCGTCGGGCCTCCCGGCGTCGGCAAGACCTCGCTCGGTGAGAGCGTCGCCCACGCCATGGGCCGCAAGTTCGTCCGCGTGGCGCTCGGTGGTGTGCGCGACGAGGCGGAGATCCGCGGCCACCGGCGTACGTACGTCGGCGCGCTGCCCGGCCGTATCGTCCGTGCCATCAAGGAGGCCGGGTCGATGAACCCCGTCGTCCTCCTCGACGAGATCGACAAGGTCGGCTCCGACTTCCGGGGCGACCCGGCTGCGGCGCTCCTCGAAGTGCTGGACCCGGCCCAGAACCACACCTTCCGCGACCACTACCTGGAGGTCGAACTCGACCTGAGCGACGTCGTCTTCCTGGCGACCGCCAATGTGCTCGAAGCCATCCCCGAGGCCCTGCTCGACCGGATGGAGCTGGTCCGCCTGGACGGCTACACCGAGGACGAGAAGGTCGTCATCGCCCGTGACCACCTCCTGCCCCGCCAGCTCGACCGGGCCGGTCTGGAGCCCGGCGAGGTCACCCTGGAGGAGTCCGCCCTGCGCAAGCTGGCGGGCGAGTACACCAGGGAGGCAGGCGTACGGAACCTGGAGCGTGCGGTCGCGAGGCTGCTGCGCAAGGTCGCCGCACAGCACGAACTGGGCGACCGGGAGCTGCCGTTCGCCATCGAGGACGGTGACCTGCGCGAGCTGATCGGGCGTCCGCACCACGTGCCGGAGTCCGCTCAGGACCCGGCTGAGCGGCGCACCGCGGTGCCGGGCGTGGCGACCGGGCTCGCCGTGACCGGTGCGGGCGGTGACGTCCTGTTCGTGGAGGCGTCCCTGGCCGACGCGGAGACGGGCGGTGCGGGGCTGACCCTCACCGGCCAGCTGGGCGACGTGATGAAGGAGTCCGCGCAGATCGCGCTCTCCTTCCTGCGCTCGCACGGTGCCGAGCTCGAACTCCCGGTGGCCGACCTGAAGGACCGCGGGGTCCACATCCACTTCCCCGCGGGCGCGGTGCCCAAGGACGGCCCGAGCGCCGGCATCACCATGACCACCGCCCTGGCCTCCCTCCTCTCCGGCCGACCGGTCCGTACGGACGTGGCCATGACGGGTGAGGTCTCGCTGACCGGCCGGGTCCTGCCCATCGGCGGGCTGAAGCAGAAGCTGCTGGCCGCCCACCGGGCAGGGACCACCACGGTGGTCATCCCCAAGCGGAACGAGCCCGACCTGGACGACGTCCCGGCCGAGATCCTCGAAAAGCTGGAGGTGCACCCGGTGACCGACGTCCGCCAGGTGCTGGAGATCGCGCTGACCCCGGCGCGAGTGGTGGCGGAGCAGCTCGCCGCGTAGGCGACAGGTCGCCGCGTAAGCCTGGCGCCGCGTAAGCCTGGCGCCGCGTAAGCCGGGCGCCGCGCAAGACTGGTGCCGTGCAGGCCGGGCGCCGCGCACGCCGGGCGCCGTGCCGGAAGGGCCCCGCACCACAGGTGCGGGGCCCTTCCGGGTGCGCATTGACCGACGGGCCGACTCCCGTACCGCAGGACCGGCCAGGAGCCGCGTGCCGCCGGACGAACGGAAGCCGGTATGGCTAGAAACCGCCGTACGGCACCGTGATGATCTCCAGGCCATGGCCCGACGGATCCGGGAAGTAGACGCCCCGGCCGCCGTCGTTGGTGTTGATCTCGCCCGGCTTCTTGCCGTGCGGGTCCGCCGTGTAGGCCAGGCCCTTGGCGCGGATGCGGGCGAAGATGGCGTCGAACTCGTCCTCGGAGACGAGGAACGCGTAGTGCTGCGGGAAGACGTCCTGCGAGGGCGGGAGCGAAGCGAAATCGAGATCGACGCCGTTCGCAAGGGTGACCGGGATGAACGGGCCCCACTCGGTGCCTACTTCGAGGCCCATGACGTGGGCGAAGAACTCTGCGGATTCCCGGTTGTCACGGGAGAGGACGATCGTGTGATTCAGCTGTACCGACACGGTGGAATGCCTCCGTTGGGCAATCTCACGGGCTACCTTCACGCCCCACCCAGCCGGTGGCCGACGCGCGATGCCGTGGGCGAAAAACTAGGTGAGGCCACCGGCGCCGGTCAAGGGCCACCCCCCCTCACGCCAGCCACCCCCGCGTCGCCGCCTGCGCCCCCGCCTGGAAGCGGGTCTCCGCGTTCAGGGACTCCAGCAGGCGGGAGATGCGACGGCGGGCGGTGTGCACGTGGACCCCCAGCCGCCGCGCGATCGCCTCGTCCTTGAGGCCGGCCGCCAACAGGCCCAGGAGCTCCCGCTGCTGCCCCGGCACCGGGTCGGCGGGCGGCTCGGTGGTTCCGCTCAGCGGGATCGAGCGGTCCCAGACGGTCTCGAAGAGCGGGAGCAGCGCGTTGCGGAGCAGGGCGTCACCCACCACCAGCGCGGCGGCCGTCGGATCGGCGGCTTCGGTGGGCGGCAGCAGGGTGACCCGGCGGTCGATGCCGATGAGCTTGGTCGGGACCCCGGTGGTGACCCTGGCCCGCAGGCCGCGCGCGGCGAGGGAGGCCAGCGAGTGCATCCGGCCGGGGTAGGAGAGGCCCTCGCGGTCTATCACCGCGCGGACGGTGACGCCCCGGTCGAGCAGGGCCTCTATGTCCAGGGCGGGTGGCCGGTCCGGTGGGCCGGTGTCCGCCCTCGCGTACGGCGGCCGGTCGAGGATCACCACCTCGTGTTCGGCGGAGGCGAGGAGCGACTGGGCGCGCTCGCCGATCTGGCGCGGGCCCGTGATGATCTCGATGCCGCCCTCGGAGGCGGCCGGCGACGTCACGGCCAGACGCCCCGCGATGCGGTCCGCGGACATCATCAACCGCTCCAACTCGGCTGACTGAATGTGGAGTTCGGCTTGACGGCGGTGGATCAGTGTGCGGATGGCGGCGGCCGGGGCCGCCGGACGGGGTGTGCCGTCCTGGGTGGAAAGGGTGAATCCTGATGCTTCGAGGCTGGTCAGGGCCTCTTCAATGCGTGGAGCGGGGACTTCCAGTAAGTCGGTCAACTCGGTGGCGCTTGCGGCGCGTTCCATGAGAAGCGCCTCGTAGACACGTCCCTCGACCTCCCCCAGGCCGAGGCTGTGCAGTTCTTCCCCCTCGATCATGGGCCGGATTCTTTCGTGAGCACTGCATGCACACAAGTGTGCGTGTCCACATCTGAACACACGGGAAACATTGCCGACTTGAACACAGAGCGACTTGCATGGCCCTGCCCAACAGGCCCGAAGAGCGTCCGTACCGTGGGAGGGAAAGCGTGCACAACACCCGAGTGCGTGCAGCAAGACAGCCCGGCGGCAACACCACCGCCACATCCGGTATATCCAGGGGCACCAAGGGAGTGGCCGCCCTGATCGGCGCGGCAGCCCTGCTCGCAGGCGTCGTACCCGCCGCCCAGGCAGCCCCGCCTGCCGCACCCGCAGCCCCCGCCGAGGTGATCCCCGGCACCGACACCGCGACCCCCGCCCTGGTTGACGGCATCAAGGAGCCGGCGAAGTCCACCGGCAGCGCCGCCGCCGCGGCCGTCGGCCACCTCGCCGAGAAGCAGAGCCGCTACCGCATCGGCAACCCGGGCGCCAACCTCAAGGCCGTCGCCGCCCAGTCCGGCAAGGGCGGCACCGAGACGGTCCGCCTCCAGCAGAAGTACAAGGGTCTCGACGTCCTCGGCGGCCAGTACGTCGTCAGGATGGAGAACACGGACGGCAAGCGCAGCGTCGTCGGCACCTCGGGCAAGTACTTCACCGAGCTGGCAGCGCCCGCCACCGCCACGGTCTCCGAGAAGACCGCCGTGGAGCGCGCCGTCGCCGCCGTCGGCCGCGAGCTGAACGGCAAGAACCTCGGTAAGAAGGACCTGCGCAAGGCCGGGGGGCAGAAGTCCGCCGCCGCCACCGCGCTCTCCGGCACCGCCGGCAAGCTGGTCGTACTCCCGCAGGGCAAGGGCGTACTGACCCGCCAGGTCACGGTCAGGGGCAACCACCCGGTGACCGGCGAGGCCGTGCTGCGACAGGTGTACATCGACGCGCGGGCCGGATTCCCGGTCCTCCAGTACAGCAGCATCAAGACGTTCGGCAACAAGCCGGCGAAGGGTGCCGCCGTCAAGGCCGTCAAGGCCGTCAAGGCCGCGCAGGGTGAGCGGAAGGCCGCGGGCGCCGCCCTGGGCCCCGCCGACGCGACCGGCACCGGCGTCAGGACCGACGGCACCAAGGTCGATCTGAACCTGTACTTCGACGCCTCCCGCAAGGAGTACACGCTCCGGGACCACGTACGGATGCAGGACACCAGCAAGAACGCCGTCGCCACCTGGGACGCCCGCGGCGTGGAGGCCAACGACGCGGCAGGCACCTGGCCCTCCGGCATCAAGGAATTCGGCTCGCCCGTCCAGGACTTCGGCAAGGAAGCCACCGACGCGGGCGCCATCGACGCCCAGTGGGCAGCCACCCAGGTCTACGACTACTACAAGGCCAAGCACCAGCGCGACAGCCTCGACGGCCGCGGCATGGCCATCAACTCCCTGGTGGGCGTCACCAACGGCGGGCAGCCGTGGGTCAACGCCTTCTGGGACGGCAGCAAGATGGTGTACGGCGTCGGCGACGACGAGTACAAGCCGCTCGCCTCCGACGTCGACGTGGTCGGGCACGAGATGACCCACGGCGTCGTGGAGAACACCGCCAACCTGGTGTACGTCGGCCAGTCCGGCGCGCTCAACGAGGCTCTCGCCGACTACTTCGGCAACGCCATCGACACCAACAGCGGCGGTACCGCCATGGACAACCCGGAATCCGGGCTGGTCGGCGAGGACCTGTGCCGCACCCTGTCCAAGCGCGAGTGCGCCCTGCGCGACATGAACGACGGCCGCACCACCTCCAAGGACTTCCTCGGTGTCGCGTACAACGTCGACAACGGTGGTGTGCACCTCAACTCGACGATCTTCTCCGGCGCCCTGTGGGACATCCGCCAGGACCTCGACGAGGACTTCACCGACGCCGTCGTGTACAAGGCGCTCGCCGAGTACCTGACCCCGCTGGACGGCTTCACCGAGGGACGCAACGCGGTCCTCGCCGCCGCCAAGGACCTCGGCGCCACCGCGAAGCAGCAGAACGTGATCAAGCGCTCCTTCAGTGCCCACGGCATCGTCCCGGACTGGGAGGACGCGATGGGTCTCGACACCGACACCCTGCTGGGCAAGCTCAACACCTCCGGCACCGGGACCGGCGCGGGCGGCGGCCACTACGCCGTCGCCAAGTCCAACGACGACGGCTCCGAGCCGTACTCCATCTACACCGGCCGCACCGACGGCAGCGGCGCGGCGAAGCTGGTCAGCCCCAACGACGGCCGGTTCCACGTCTACCCGGCGACCGACGGCAAGAACGTCGTCTGGGCGGCCTACGGCACCACCAGCATCGACATCCTGGTGCGTCCGGTCGCCGGCGGCCCGATCAAGAAGGTGTGGTCCTCCTCCACCGGAGTACAGGGCCTGCGGATCGACGGTGACGTCGTCGTCTGGGAGGAGAGCGACCCGTTCGGCGGACGGCACGCCGCGTACAAGAACCTGAAGACGGCCGAGCAGGCCTACGTCGACGGCGGCCGCTACCACCTCGCCTCGGCACTGCCCTCCGTCAAGGACGGCAAGGTCGCCTACGCCAAGCTCGCGCCGGTCGCCGGCGAGTACCGGCTGGACGTCGAGGTCCTGGACACCAGGACCAAGAAGACGAACCTCATGCCGCAGAAGGCAGCCGTCGAGAGCCTCGGCCAGACCGGCATCTCCAGGACGCACGTCTCCTGGCTGGTCGACGAGGTCGCGTCAGGACCGATGGCCGTGCGCCGCGCCAACCTGGACGGCGGCAAGATGCTCGACCTCAGCCCCGAGAGCGGCGACAAGGCGCTGTACGCCTTCGACCTGACCGCCTCCGAGGAAGCCGTCACGGTCAACTCGCAGGAGCCCGACACGCAGTACCGCAACGAGACGCTGCCGAAGCTCTGGCAGTTCGAGACCTCCGGCACCCGGGAGGGCGAGCGGATGTCCTGCAACCGCGGCGACCAGTCGTACGCCTCGGCCGACACCGGCAAGCGCGTCGTGTGGATCGACGGCACGACCAGCAACACGGACCTGGTGGTACGGGACCGTGCGGCCGGCCGCTGCTGAACACGCTGAACACCTTGACGGGTGAGCATTTCGCGGAGTAGTCCGTGGAGTACCCCGTGAATCCGACGGACAACCGGTACATCCGACGGACAACCCGTGAACCGGACCTCCGGCGCCCGTGCGCCGGGGGTCCTTCGCGTGCCGTGCCGCGTGGCCCGTGCCCGGGGGCCGGCCGGGGGCACAGGGACCCGAGGTACGGAAGGGGGACCGGATGCCGGCATTGGTCCACACCTGAGAAATACTGGGTGAGCTGCGGCGACGTGCGCCGCGGAAGGATTCCGGCACGGTCCGGAACGCTCACCGGGGACGGCTCCGGAAACGACAGGAGACCTCCAAGTGGATCAGGAATTCCTCGCGCTGGAACGGGAGTTGGCGCTCTTCCTGCGCCGGGCGCGGGCCTCGTCGGGCGACATGGCCCGGCAGGTGCACCCGGACCTGGAACCCGCGGCGTACGGGCTGCTGGTCCGGCTGGATGAGGCGGACCGGCAGCGGGCGACGGAACTCGCGGCCTGGTTCGGTGTCGGCAAGGCCACCATGAGCCGGCAGCTGCGGGCGCTGGAGGAGCTGGGGCTGGTGGCCCGCGAGCCGGACCCGGCGGACGGCCGGGCCTCGCTGATCCTGCTCACCGAGGAGGGCCGGGCACGGTTCCGCCGGGTACGGGACGCCCGCCGGGCCAGCTACGTGCGCAAGCTCTCCAACTGGGACCGGGCCGAAGTGGCCGAACTCGCCCGCCTCCTCCACCAACTCAACACCCAGCCAGACTCCTGACCCACCCGCCGCCCGACCCCACCCCCTGTCCCCTTGGACGGCGGGGCTGCCCACACCCCTTACCCCCCGCCCCCTTGGGCGGCGGGCCCGCCCGCACCCCTCCCCCCCGGCCCCCTTGGGCGGCGGGCCCGCCCGCACCCCTCCCCCCCCCGGCCCCTTGGGCGGCGGGGCCGCCCCCGGGGGCGGAACGGGCGGGCAAGGGGGCGGCCCCCGGCGGAGCCGCGCACCCCTGTCCCGCCCACCCGAAACCCGCACCCCGCTCCCCACCCCTCACAGCTCCGCGTACACCACCGCCGCATCGTCATGCCGCTTCACCCTCACCGCCCCCGGCTCCCCCCGCTCCGGCACCCCCCGCTCCAGCTCCCGTACCCGGTCGATCAACCCCTGCGCCCCCTCCTTCCGCAGGACCCCCATGCAGTCCCCCCAGTCCCCCTCCCCGAACATGTCCACCCAGCGGGTGACCCCGTCCGTCATGGCCGCCACCGCCGCGACCTCCGCCCGCGGCGTCACCCCGACGACGGCCCGCCCGGCCACCGCCGGATCCGCCGCGGCGGTGAAGAACCCACCGGGCGCGTTCCGGTACACGTCCGCGGTCGCGTGCGCGCGCAGTGCCTCGCGCGGAATCCGGTCCAGCCGGTCGTCCAGTACCGCGCGCACCTCCCCGTCCGCCCCCTGGAGCAGCAGGGCGGAGTCCGACAGCACCAGGTGTTCGACCCGCGCGGCCCCCCAACGCACCATGACCACCGCCGCCTGAGGTGTACGTACGTGAGAAAGGTCACAGGTGTCGCGGTGGGCGTCCGCGGTCCGCGTGATCGCGGCGGCCAGCACTTCCGCGAGGGTCAATTCAGGCCTTGATCCGGACAATTCGATCATCGCGCCACCCAGTCGCGCCGTGAACCAGGGCACCGAGTGCACACATCCCGTTTCGAAGGGTGGCGGAGTGACGCCGTCCAGTACGACGAGGGTGCCCCCCTGACCTCCGGTGCCGTGCTCACCCGCCGCAGGCAGTGCCACGGACGTCCAGTCCTCGTTGGGGCGTTCGGGGTTTCCGGGGGCGGTGGCCAGTTCGATGCGCATAGCGGCCAGTTTGCCGGAGCGGTCGGCGCATTCGGCCGACGTCGCGAATTGGCCCATACCAGCAGGTCAAGAGAGTGGATTGCGAGGGAATGATCTATTCCGGGAAGCTGCGAGGGGGCATCTTGCCAAAGCCCGCACGGAACTTCCAACCGACGCACCGCGGGGGCGTCTGACGGACCGTGACGGGAGTTGTTCGCCAACTCCCGAGTGATGTTCACTCGTTCGGGTGGCGGGTCGGTTGATGCGCGCCTCCCTCCCCAGGGCGCTGGAATGGTCGAAAGCTGAATCAGGTGTGGGGGGTGGGGTGCCCGGTCCGTACGCACCTGATGTACCAGTCGTCACCTCGGCCAGCTGGGCGGACGAAATACAAGGATGCGAGCACCGGTGCAGAACAAGCGGCCTCGGGGCGGCGGCAGTGAAAGCTCCACGGGAGACCGGCCGGAGCAGCCGCGGCAGTCGCGCCCCAAGCGCGTACGCAGTCGACTCGTCGCCTCGGTGGCAGCGGTCGGCGTGCTCGTCCTGGCGGCCGGAGCCCCTGCCGTCATCAGCGCGTCCGACGAGCTGACCCGGTCCCAGCGGTTGCTGGATCTCGCGGAGCTCAACCGGCAGGCCCTCGCGCTCGCACACTCCCTCGCCGACGAGCGCGACGACACGACGGCCCGCGCGGCCGCCGCCGGCGCCACAGGCGGGAGCGCGAGCGGCTCCGAGAGCGAAACCGGCAGCAGCTCCGGCTCCGGCAGCAGCTCCGGCTCCGGCAGCCGCGACAAGGGTGTCGCCCGCGACGACCGCACCGCCCGCGTCGACCGGCAGATCGCCGAGTTCACCGACCCCTCCCACGAGGCAGCCGAGGCCCCGGCCGCCCTGCGCGACGCCCTCGCCAGGATTCCCGCCGTGCGCCGCGCCGCCCTGGACGGCACCGCGGGAGCGGGCACCGGAGCGGGTACGGGCACCGGAGCGGGTACGGGCACCGGCACAGGTACGGACACCGGTGCGGGTACGGACACCGGCACAGGTACGGACACCGCCACCAGCACCACCCCCCTCGACATCCACAAGACGTACTCCGAGGTCATCGACCAGCTCCGCGGACTCACCCGTGAACTGGCCCGCAGGACCCCGCCCCGGGCCGGCGGCTCCGGCAACGCGCCCGCCACCCTCGGCAGTGCCGTCGAGCAGGCCACCGCCACCCGCGGTCTGCTGCTCGCCGCCCTGTCCGTACCGAGCGGCAACGGCACCACCCGGACCGACCCCCTCACCGGCCTTCCGGTGCGTACCGAGGGCTCGGTCAGGAACGCCCGCACCCGCGACGCGCTGAGCGGCGCCGCCCAGCAGGCCCGCTTCCGCGAGGTCGCCGCCCTGGCCGACTTCGACCTGGCGGCCCCCGTCAAGGACCGCGACTCCTTCGCCGCCACCGTCAGCGGCCCCGAGGTGAAGGCCGCCGAGCGCTACCTCGGCGCCCTCACCGACCAGCCCACCCTCAGCTCCGCCGAGCGCCGCATCGACCCCGACCGCGTCGGCTCCGCGCTGACCGCCAGGATCGACCGGATGCGCGGCGCCGAGGCCGCCCAGGCCTCCGCGCAGACCGAGAACCTCGCCGCGCTCCGCGACGGCGACGTCACCGACCTCGAAATGCACGTCGGGCTGCTCGGCGTCTGCTTCCTGCTCGCGGTGGGCATCTCCACGGCCGTCGCCCGCACCCTGACCCAGCCGCTCGCCGTGCTGCGGCTGGGTGCCGCCCGGCTCGCCGCCGCCCCGCAGGACGAGGAACCGGTCCGCTACACCGGCCGCAACGACGAGTTCGCCCAGGTCGTACGGTCCCTCAACAGCCTGCACGCCCACGTACGCGACCTCGGCACCCGTGCCCAGGAACTGGCGGGCGACCGCAGCCAGCTGGCCGGACAGCGCGAGAGCCTGCACGCCAAGCAGCGCGCCCTCGCCGCCGAGCGCGATCAACTGCTCGCCCAGCACGCGGAGTTGCTGGAGCGCGCACAGGACTCCACCGCCGAGCTGGAGGAGCTCCGCTCGACCGTCCACTCCTCCTTCGTCAAGCTCTCGTTGCGGACCCTGGGCATCGTCGAGCGCCAGCTCGCCGTCATCGAGAGCCTGGAGGAGCGCGAGCAGGACCCCGACCGCCTGGCCACGCTCTTCAAGCTGGACCACATGGCGACCGTGATGCGCCGCCACGGCGAGAACCTCCTCGTGCTGGCAGGCAGCGACCACGGCGTCGCGCACACAGGCCCGATCCCGCTCGTCGACGTCACCCGGGCGGCGATCAGCGAGATCGAGCGGTACGAGCGGATCACCCTCCAGGCCCTCCCGCCGCACGCCCAGGTAGCCGGGTACGCGGCCGACGACCTCAGCCACCTGCTCGCCGAACTCCTCGAGAACGCCACCGCCTTCTCCCCGCCGGACACCCATGTCCAGCTGTCGGGCTGGCTGCTGGAGAGCGGCGAGATCATGCTGTCCGTGCAGGACGGCGGCATCGGCATGGCTCCCGAGCGGCTCGCCGACCTCAACTCGCGGCTCGACGACCCGGCGACGTACACCCCGGGCGACCACGGCGACGACGCGGCCCAGGGGCTCGGCCTCCAGGTCGCCTCGCTCCTCGCCGCCCGGCACGGGGTCCGCATCCAGTTGCGCGAGCAGACCCAGGGCGGCATCACGGCGGTCGTCGTCCTGCCCAAGGCGCTGCTGCCGCTCGAGCCGCCCGCGGTGCCCGAGCACATCGAGGCGGCGCACCAGCTGCCCGGCTCGGTCGCCGAGAACAACTCCAACGTCCTGCCGGGCCGCGCGTCCGGCCAGGACCCGCTGATCGCGATCGCGGAGAAGGCGGTCGAGGAGGCGGAGGCGGGGTCCGAGGCGGAGCCCGGGACCGAGTCCGGGGCCGGGGCCGGGTCCGAGGCGGAAGCCGACAGGCCCGCCGAACACGGCCGTACGCCCGACCCGTCGACGGACCAGGACACCCCGGGGGACGCCCGCGAGGAGCCCGCCCGCGACGTGTCCGCCCGCCAGGATCCCGCCCCCGACGTGCCCGCCCACGACGAGTTCGCCAGGGACCAGCCCACCCGGGAGATCCGGCTGCCCCAGCAGTCCCCGGAGCCCCTCGTACGGGAACAGCCGCAGCAGGCCGTCGTACGCGAGCAGCCGCAGCAGACCGCCGTACCGGAGGAAGCCCCCGTCCCCGAGCCCTCGGAGCCGACCACTCCGCGCCTCACCGACAAGGGACTTCCCAAGCGCACGCCCAAGGTCGTCAAGCCCGCTGCCGACGCCGCACCGCCGCGTTCCGGCGGGGTGGACGCGGAGGCGCTCCGCCGTCGCCTGGGCGGATTCCACCAGGGTGCCAAGGACGGCAGGCGCGATGTCGAAGCGGAGATCGCCGGCAGTGATAACAACGGGGAGCACGGGGTAAGCGGGGTAGCCGGGGGTGCCGGTGGCCAGACGGACCACACCGGCAGCATCAGCAGCACCCGAGGCACCGACCGTACCGAGACCGAGGGGGACACCGTCGAGGAGGCACGCAGTTGACCGCGTCGATCACGTACCGGCTGAGCAACGAAGCCCGCAACCTGCACTGGCTGTTGAGCAATCTGGTGGAGGAGGTGCCCGGCCTCGTCTCGGTCGCAGTCGTGTCCTCCGACGGACTGCTCCTGCTGTCCTCCGACCCCGACCACATGCTGCCGGACACCGCACCGGCCCTGGTCGGCCCCAAGGGCTCCACGGCCGACCTCGCCACCATCGTCTCCGGCCTGGCCTCGCTCACGATCGGTGCCGCCCAGCTGATGGAGGGCGGCGGCGTCAAGCAGACGATGGTCGCCATGGAGTACGGCAGCCTCTTCGTGATGTCGATCAGCGACGGCTCGCTGCTCGGGGTGCACGCCGCACCGGACTGCGACATGAGCATCGTGGCGTACCACATGGCGCTCTTCGTGGGCCGGGCCGGCCACGTCCTCACCCCCGAACTCCGCAGCGAGCTGCGCAAATCGATGGAGAGTGCCAGTTGAGCCCGCAGCCGGTGACCGTGTCCCCCCGCCTGCCGATACGCGGCGAGGGCCGCCGTCCCGCCCGGGTCCGCCCGTACTCCCTCACCGGCGGACGCACGCGCTTCACCCGCGTCCTGCTGGTGGAGACGTTCGTGGCGGCCCTCGAAGCCTCGCCGGAGCGGCCCGAGCTGACCGGCCGCCCGGCCGGCAACCGGGTCGCCCCCGAGATGCAGGCGATCGTCGAGCTCTGCCGCCGGATGCGGACCGTGGCCGAGATCGCCGCCCTGCTGAAGATGCCGCTGGGCGTGGTCCGGGTGCTGCTGAGCGACCTGGCCGACCAGGGAAAGATCCGCGTGTACGGAACCGGCCACGGCGCCGGCCGCCCCGATCGCGCACTGCTCGAAAGGGTGCTGAATGGGCTCCGTCGCCTCTGAGGCCGTCGCCGCACAGACCGTCAGGCCGAGGGACGCACAGGGCGTCCTGCCGAGGGACGCACAAGGCGTCCTGCCGACGGACGCACAGACCGTCCTGCCGACGGACGCACAGGGTGTCCCGCCGACGGCCGGACAGCTCTTCGTCCCCGCGGACGGCGTGCCGCTCGACGAACAGTCGCTCCCGGCCTGGCAGCTGGACCACACCCGGGCCCCCACCGCCACCAAGATCGTGGTGGCGGGCGGCTTCGGCGTGGGCAAGACCACCTTCGTGGGCGCGGTCTCCGAGATCACGCCGCTCAAGACCGAAGCGGTCATGACCACCGCCAGCGAGGACACCGACGACCTCTCCGGCGTCCCGGACAAGACGACGACCACCGTCGCCATGGACTTCGGCCGGATCACCCTGGACGACGACCTGGTCCTGTACGTCTTCGGCACCCCCGGGCAGCAGCGCTTCTGGTTCATGTGGGACGACCTCGTCCGGGGCGCGATCGGGGCGATCGTCCTCGCCGACACCCGTCGGCTCACCGACTGCTTCCCGGCCCTCGACTACTTCGAGAGCTGCGGCATCCCGTACGTCGTGGCCGTCAACCACTTCGAGGGCACCCCGCTCTACGCCGCCGAGGACGTGCGCGAGGCGCTGACGGTCCCGCCGCACGTACCGGTCATGGTCATGGACGCGCGCAGCAAGATCTCCGTGGTCGAGACCCTGCTCGGCATGGTCGGCCACGCTCTGGACGCCACCCCCGCGTAACCCCCTCCTCGTTGAACGAAAGAGCCACGCACCCCATGCGGAAGATCCTCATAGTCGGAGCCGGTCAGTCCGGCCTCCAGCTCGCCCTCGGCCTCCAGTCCAAGGGCTACGAAGTCACCCTGATGTCCAACCGCACGTCCGACGAGATCCGCTCGGGCCGGGTCATGTCGACGCAGTGCATGTTCCACACCGCGCTCCAGCACGAACGCGACCTCCAGCTGAACTTCTGGGAGTCGCAGGCGCCGCGCATCGAGGGCGTCGGCGTGTCGGTCGCCGCCCCGGACGCCACTCGCGCGGTCGACTGGGTCGGCAAGCTGGACGGCTTCGCCCAGTCCGTCGACCAGCGGGTGAAAATGGCCGGCTGGATGGACAGCTTCGCGCAGCGCGGCGGCCAGCTCGTCATCCACGGCGCGGCGGTCTCCGACCTGGACTTCTTCTCCCGTACGTACGACCTGGTGATGGTCTCGGCCGGCAAGGGCGAGCTGGTCCAGCTCTTCGGCCGCGACGCCTCCCGCTCCCCGTACGACGCACCGCAGCGCGCGCTGGCGGTCTCCTACGTGCACGGTCTCGGCCCGCGCCCCGAGCACCCGGAGTTCGAAGCGGTCCGCTGCAACCTGGTCCCCGGCGTCGGCGAGCTCTTCGTCATGCCCACCCTGACCACCTCGGGCCGCGCGGACATCCTCTTCTGGGAAGGCGTCCCCGGCGGCCCCGTCGACGCCTTCAAGGGCATCAAGGACCCGGCCGAGCACCTCTCGCTGACCCTGGAACTGATGGAGAAGTTCACCCCCTGGGAGTACGCCAGGGCCACCAAGGTCGAGCTCACCGACGCGGGCGGCACGCTGGCCGGCCGCTACGCCCCCACCGTCCGCAACCCGATCGGCCGCCTGCCGGGCGGCGGGGCGGTACTCGGCGTCGCGGACGTCGTCGTCGCCAACGACCCGATCACGGGCCAGGGTTCCAACTCGGCCTCCAAGTGCGCGGCCTCCTACCTGGACTCGATCGTCTCGCACGGCGACGCCGCCTTCGACGAGTCCTGGATGCAGTCCACTTTCGACCGCTACTGGAACACCGCCCAGCACGTCACCAAGTGGACGAACGCCATGCTCGGCGTCCCGCCGGAGCACGTGCTGAACCTGATCGGCGCGGCAGGACAGCTCCCGCCCGTCGCCGACCGCTTCGCCAACGGCTTCAACGACCCGGCGGACTTTGAGAACTTCTTCTACGAGCCGGAGAAGACGTCGGCGTACCTGGCCGAGGCGGGGGCGCAGGCGTCCGCCGGTTAGCCGTGCCGGACGGGCCGGTCCTACTCGGGGGCCGACTCCGACGCGTAGCCCGCGTCGGAGTCGGCCTCGTCCGTTGTGCTGTGGGGCTCCGCGGGCAGGTCCGGCGGTACGTAGGAGGGGAGCGGGGCCAGTCGCGGGTCGGGGCGGACCGCACCGAGCACGGGATTGGCCGCGAGGGGGGAGACCTTGACGCGGGCGCCCGGGCGCGGGGCCTGGACCACTTGGCCGTTGCCCAGGTAGATCGCCACATGGGTGGCCTTGGGGAAGTAGACGACCAGGTCGCCGGGCCGGAGCGCGGTCAGCGGGACGCGCGGCAGCAGGCGCCACTGTTCCTGGCTGGTGCGCGGGATGCTGCGGCCGGCCGCGGCCCAGGCCTGCTGGGTGAGGCCCGAACAGTCGAAGGAGCCGGGACCCTCGGCACCCCAGAGGTAGGGCTTGCCGATCTGACGGGCCGCGTAGGCGAGCGCCCGTGCTCCCTCCCGGGAGGGAGCACGGGAGGCACGGGAGCCGCCGGGGCCGGCGGCACCGAGGGCGCCGGATGCGAGAAGGTCCTGCTGGGCACGGTCGGCCGTACGGTCCTCCAGGCCGGCGAGTTCCGCCAGCTCGGTGGCCGACAGGGAGGCCAGGAGCGCCTCGACCTGTTTCAGCCGCGCCTGGACCGCGTCGCGTGCTTTCTTCTGCTTCGCGGCCAGGGTCTGCTGTACGTCGAGGGCGCCGCGCGCCTTGGTGGCCAGCGCGTCGGCCCGCCGCTCGCTGCTCTCCAGCCGGGCCACCGTGAGGGCGCGGGCCGCCCCTGCCCGGCGCAGGGTGTGGTGGTGTGTCAGCGCGTGCTCGGGGTCACTGGAGGTCAGCAGGCGCACGAAGGAGGAGTACGCGTAGTCGCCGCGGCCCTTGTACTGCTCGCGGGCCAGCTGCCCGGCGGCGCGCCGGTTGCCGGCGAGGGTTTCCCGGACCTTTCCCAGGTCGGCGGACAGGCGGCGGACCTCGGCGCGCTGGGTCTTCAGCTTCTCCTCGGTGCCGTTGAAGGTCTCGGTGGCCTCCTCGGCCTCCCGGTAGAGGCGCTGGAGGTCGGTGAGGAGCTTGCCGATGCGGGGGGTGCCGGTGCCGAGGCCGGTGTCGGTGTCCAGGTCGTCGGTACCGGGGTCGAGGTCGTCGGCACCGCTGCCGGAGTCGTCCGTGCCGGTGCCGAGGCCGGTTCCGGCACCGAGGTCGGCCCCGGTACCGGTCTCCAGAGCGGAGTCCGTGGGGTCCGGGTCGGGGGGTGCCGCCGTCGCGCTTCCCGTCGCGGCCAGCACCACCGCTGCCGCCGCCACGGCCACCGCGGTCGTGAATCTCCCTGACATACCGTCACCTCCGCTGCCGGGCCGGGCAGGAGGCCCGGCTCAGCCCGATGGTGCGGGCGCGGGGCGGACGCCACCCCTCGGGTGGGCGCAACGGCGCAGTTCAGTCATTCGTACCGGTCGAAGTGGGGCTGCCCCCGGCGTGGCGGGTGGACTTGGTCCACGGCCACTTCGGGCTCCACGGCTCACGGCCCTCGGGGACGTACACGTACTTCCAGCCGCGCTGGAGCCCGAGGCGCTTGGTGTGGCCGAGGGGCGCGCGCGTGTAGGCATGGACGGTCGCGGGGGCGCCCGCCGCGTCCGGCACCGGGACCTCGTACCACTTCGGGGGGTTGCCGGTCGGGCCGGTCAGCACGGACAGCACCTGACCGTCCAGCGGCCCGCCGACGAAGAGGGTCTTTTCGCTTCTCACGGTCCCAGTGTCACAGCACGGCCAGTGCTATCGCCGCGCCGGGAGCACGCACCGCGCGCCGGGAGAGGACGGGAACAGCCCGCCGGGCCGGCTCCTCGGCCGCCCCGGCGGGTGGTGCACGACCCTCAGCGTGCCAACAGGCCCGACTTGACCCACAGCCTGCGGCCGGGCCCGCGCAGGACGCCGATGTCGTCCAGGAAGTCCGTCAGCCGCTTCGCCCCGCTCTGCATCACCTCGGCCCGATGGCCGCTCGCCTTCACCTGGGCGATCGCCTCACGGCGGTCCAGGCCGACGTTCTCGTACGCCTTGGGGTTGATGAAGCAGGTGGAGAAGACCCGGGCGGCCTCCCCGCTGCTCAGCCGGGTGAACTCCCGCTCCCAGCGCGGCGCGGTGATCATCTGGCGGCGCAACTCCTCACGGGCGTACCGGACATGGCGCGCCTCCTCGACGACGTGGATGCGCGTCACGCCGCGCACCAGGGTCTGGACGCGCTCGTCGGGGAAGGTCAGCCGCTGCATCCAGTCGAGGATCTCCTCGCCGAGTAGCGTGGCCGCGAAGGAGCCGGGCGTGGTGGAGACGGTCTTCAGGACGCGGGCGAGGTTGTGGTAGACGCGCGGCACCGGGTAGTTCGGGGCGCCGCCCTTCTCGATCATCCTGGCGAACATCATCGAGTGCCGGCATTCGTCCGCTATCTCGGTGAGCGCGTACCGCACGTGGTTGCTGGTCACCGACTTGTCGTAGATGTGCCGCACCAGCAGCTGCATCAGGATGATCTCGAACCAGATGCCGAGCGACGCGATGGCCGCCGCCTCGTGCCGGGCCAGCTCCATCCGCTGGTCCTCCGGCATCTTCTTCCACAGCGGGGTGTCGTAGAGGGAGACCAGCTCCGGCGGCCAGTACCACTTGCCCTCGTCCTCCGGGGCGTCCCAGTCGAGTTCCTTGTCCGGGTCGAAGGAGTGCTTGGCGGAGGACTCCAGCAGCCGCTTCGCCACCTGCTCGCGGTCCTTGAGCATCCCGAGTGCGTCGCGGAGGGCGGTGAAGTCGGTCTCGCTCGGCTCGGTCGTCCTGGTCGGCGCGGTCGTCATCTTCGGTGCACCTCGTGTGTGGGGATACCGGGTTGCCCGGAAGCCTGGGCATGCGGCTGTCGCGGCCGTGCCCCATGGGGTTACCGGGGGTCACTTCTTATGAGACTCCTTGTCAGCAAGCGCGTCAATCCCCTGTGCGGCACTTGTTGACCACCCGTCCACCCACGTGTGAGCCTGCGAACTACCGCCGGACGGAACGGCTGTTGAAGAGGCAGAGGGGTCGCGGATGTCGACGCACGAGCTCTACACGAAAAGCCCGGAAGAACCGATCTGGCAGGTGCCCGCCACCGGGGCGGCCCGGTTCAGCTGGGAGTACGACGAAGGCCGCGAACGCCTCCTCGCGCTCTACCAGAAGGGCAAGGACAAACAGTGGGACGGCGCCACCCGGATCGACTGGTCCGCCGAGGTCGACCCGATGGACCCGCTCGGCACCCCCGACGAGGCACTCAACCTCTACGGCACCCGGCACTGGGCCAAAATGACCGAGAAGGACAAGGGTGAGCTGCGCCGGCACTACACGGCGTGGCAGTTCAGCCAGTTCCTGCACGGCGAACAGGGCGCCATGATCTGCGCCGCCCGCATCGTCGAATCGGTCCCGGACCTGGACGCCAAGTTCTACTCCGCCACCCAGACCATGGACGAGGCCCGCCACGCCGAGATCTACAGCCGCTTCCTGCACGAGAAGCTCGGCATGCTCTACCCCGTCAACGACAGCCTCCAGGGACTCCTCGGCGACACCCTGCGCGACTCCCGCTGGGACATGCCCTACCTCGGCATGCAGGTCCTCATCGAAGGCCTCGCCCTCGCGGCCTTCGGCATGATCCGCGACACCACCAACAAGCCGCTGCCGAAACAGATCCTCGCGTACATCATGCAGGACGAGGCCCGTCACGTGGCCTTCGGCCGCATGGCTCTGCGCGACTACTACAAACAGCTCACGGACGTGGAACGCAAGGAGCGCGAGGACTTCGTCATCGAGGGCTGCTACCTGATGCGGGACCGGCTGCGCGGGATCGAGGTCCTGGAGAACTTCGGCATCCCCAAGCAGGAGGCGGAGGAACTGAGCGAGCAGTCCGAGTTCCTGCACCTGTTCCGCCAGCTGCTGTTCAGCCGGATCGTGCCGTGCGTGAAGGACATCGGTCTCTGGGGCGAACGGCTGCAACAGGCGTACGTCGACATGGGCGTCTTCGAGATGGGGAACTCCAACCTGGACCTGCTGATGAGCCAGGACGAGGAGATCGCGGAGCAACTGGACCGCGAACGGTTCGCGGCGGAGGAGGCGGAGCGGGTCGCGGAGGTACGCGGCGCCATCGCGGACGGCGGAACGGTTTAGGGCCGCCCGGGTCCGGTGCGGGCAGCCGAACGGTTCAGGGCCGTCCAGCCCCCGCCAGGCCCTCCGTGCGGAACTCCGCCCAGACGGTACGCCCGCCGGGCGTCCGCTGCTCGCCCCACCGGTCGGCGAGCGCCTCGGTGATCAGCAGCCCCCGCCCGTGTTCCTGCTCGGGCCCGGGGGCCGCCCGTACGGAGACGAACGCGGCGGCGTCCGCCCTTCGTCGGTCACCCCGACCACCACCCGGCCGCCCCCCCCAGCGTCACCGCCAACTCCGCGCTGTCGCCGTGCTCCAGTGCGTTGGCGACAAGCGCACCCGTCACCGTCTCCAGCGAGTCGAGGACATCGACAGGCACGCCCCGGGCGCGGGCGGTCGTCCGTACGTGACGGCGGGCCGCCGGTGTCGAAGCGAGGTCCGTGCCGGGCAGGCCGAGCAGGGCCACCCGGCCGGGGGAGTGCGGGTGGGCGGTGCGGACGGCGGCGAGGAGAGGCCCTTCCGGCCGGTCCAGCCACCTGCGACGGCAATCGGCGATCCGGAGCGCGTCCCCGAGGGCGTCCGTCAACTGGCGTACGACATCTCGGGCCGGCTGAGGCACCCCGTACGTCCTGACTTGGGGGAGACGGGCCACCCGCCCGAGGCAGGGGCGGCCCGTCCCACGGTCACTCCGCGAGGAACCGCACCACCAGCCCCGCCACCGCCTCCGGCTCCTCCAGCAGCATCGCGTGCGTGGCGTCGAGGCCGCGTACGGTGACGGTCTCCGGCCGGTCCGCGAGCAGCTCGGCGAGGTCGCGTGTCAGCCCCACTCCGTGCTCCGCGAGGAACGCGTCGAACCACTCCATTCCGGGCGGGCCCGGCGGCTGCGCCCGCTCGGCGCGGACGAGGAGCAGTGGGCACCCAGCCGCACGGAACAGGGCGAAGAGGTCCAGCGCGTCCAGTGCGTCATACATCGCGAGGGCGGTGTCCCGCTCCGGCAGCGTCTGCCAACGCCCGTCGGGGAGTTGCCGCGCGGCGGCCCGGGCGGTGCGTTCGGCGCGCTCGGGCGTGACCCCGAACAGAGACGCGTAGGCGGCCTGTTGGGAGATGTGCTCGGCGGGTGCGACGGCCCCCGCCGACCCCCGTACGATCTCGCCGACCCGGGCCCTGTCCTCCTCGCTCCCCGCCCGGCCCCACCAGAAGCCGTCCAGATCGACGGCGGCCGGGGTGCCGGACCGGGTCGCGGCGAGGTGGGCGGCGACCATGCCGCCGAGGGAGTGGCCGACGGGTATCGCGTCCGGCGCCCCGTGCGCCTGGAGCGTCGCGTCGATCGCTTCGGCGGTGGCTTCGAACGACCAGCCGCCGGGGTCGGCAGGAGAGCCCCCGTGTCCGGGCAGGTCCGCCGCGAGGACCCGGTGGTGGGGGAGGAGGAACGGCAGGGTGTCGTCCCAGTCGGCGTGCGAGCGGCCGGCGCCGTGGAGGAGGAGTACCGGCTGGCCTTCGCCGCCGTGGTCGCGCACGTGGAGCGGGAGATGGGGATCCGTCATGCCCCCACGGTAGGGGCGGGAAGGGAGGTGAAGATCATCCCCGTGAAGGACGGAATCTGCCCGCCCCCCGACCCATAATGGATGTACACCTCCTCGACCCCCGGGGCAGCCGAACCGGCCGCTGCGGTCCACGCGAAGGCCGCCCGCGACAGGCTCGAAGCCCTTGCCCTCGGTGACGCCTTCGGGGAAAGGCGGCTGTCCCTTTTTCCGCTGCCACGACGGGCCGTGGGCGAAGGATGGCGTCAATGCTGGCGCGCCACTCACTCGTAGGAGGGGCGCTTCGGCAACCACGCTGGGTAGGCTTTCCGTGTCGGACAGACTCCGCCCCATGGGAGCAATCATGAGCGCCGCACGCGAGTACGGGCTGGACGAGGACTACGAGTGGGCCCGTCCGCCTGCCGGCGGGTGGACGGCTGACGATCTCGACCGGCTTCCCAACCTTCCTCCGCACACGGAGTTGATCGACGGGAGCCTCGTTTTCATGAGTCCGCAGACTGACTTCCACATGGCCACCTTGCGCCTGCTGGAGAACGCCTTGCTGGATCTTGCGCCGGAGCACCTCTACGTCGTGCGTGAAATGACCACGAAGCTCTCGGAGCGGGACCGCCCCGAGCCCGACCTCATGCTGGTCCCGCACGAGGCGCGCACGGGGCCGTCGCAGACCTGGTACGACCCCGCACATATGGTGCTGGCCGTCGAGATCGTGTCCACGGAGTCCGCCGTACGGGACCGCGAGGTGAAACCCCGCAAGTACGCCGCCGCTGGCATTCCCCATTTCTGGCGCGTCGAGGAGAACCACGGCCTGCCCGTCGTCTACGTCTACGAACTCGACCCGGCGACGCGCGCCTACGGCGCCGCCGGGATCTTCCACGACCGCCTGAAGCTGTCCGTCCCGTTCCCTGTCGACATCGATCTGACCGCCGCCAACCGGCGCCGTTGAGTATCTGGTGGCACGGACGGGGGGTGTCGTCCGCAGCCCCCCCGCCCCCCTCGCTATCCCGCCGGGAAGACCGTCATCAGCGTGAACGCCCGCTCTGTGGGGCCGTGTTCACGCAGCTGCACCAGTCGCCCCTCCGCCTCCTGCACGGTCGGGCGGTGTCCCGACGGGACCCACCACAGGGCCGTCATCGCCTCCGTCACCCGCTCGAACCACTCGTTGCGGCGCTTCAGCAGCTCGCGGTGGCGGCCGGCGTACATGAACGCCTTCAGTGCGTCGACGTCGCGCCACACGGTCAGATTGATGATGAGCCAGTCGTCGCCGAAGACCCGCAGTTCGGTGGCGTCACCGCCGTCCGTCTGGAGCCGCCAGACGAAGCCGTCCGCCGCGTCGGCGGTCGCGTTCACGGGCTCCAGTGCGTCCACGAAGTCCTTCAACTCCGGTGAGTCCAGAGGAAATCTGAGTCGGGATATGTTTACTTGCGCGAGTTCGAACGAGGTATCGGCCATGGCGGCACGCTAGCCGCCACCCGCGCCAGCAGTGCTTCCGATCCGAACTCCGAGACGAGCTGCAGCCCCACCGGGCACCCGTCCGCGGTGAATCCCGCCGGAATACTCACCGCCGGATGGCCGCTGACGTTGAACGCCCAGGTCAGCGCGGTCGAAAAGCGGCCGCCGGGTCCGTCGTGGCCGTGCGGGGGGAAGGGGGCCGTCGGCGTGGCCAGCAGCGAGGTGCGGGAGAAGAGGTGGTCGAGGCGGGCCGTGTTCTCCGCCGCCACCGCTCCCGGCCGGGCTCCGCCCCGGATCGCGAACCACTCGTCCTGCGGGTCCAGCAGGGCGAATCCCTGCGGGGGTTCCTCCAGCGTCAGGATGCGTTCCGCCGCGGCCCGTGCCACCGCGACCACCTCCGGGTCGAGCGCGGGCCCCGCCGCGAAACCGAGGTCGGCCGACCACACCGCGCGTGCAGGCCCGGCCGCCACCGGTCTGTACCCGTCCACCACGCACCCCAGATACCTCTCCAGCTCCGCCGCCGACCGGCCCAGCACCCCCGCCGTCGCCAGGCCCGTACGGTCCGGCGACGGGAGCAGGCCCCGCGTCGTGCGCAGCCCGAACACCCCGCACCAGGCCGCCGGGATCCGTACCGACCCCGCCCCGTCGCTCCCCGTGGCCAGCGGCACCATCCCCGCGGCGACCGCCACCGCCGAACCCGCCGATGACCCGCCCGGCGTGCGGTCGGGGCGGTACGGGTTACGGGTGCGGCCCCCGGCCCCCATGCCCCAGGTCTGCCAGTACGTTCCGGGGCCCGGCACCGACGTGGAGCCCACCGGCACCGCCCCCGCCGCGATCAGCCGCCGCGCGGCGAAGGAACGTACCCCAGAGGTCCCCTTGACCGCGAACGGCACCCCCGCGAGCGGCAGTTGAGGAGCGGGTGTGCACTCCCGCGCCGACCGCTCCCACACCTCCACGAAGGCACACAGCTCCGGATCCGCCGCCGCGATCCGGGCCAGCGAATCCTCCACCGACACCCGTTCCCCGCTCATTCCTCTCCTCCCCGCCGGCCACTCAGGGCCCCAGCACAGCCTGCATCACGGACCTGGCGACCGGCGCGGCGAGCCCGCCGCCGGTGATGTCCCCGCGGCGTGCCTGCGAGTCCTCCACCACCACCGCGACGGCCACCCCCGCCTGCCCGGCGTCAGGACGCTGCGCCCAGGAGATGAACCAGGCGTACGGGATGCCGGAGTTGCCCACCCCGTGCTGCGCCGTGCCCGTCTTGCCCCCGACCGTCATGCCCGGGATCGCCGCGTTGCCGCCCGAGCCCTTCTCGACGACCTCGACCATCATCCGCTGGAGCTGCATCGCCGTCGCCGGATTCATCGCCTGCTGGTAGGAACGGGTGGCCGTCTGCGATACGAAGCCGCCCGACCTCGTCGACGTACTCTCCACCAGGCGCGGCCTGTTGAGGTCGCCGCCGTTCGCCACCGCCGCCGCGACCATCGCCATCTGCAACGGCGTCGCCCTTGTGTTGAACTGGCCGATCGAGGACAGTGCCAGCTGGTCGGGGCTCATGTCCGTGTCGAAATTGCTCGCCGACACCGGCGACGGAATTCTGATCTTCTTGTCGTTGAAGCCGAACCGTTCCGCCGCTCCGGCCATCGCGTCCAGCCCCACCGTCACGCCCAGCTTGGCCATCACGGTGTTGCAGGACACCCGGATCGCATCCGCCAGCGAGGCGTTCTCACAGCCCCTGGCCTCGTTCGGCAGCGAGGTGCGGGTGCCGGGCAGCAGGTAGGGGTCCGGGGTCTTCGTCGGCGCGTCCACATCCGTCACGACCCCCTCGTCCAGCGCGGCGGCGGCCGTCACGATCTTGAAAGTGGAACCCGGCGGGTACGTCTGCCGGATCGCCCGGTTGAGCATCGGCTGACTGCGCGAGGCGTTCAGCCGCGCCCAGGCGTCCGTGACCGGCTTGCCCGTACCCGACAGCTGCCCCGGATCGTACGAGGGGCTGCTCACCAGCGCGAGGACGCGGCCCGTGGAGGGCTCGATGGCCGCGACCGCACCGCGCCGCCCGCCCAGACCCTCGTACGCCGCCCGCTGAGCGGCCGCGTTCAGGGTGGTCGCGACCTGGCCTCCCGGCTGCTGGGAGCGGGTGATCTCGTTCCACAGGGGGAGCGGGGCGAGCATCGGATCGGTGCCGGAGAGCACCTCGTCCTCGGCCGCCTCGATGAAGGCGGTGCCGTACGTCTGCGAGGCGTAACCGGTGACCGGAGCGTACAACGGCCCCTGGGTGTATGTCCGTTCGTAACGGAGCTGCTCGCCGGTGTCCTTGGACCCGGTGACCGGTTTCCCCCCGACCAGGATGTCCCCGCGCGGCTGGTCGTAACGGACGATGTTCTTGCGGCGGTTGGCCGGGTTGTCGTCCAGCGACTCGGCCTGGATGACCTGCACGCGGACCGCGTTGAGCAGCAGGGCGACCAGCAGGAGCAGGCAGCAGGCGGCGGCCCGGCGGATGTAGGGGATCACGGCACCCTCACCGCCGCGATCTGGCCCGTCTCCACCGTCGTCGGCCGGGGTCTTCGCGCCGAATCGCTCACCCGGATCAGCAGCGCCACGATGATCCAGTTCGTCACCACCGAGGACCCGCCCTGCGCTAGGAAGGGCATCGCCATGCCCGTCAGCGGGATCAGCCCCATCACCCCGCCCGCGATCACGAACACCTGGAGCGCCACAATCGATGCCAGCCCGATCGCGAGCAGCCGCCCGAACGGGTCCCGCAGCGAGAGGCCCGCCCGGTATCCCCGCGCGACCAGCAGCGCGTACAGCAGGAAGATCGCGGTCAGCCCGGAGAGCCCGAGCTCCTCGCCCGCCGTGGCGAGGATGAAGTCCGACTTGGCGGCGAAGCCGATGAGGATGGAGTGGCCCAGGCCAAGACCGGTACCGAGGATGCCGCCTGCGGCGAACGCGAAGAGCGACTGGGCGAGTTGGCCCGGTCCTTCGCCCGCCTCGATGGAGGCGAAGGGGTGCAGCCAGTCCGTCACCCGGCCGTGCACGTGCGGCTCCAGCGAGCCGACCGCGTACGCGCCGACGGCCGCGAGCAGCAGCCCCACCGCGATCCACCCGGTCCGCCCTGTCGCGACGTACAGCATGATCACGAAGAGTCCGAAGAAGAGGAGCGAGGTGCCCAGGTCCCGCTCCAGGATCAGCACGCCCACGCTCAGCAGCCAGATCGCGACGATGGGGCCGAGCACCCGGCCGGTGGGCAGCTGGAGGCGCTTGAAGAGGAAGGTACGGCCGGTGTAGGCGAGCGCGTTGCGGTTGGCGGCGAGATACGCGGCGAAGAACACCGCGAGCAGGATCTTCGCGAACTCGCCCGGCTGGAAGGAGAGTCCGCCGAACCGGATCCAGATCTTCGCACCGTTGACGGCCGGGAAGAAGATCGGGACCACCATCAGGACGAGGGCCGCGGCGCAGGACAGGTAGGCGTACCGCTGGAGGATCCGGTGGTCGCGCAGCAGGACGACGGCCGCGATGAACAGCCCGACCCCGAGCGTCGACCAGGTCAGCTGGGTGAACGCGGCCCGGTCGTGCGGGGTTTCGAGGTCGAGCCGGTAGATCAGGACGAGGCCGATGCCGTTCAGGAGTACGGCGATGGGGAGCAGCAGGGGGTCGGCGTACGGGGCGCGGAAACGGACCGCGCAGTGCGCCAGGATCGCGAGAACGCCCAGGCCCGCGCCGTACCGCAGGGCGTCGGGCGGGGCGGTGCCGGTCTTGCCGACGCCGGTGGCGATGTACCCGAGCACGGCGATGAGGACGGCGCCGACGAGGAGCGAGAGCTCTACGCCGCGTCGCTTGGGGAGGCGGAGTTCGGGTGGGGGCGCGTCCGTCATGCCCGGAAAACTAGCAAGCCTTTGGGGTTAATGTCCGTAAATGTCACCGAGGGGGCGGGGCGTCATCGCGGACGCCGCCGCCCCCTCGCGCAGTGTGTGGTGCGGGGCCGGGGGTGCGGGCGAGTGGTCCGACCCGTGGCCCGGTCCGGTGGTCCGGTGTGCTGTACGGGGTGCGGGTCAGCACCAGCGCGGGTTGTGGCCGCGCTTGGGCACGATGTACTGCGCGGAGCCCCAGGCCCAGGTGCCGTCGGTGAGCAGGTACCAGTGGTTGTTGTTCCCGACGTGGTCGCCGGTGGTCTTGCAGAAGATGTGCACCGTGGCGCCGTAGGGCTCGGTGCGGATGATGCGGCTGCTGCGGGTGGGCTTGTCGCGCAGCCTGAGGCCGGACTTGGCGGTGACGCGGCCCTGGGTGTAGCGGGGGTGGGCAGCGGTCGCGGTGTCGACGGAGTCCGCCTCGGACGCGCTCGCCGTGCCGGTTGCGAATCCGGCTCCGGAGCCGGGCCCGGAATCCGGGTCGGATTCGGCGAAGGCGGGGGTGGTGGCGAGGGTGGCGGTCAGAGCCCCTGCGGCTATGTACAGGGCGGTCTTCTTGAGCGTGAGCATGCTGCCTCCTAGGGAGGAGGGGTGGCGCCCCGGTGCGGAACGCAGCCCTCAACTCGCGTGATCCACCCTAGGATCGCTACTTATTGATCGCAATGTGTCACTTTGTGTGGCTATGTCGGGATCGGTGGGCGCGATCCTCCCCGCTTTCGTGCCCGGGCAGGACAAGGGTTGCCACCGCGCCTGCCGCCGGGTCGTTCCGGAACGTCAACCGCGCCCCGATCGCCTCGGCCTGACCGACCGCGATGGTCAGGCCGAGTCCGTGGCCCCCCTTGCTGCCACCGGCCTCGGTACGGAAACGCTGCGGGCCGTGCTCCACCAGGTACGCCGGATAGCCGTCGCCGTGGTCACGCACGGTGATCACGGGGCCGTCCACCGTCACCACCACCGGGGCCCGGCCGTGCTTGTGCGCATTGGCGACGAGATTGCCGAGCACGCGTTCCAGGCGCCGCTTGTCGGTCTCGATGCCGACGCTCCGGACGACCTGGACCTCGGTGGCAGTGGGAGCGGGGGTGGGCGCGGAGGTGGGGGCTGGGGTGCCGGGGCCCGTGCGCGTGCCCGGGCCCGTCGCCGTGCCGGAGCCGCGGCTTCCGGTCGGGCCCGACGTTGCCCCGGTACTACTGGCGCGGCCCGCGTCCACTCCGCGTACCGCCCGCTCGGCCAGCGGTCCGAGCTGGTGCACATCCAGCTCCACCTGTTCGTAGCCCGAGTCGAGCCGGGAGATCTCCAGCAGGTCCTCGGTCAGCCGCCGCAGCGCGGCCACCCTGTCCTGCACCATCTCCGAAGGCCGTCCCGGCGGCAGCAACTCGGCGGCGGCGGTCAGCCCGGTCAGCGGAGTGCGCAGTTCATGGGCGACGTCGGCGGTGAACCGCTGCTCGCTGAGCAGCTTGCCCTGGAGGGTCCCGGCCATGGTGTCCAGGGCGCCGGAGACGGTGGCCACCTCGTCCTGGTGGCGTCCGGGGTCCTGATTGCGGGGGTCGTTCACCCGGGCATCGAGATCGCCCGCACCGATCCGGCGGGCGACCCGGGCGGTCTGGTGCAGCCGGCGGGTGACCCGGGTGACGGCGAACGCGCCGACCAGCAGGGTCGCGCCGATGGCCAGCACCGACGAACCGATGATCGCCCGGTCCAGCCCGACGATCGTCTCCACGCTCTGCCGGTAGTCGAGCGCGACGGTGAGCGCCCGCCCGTCGGCGGGGCGAGCGGCCCACATCCGGGGACGTCCCTCCAGGTCGTTCTCGACCAGGGTGCCGCGCTTGCCCTTGAGGGCGAGGTCACGCAGCGAGGCGGGCAGGCCGGGCAGGTCCAGCCCGGCATCGGGCGGCAGCGCCTCACCGGCCTCGTACGCCACAGTGGCCCGGTCCAGCTTGTCGAGTGCCTTCTCGCGGGCCTGCTCGACGGTCTGATGGGTGACGGAGACGTGCACCAGGGCGCCGAGGAAGAAGGCGAGCGCGCAGCACATCACCGTGAGGAAGGCCAGCGCCTTCCAGGTCAGCGAGGCGGTCCAAGCGGGAAACCGCAACCGTGCCCGCACCCGCTTCACGTCCCCCATCCCTTCCCGCGGAAGAGGCCTGGGGGGCGGGCTTCGGGAACCCCCTGACCGGGGAGCCCCCATGCGCCGGGGCGCCGGCCGAGGCCGAGCCCCTTTCGGAAGCTGAGCCCCTTCCCGAGGCCGAGCCCCTCCGCGGAGCCCGAGCTGAGCCCCTTCCTGAGCCCGAGCCCCGTCCCGGAGCCCGAGCTGAGCCCCTTCCCGAGGCCGAGCCCCTCTGCGGAGCCCGAGCTGAGCCCCTTCCCGGAGCCGTTCCCTCGCCCGGAGCCGAGCCCGTTCCCGTATTCGAACCCTCGCCCGGAGCCCAGCCCCTTTCCGGAACCGAGCCCCTTCCCCGAGCCGAACCTCCTCCCGGCGCCCTGGCCGAGCCCCTTCCCGGAGCCCGGCCCGGAGCCGTCCCGGCTCCAGCCCCGGCCACTGCCCCCGCCGCCCTGTCCCGGTTCGGTGTGCCGCCCCGCGCCGGAGCGGGGTGCGGCGTCGCGGTCGGTGTCGGGTCGGCCGCCCCTGCCCCGGCCGGTCTGCGGGCCGGTGTCGGGCTTGGCACCGCGGCCGTTGCGGCGCGCCTTGTTCTGGCCGGGACGCGGGCCGTGCCCCGGCACTGCGGTGGGCCCCTGGCCCAGGCCCGTGCCGGGACCCGTGCCCGGTCCCGTACCGGAGCCGGTTCCGGGGCCCGTACCCGAGCCCGTGCCGGGTCCCGTACCGTCCCCGTGTTCGTGCCACGGGCCCGGGCCCACTCCCGGGCGAGGGGTTCCCCGCCCCGGGCCCGTGTGCACGATCTGGTCCTGGGTGGCGAGCATCGCGTGCTGGCGGGCGTCCCAGGTCCAGGCCGTCCGGTACTCGTAGTCGGAGATCCCCGAAGGCACCGTCAGCACCAGGTCCTTGCCCGCGAACGCCACGCTGATCACCGCTTCCGACGTGCCCATGATCCGGGTCAGCCCGCCCTTCTCGGCGAGATAGGCGCGGATCGCCAGCTGGCCCTCCGGCATCGTGATGCCGATGATCAGCTCGTCCCTGCCGTCCCCGGTCAGATCGCGGTAGTACGGCGGGAGCACCGGGCACTGGGCGGGCTTCGCCGTGCAGCTGCCCAGCCGGGCCACGGTCTGCGCATACAGCCCGTCCGGCCCGCTGAAGGTGTCGGGGTGCGCGGCCGCCTCCGCCTTGACCACCGCGACCGGATCGGCCTTGCGCACATCGCCGTCCGGCAGCTTGATCCCCTTGGCCGTCTCGGTCTCGGCCACCCCCAGGTCCGTACCCGGCACCTTGGCGGGCGGCAGGCTGGGCCACAGCCGCACCGGGCCGGCCGCCGTGGGAGCCGCCCCCGCGCCCTTGAGCTGGCCCGCCGAGCCGCAGCCGGCCACGGTCCAGGAGAGCAGGGCGACCAGCGCGACGGCTCCGGCGACCCGGGCCCGCAGACCTGCCCCGCGCGGGCTCCCGTCGGCCGCCGCCCCCGGGGCATGGCTGAGCCGGGCGCCCGGCTCCGGTCTTCGGACCGTTCCCCGGCGCCCCCCACCTCTCACGGGTCGGCGGCGGTACACGTACTCCCCTCCCTGCCTGCCCCTGCTGCACGCGTACACGAGTACTGCACGAGGCCGGCGAAGAAGATGATGTTGTCGGAGCGATGGCCGCCACGGATCGGGTCCCCACAGGCGCGAGGGAGCAGCTCCGGGCGGCCGGTCATTCTATAGACCTTATTGGGGCGGTATTCCTTTTTGTCCACTTGGTGAGTCTTGAGGGGCCCGGATCCCGGATGGTTTCGCGGGGCGCCACCAGGATCGCCGCCCCCTTCCCGTCCGGCTCGACCGGCCCCCGGTGCCGGCCGGGTTCCGTCTCCTCGGCGACCGGATGGGTCCGCCCCCGAGTGCGACGAGGGGGGATGCGGAGCGCGACGAGGGATGCGGCGGCGAGCGCGGACACGCGGACGCCGGCACGCATCCGGCCGCGGGACCGCTGTGCGACCCCGCGACTGACCGCCGTACTCATACGACGAATGCCCAATGTCCGCTGTCGCGGAGTATCACCGCTCACGCGGAAGCCCCGCACACCCCGTTACTGGTACGGATTCTGCTGCTGAGGCATCCCCGCGTCCCCCTGCCCGTACGCCGGGTTTCCGCCCTGGCCGCCCTGGCCGCCCTGAGCCTGGAGCCGTTCCGCCTCCGCCTGCTCGACCCGCCGCTCCGCCCCGCAGAACGTGCACTGCGTGACGTACTTCGTCGAGA
Source organism: Streptomyces sp. NPDC058663 (assembly GCF_042716745.1). Taxonomy (NCBI): domain Bacteria; kingdom Bacillati; phylum Actinomycetota; class Actinomycetes; order Kitasatosporales; family Streptomycetaceae; genus Streptomyces; species Streptomyces sp. NPDC058663. The sequence goes on from NZ_JBHXRV010000047.1 coordinate 59,249, forward strand.
CAGGGAAGAGCGGAATGAAGAACAGCGTGAACTTCGTGACGCGTTTGCGCAGCGAATGGGCCGCCGGATTGCCGCACTGCCCGCAGAGGAGCATCAGCATCGCCAGCTGGTACACGTAGCCCTTGGTGCCAAAAATGATCATTGGGAGCCCCCGATTGCCAGACCGTACCGGTGCAACGTGCGACGCCCCTTCCCTGGTTCCCGTCCAGGCCTCCGGCCGCCGCAGTGCACCGGGACGGGAGCGGCGAGCAGGAGGCGGCCGCCGGGTGAGAAACAGCCAACTCCCTTCCATATCACCTCACTTGTTGCCCCCGGGCCTTGCACCTGTTCCCATGGCAGGCAGGGGGTGATGCCTGATGAAACCACTACGCGTCACACCGAGCCACGGCCCCGAGGGCCCCCGCCTCTACGTCAGCCTCGCCTCCGGCCGCACCCTTGCCTGGTACGACCGCGACACCGGCCGGGTGAGCCTCCTCGCCGAGGCCCGCCGCGACCAGGTCCTGGCCGCCCTCGCTCCCTACGCGACCCGCCCGCTCACCGTCGGGCCCCCGCCCGTGCCCACCCCCGCCGACCTGGTCAGGCTCTCCCTCCACCCGGACGACGACCTGGCCCCCAACCGCCCCGGCGAGGCCCTGCACGCCGCCCTGGAAGAGGTCCCGCCGTCCCGCCGCCTCCTGTCCGACGCCCGCCGCTCCCTGTCGCTTCCCCGCCGCTTCCGTGCCGATCTCCGCGGCTTTCGCCCCGACCCCCGCCGCGAGACCCTCGATGCCCTCCGGCGGATCGGCGACGAACTCGACACCCTGGGACCCACCGGCTGGCGCGTCCTGCATTGCGTACCGCTCCCGGGGCGGATGTATCTCGACCACCTCCTGATCGGCCCCGCGGGCGTCCTCGCCGTGCACACCCTCCCGGCCCGCCGCCGCTTCCACCCGGCCGCCCCCGCCGCGGCGGCCCCCCTGCGCCGTGCCGCCCTCGATGCCGAACGCGCCTCACTCGCCCTCGCCACGGCCGTCCGTCCGGCCCTCGCCGTGGCGGGCACCCCGCACATCGAAGGCGGGCCGGCGCCCGACGACGTACTCCTGCTGCGAGAAGGCGGAACGGGGGAGGCCCTGGTTCACCTGGGTGGCGTACTCAAACCGGCCGACATCGAGTCCCTCTACGCGTCCGCCCGCAACCGCCGCACCTGGCTGCACGCCTAACGGCACCAGCACCAGCACCAGCACCAGCAACGGCAACGGCACCTCCAGCCACATCCCGGACCCCTCACCCCCGGCCCCTCGGCAGGGCCCCCGCCCGGTTCGGATTGAGCAGGGGCCCGAGCAGATCCCCGTACCGCTCCAGCCGTACCGCGATGTCCTCCACCCGGAAGACCAGCGAGCCACCCCCCGCGCCGGAGCCCCCCGGGCCGGAGCCACCCCCCGCGCCGGAGCCGCTCCGCCGCACGGCGTCCGCCACCTCCTCCCAGGTCACCGGCGTGGAAACGGTCGGCTCGCGCCTGGCCCTGAGGGTGTAGGGGGCGGCGGTCGTCTTGGCGGCCGAGTTCTGGCTGAAGTCCACGAAGACCTTCCCGCCGCGCAGCGCCCGCTTCATCCGATGCACCACCAGCCCCGGAAGCTCCGCCTCCGCCTCCACCGCGAGGGCCTTGGCGTACGCGCTCACCTCCTCGGACGGCGTCGGCTCCAGCGGCACCAGCACATGCAGCCCCTTGGACCCGGAGGTCTTCACCCAGGCGCCGAGGCCGTCGGCCGCCAGCCGTTCCCGCAGCCACAAGGCCACCGCGCAGCATTCCACCACCGTCGCCGGCTCCCCGGGATCCAGATCGAGAACGAGCCGGTCCGCCACCCCCGGACTCTCCGCACGCCACTGCGGAACGTGGAACTCCACCACCAGGTTCGCCGCCCACATCAGCGTGGACAGATCGGCCACCAGCACCTGCCGCGCCACGACCCCCTCCGAGCGCCGCACCTCCATCGTTTTCACCCAGGCGGGCTTGCCGGGCGGCGGATTCTTCGCGAAGAACCTCTCGCCCTCCACCCCGTCCGGGAACCGCAGGAAGGACATCGGCCGGTCGTGCACATGGGCGAGCAGCGCCCCCGCCGTCGTCGCGACGTAGTGGAGCACCTCCCCCTTCGTGGTCCCGGTGGCCGGGTAGAGCACCTTGTCCAGATTGCTGAGGGCCAGCTTCCGACCCTCCACCTCCGTCATGGGCGACATAGCATAAGAATCCCACCGAAAGGGAACACAGGCATGAGATCGATCTGGAACGGTGCCATCTCCTTCGGCCTGGTCAGCATCCCCATCAAGCTGTTCAACGCGACCGAGAACCACTCGATCTCGTTCCGCCAGATCCACACCGCGGACGGCGGCCGGGTGCGCTACCGCAAGGTCTGCGAGCTGGACGGGGAGGAGGTGCAGAGCGCGGAGATCGGCAAGGGGTACGAGGACGCCGACGGCTCGATCATCCCCATCACGGACGACGACCTGGCCGCACTCCCGCTCCCCACCGCCCGCACGATCGAGATCGTCGCCTTCGTGCCGCTGGCCTCGATCGACCCGCTCCAGATGGACCAGGCGTACTACCTCGCCGCCAACGGGGTCCCGGCGGCCAAGCCGTACACCCTGCTGCGCGAGGCACTCGCCCGCAGCCGCAAGGTCGCGATCGCCAAGTTCGCCCTCCGCGGCCGTGAGCGCCTCGGCATGCTCCGTGTGGTCGACGACGTGATCGCCATGCACGGCCTGCTCTGGCCGGACGAGATCCGCCGGCCCGAGGGCATCGCCCCTGAGGGCAACGTCACCGTCCGCGACGCCGAACTCGACCTGGCCGACGCCCTGATGGACACCCTCGGCGAGGTCGAGATCTCCACGCTGCACGACGACTACCGCGAAGCCGTCGAAGAGCTGATCGCGGCCAAGTCCGAGAGCGGGGACGCACTTTCCCCGGTGGCGGAGACCAAGGCCGGCGGTGACGCCCAGGTCCTCGACCTGATGGCGGCCCTGGAGAACAGCGTCCGCGCCGCCAAGAGCTCCCGCGGCGAATCCGGGCCCCCGGCCGACGGTGAGAAGGAGCCCGCCAAGGTCACGGAGCTGAACGCCCGCAAGAAGAAGGCGGCCCCGGCGAAGAAGACGGCCGCCAAGAAGACCGCGTCCACGGCCGGCGCGAAGAAGACGACGGCGGCGAAGAAGACCACGACGACCGCCAAGAAGGCCGCGACGGCCGCCAAGAAGACCCCGGCCAAGAAGGCCCCCGCCAGAAAGCGCACCTCCGCCTGACCGCGCAAAAACATGCCCGGCAGCCGGGGCCTGACGGGCGCTCGCCTGCGGGGCGGGGGCGGCATCGACGCGGGGCCCCTGTGTGGCAGTTCCCGGCCGGCGCCCGGTCGGCGCTCCGGCGGCGTGCCCGGCCGTGCATACGCGAAGACCCCGCTCCCAGCGTTTCCGCTGAGGACGGGGTCCTCGGACACTTCCTTCGAAGTGCCCCCGGCAGGATTCGAACCTGCGCACCCGGCTCCGGAGGCCGATGCTCTATCCCCTGAGCTACGGGGGCGTGTCGCGCGGTGTGTCGGCGACGTGGTGAACCTTACCAGCTCCCCGACGGTGCCCGTGAACGGATATCGGCTCGCCGTGCACGTCAGCCCGGGACGGGAGCTTCCCCCGCACGGGGCGGAAGTGGGCAAAGCCCGGACGCGGCGCGGGAGTCCGACCTACTCTCGAAGGGTGTCGGGCGCATTGGGCCGGGTCCTTGTCGTCGATGACAACAGGGTCATCCGGCAGCTGATCAGGGTCAACCTCGAACTGGAGGGCTTCGAGGTCGTGACCGCCTGCGACGGTGCCGAATGCCTGGAGGTCGTCCACCAGGTCTGCCCCGACGTCGTCACCCTCGACGTGGTGATGCCGAGGCTCGACGGACTGCGCACCGCCGCCCGCCTCCGCGACGACGCCCGTACGAGTCATCTGCCTCTGGCCATCGTCAGCGCATGCACCCAGTACGAAGTCGAGAGCGGTCTCGCCGCCGGGGTGGACGCCTTCCTCTCCAAGCCCTTCGAGCCCGCCGAGCTCGTCCGGCTGGTGCGCCGTCTGGCGGGTCAGGAGGAGCCGCCGTCCCACGACGGCGGACACAGCGGTGGGCAGGGCGGGCGGAACGGTGGGCACGGGAGCGGCAGCGGGGCGGGCGACGGGCGGCTGGACCGGCCCGGGTGGTCCGTGCCCGGGGGCACCCGCATTCCGCCCATATGCTGAAACCCGTTCGCGGGAGGGCCCCCCTCCTCGCCTAGGCTTGGCACGTGACCCCCGCAGAGCTCTCCCGTACCGTGCTGCGCGCCGTGCGCCGTGCCGTCGAGGAGGACGTGCTGTCCGCACCGGTGCCCGAGCGGGCCGCCGTCGAGCGCACCCGCCCGGGCGGCAGCGGGGACTACGCCAGCAATGTCGCCCTCCAGCTCGCCGGGCCCGCGGGCAGACCCCCACGCGAGGTCGCCGGCCTCCTGCGCGAGCGGCTGGCCGGCACCCCCGGCATTACCGCCGTCGACATCACCGGACCCGGTTTTCTGAGCTTCACCCTCGCCGCGGACACGGGGGCCAGAGCCGTCCGGGAGCTGCTGGAGCACGGTGTCGCACACCGCGACGACCTGCCCCTGCCCGCGCCCCGGCCCGCCGACCTCACCCGGCTCGGACACGACGCCGCCCGCTGGGGGGCGCTGCTGCCCGCCCCGGACACCGAGCTGCTCGCCCAGCACGAACGCAACCCCCTCTTCCGCGTGCAGTACGCCCACTCCCGGACCGTGGCACTCCGCCGCAACGCCGCCGACCTGGGCTTTCGGGCCGCGTACGAGACACCGGTCGAGGCCGCCGAACTGACCGGTCTGCTCGGTGCCTACCCCGTCGAGCTCGACGCCGCTGCCCGGCTGGGCGCGCCCGAGCGCGTCGCCCGCTACCTGGTCGCCCTCGCCGACGCCCTCCTGCGCTTCGACTTCCACGACACGCGGCACGTGCTCCCGCGCGGCGACGAGAAACCCTCGGCCGCCCACCGTTCCCGGCTGGCCGTCGCCGAAGCCGCCGGGACGGTGCTGGCCGGCGGCCTGTCCCAGCTCGGCATCAGCGCACCCGTTCACCTGTGATGTGAGTGAGAGAAGAACATGAGCCGTTCCGCCCACCCCGCCGGCCCCCGCCACGCCGACGTCTACCCCGAGGGCCACTACACCGCCCCGGCCGACGACCTCAACGCCCTCGACGAGAAGGTCTGGGCGCGGACCGTGCGCCGCGACGAGAAGGGTGTCGTCAGCGTCGGCGGAATCGACGTCACCCGGCTGGCGGAGGAGTTCGGCACCCCCGCCTACTTCCTCGACGAGGACGACTTCCGTGCCCGGTGCCGCGCCTGGGCGGACGCCTTCGGGGCCGAGGCCGACGTCTTCTACGCCGGCAAGGCCTTCCTCAGCCGCGCCGTCGTGCGCTGGCTCAAGGAGGAGGGACTGAACCTCGACGTCTGCTCGGGCGGTGAGCTGACCACCGCGCTCGACGCCGGGATGCCCGCCGAGCGGATCGCCTTCCACGGCAACAACAAGTCCGTCGAGGAGATCACCCGCGCCATCGAGGCAGGCGTGGGGCGGATCGTGCTCGACTCCTTCCAGGAGATCGTGCGCGTCGCGCACATCGCCCAGGGCCTCGGCAGGCGCCAGCGGGTGCAGATCCGGGTGACCGTCGGCGTCGAGGCGCACACCCACGAGTTCATCGCCACCGCCCACGAGGACCAGAAGTTCGGCATCGCGCTGGCCGGGGGACAGGCCGCGGAGGCCGTGCGCCGGGCGCTGAAGCTGGACGGTCTGGAGCTCATCGGGATCCACTCCCACATCGGGTCGCAGATCTTCGACATGGCGGGCTTCGAAGTGTCCGCGCGGCGCGTCGTGCAGCTGCTGGCAGAGGTGCGCGACGAGCACGGCGTGGAGCTGCCGGAGATCGACCTCGGCGGCGGGCTCGGCATCGCGTACACCTCCGAGGACGACCCCAGCGAGCCCCACGACATCGCCAAGGCGCTCACCGAGATCGTCACTCGCGAATGCGAAGCGGCAAACCTCAGGACGCCCAGGATCTCCGTCGAGCCGGGCCGCGCCATCGTCGGACCCACCGCGTTCACCCTGTACGAGGTCGGAACGGTCAAGCCGCTGGAGGGCCTGCGCACGTACGTCAGCGTCGACGGCGGCATGTCCGACAACATCCGTACCGCGCTCTACGACGCCGAGTACAGTGTCGCCCTCGTCTCGCGCCGTTCGGACGCCGAGCCCATGCTGGTCCGCGTCGTCGGCAAGCACTGCGAGAGCGGCGACATCCTCGTCAAGGACGCCTTCCTGCCGGCCGACACCGCCCCCGGCGACCTGCTGGCCGTGCCCGCCACCGGGGCGTACTGCCGCTCCATGGCGAGCAACTACAACCACGCACTGCGCCCGCCGGTCGTCGCCGTCAGGGACGGGGCGGCCCGGGTGATCGTCCGGCGCGAGACCGAGGAGGACCTCCTGCGGCTCGACGTCGGCTAGAACCGCCGTTTCCCCGGGAAAAAACCCCGGATTCCCGGCCGGATAGTGGAATACCCGTCCCACTATCCGGAACGGGGACGGAAACTGTCGTCCAGTGAGTGAGACTGGTCAACACCGTAAGAAGTATGAGGAGTGAGGTCGGATGATGCGTACGCGTCCGCTGAAGGTGGCGCTGCTGGGCTGTGGTGTGGTCGGCTCAGAGGTGGCGCGCATCATGACGACGCACGCCGACGACCTCACGGCGCGCATCGGCGCGCCCGTCGAGCTCGTCGGTGTGGCCGTCCGCCAGCCCTCCAAGGTGCGCGAGGGCATCGACCCCGCGCTCGTCACCACCGACGCGAGGGCCCTGGTCGAACGGGGCGACATCGACGTCGTGATCGAGGTCATCGGCGGCATCGAGCCCGCCCGCACCCTCATCACCACCGCCTTCGCGCACGGCGCGTCCGTCGTCTCCGCGAACAAGGCGCTGCTGGCCGAGGACGGCGCGGCCCTGCACGCCGCCGCCGAGAAACACGGCCGCGACCTGTACTACGAGGCCGCGGTCGCCGGCGCCATCCCGCTGGTGCGCCCGCTCCGCGAGTCCCTGGCGGGCGACAAGGTCAACCGCGTCCTGGGCATCGTCAACGGCACCACGAACTTCATCCTCGACAAGATGGACTCCTCCGGAGCCGGTTACTCCGAGGCGCTCGACGAGGCCACCGCCCTCGGGTACGCCGAGGCCGACCCGACCGCCGACGTCGAGGGCTTCGACGCGGCCGCCAAGGCCGCCATCCTCGCCGGGATCGCCTTCCACACCCGGGTGAAGATCGGTGACGTGCACCGCGAGGGGCTCACCGAGGTCACCGCATCGGACATCGCTTCCGCAAAGCGGATGGGCTGCACCGTCAAGCTCCTCGCCATCTGCGAGCGGGCCGCCGACGGCAAGTCGGTCACCGCGCGCGTGCACCCCGCGATGATCCCGCTGACCCACCCGCTGGCCTCCGTCCGCGAGGCGTACAACGCGGTCTTCGTGGAAGCGGAAGCCGCGGGGCAGCTCATGTTCTACGGGCCGGGAGCGGGCGGGGCGCCCACCGCCTCCGCCGTCCTCGGCGACCTCGTGGCCGTCTGCCGCAACAAGCTGGGCGAGTCCACCGGACCCGGCGAATCCGCGTACACCCGCCTGCCGGTCAGCCCCATGGGCGAGGTCGTCACGCGGTACCACATCAGCCTCGACGTGGCCGACAAACCGGGCGTGCTCGCCCAGGTCGCGACGGTGTTCGCCGAACACGACGTGTCGATCGACACGGTCCGCCAGTCGGGGAAGGACGGCGAGGCCTCCCTCGTCGTCGTCACCCACCGCGCGCCCGACGCCGCCCTCTCCGGGACCGTCGAAGCGCTGCGCAAGCTCGACACCGTCAGAGGTGTCGCCAGCATCATGCGTGTTGAAGGGGAGTAAGGACCCATGACCATCAAGGGCACCCACCAGTGGCGCGGCATCATCGAGGAGTACCGGGACCGGCTTCCGGTCACGGCCTCGACGCCGGTCGTCTCGCTCGGCGAGGGCGGCACGCCGCTCGTCCGCGCGCAGGTCCTCTCCGAGCGCACCGGCTGCGAGGTGTACCTCAAGGTCGAGGGCGCCAACCCGACCGGGTCCTTCAAGGACCGCGGCATGACGATGGCGATCACGCGGGCCAAGGAGGAGGGGGCGAAGGCCGTCATCTGCGCCTCCACCGGCAACACCTCCGCGTCCGCCGCCGCCTACGCCGTACGGGCGGGGATGGTCTGCGCCGTCCTCGTGCCGCAGGGCAAGATCGCGCTCGGCAAGATGGGCCAGGCGCTCGTGCACGGCGCCAAGATCCTCCAGGTCGACGGCAACTTCGACGACTGCCTCACCCTGGCCCGCTCGCTCTCCGACAACTACCCGGTGGCGCTGGTCAATTCGGTCAACCCGGTACGCATCGAGGGTCAGAAGACCGCCGCCTTCGAGATCGTCGACGCACTCGGCGACGCCCCGGACATCCACGTGCTCCCGGTCGGCAACGCGGGCAACATCACCGCGTACTGGAAGGGGTACAAGGAGTACGCCGCCGACGCGCTGGCCACGCACACCCCGCGCATGTGGGGCTACCAGGCCTCCGGCTCCGCGCCGATCGTGCGCGGCGAGATCGTCAAGGACCCCTCGACGGTCGCCACCGCGATCCGCATCGGCAACCCCGCCTCCTGGGACTTCGCGCTCGCCGCGCGGGACGAGTCGGGCGGGCACATCGACGAGGTGACGGACCGTCAAATCCTGGCCGCCTACCGGCTGCTGGCCTCGCAGGAGGGCGTCTTCGTGGAGCCCGCGTCGGCCGCTTCGGTCGCCGGTCTGCTGAAGGCGGCCGAAGAGGGCAAGGTCGACAAGGGCCAGCGGATCGTCTGCACGGTCACCGGCAACGGCCTCAAGGACCCGGAGTGGGCCACCGCCGGAGCGCCTCCGGCGACCGCGGTCCCGGTCGACGCCGCCATCGCCGCCGAGAAGCTCGGCCTCGCGTAGCCGTACCGCGCCAGGCCCGGCCCCACCGGCCGGGCTCGGCGCAGTCAGGCTCCGCGCGGCTGGGCTCCGTGCAGTCAGGCTTTGCCCTCCGGGCACCGCGCAGTCAGGCCCCACCGGCCGGACTCCGCGCAGTCAGGCCCCACCGGCCGGACTCCGCGCAGTCAGGCCCCACCGGCCCGGCTTCGCGCAGTGCGGCCCGCCCGGCCCGGCTTCGTCCCGGGGTGTGCCTCAGAGGCACACCCCGGGTGCGGGCGCTCCACCGCGCGGTGCGGCAGGCCGGCCCCGCACCCCCCGGGTCACCGCGCGCGCAGGCCGGCCCCCGGTGCCCCGCCCCGGCCCCGCACCCCGGTGCGGTGCGCCCGGACGACACTCATGCGCCTCCTGTGCGCCCTATGTCCTCACAGAACCTTCCTTCGATAGGCTGTAGCCAACCCACCCCCGCCGCATATGCCGCGGTGATGCCGCCGTCGGCCCCCGGTGCCGCAGTTCCACGCAGCCCGAAGCGAAGTAGCGAAGCCGCACGTCCCGCAGCACCCCCAGCCCCCTGCTACACAAGGAGATCGTCGAGCGATGGCCGGTCCCGCTTTCCGAGCCGCCGCCGTGCGCGTGCGCGTCCCCGCCACCAGCGCCAACCTGGGGCCCGGCTTCGACGCCTTCGGCCTCTCGCTGGGGCTGTACGACGATGTGGTGGTGCGCGTCGCCGACGCCGGTCTGCACATCGACATCGCGGGCGAGGGCGCCGAGACGCTGCCCCGCGACGAGCGCCACCTGCTGGTCCGCGCCATGCGCACCGCCTTCGACGCGCTCGGCGGACAGCCGCGCGGTCTGGAGATCGTCTGCGCCAACCGCATCCCGCACGGCCGCGGCCTCGGCTCCTCCTCCGCCGCGATCTGCGCGGGGATCATGGCCGCCCGCGCGGTGACCATAGGCGGCGACGCCCGGCTCGACGACACGGCCCTGCTGGAGCTGGCCACCGAGATCGAGGGCCACCCGGACAATGTCGCGGCCTGCCTGCTCGGCGGGTTCACGATCGCCTGGATGGACGGCGGCACCGGCCGCGCCATCCGTCTCGACCCCCTGGAATCCGTCGTTCCGGTGGTCTTCGTCCCCGCGAAGCCCGTTCTCACCGAGGCCGCCCGCGGTCTGCTGCCCCGTACCGTCCCCCATGTGGACGCAGCCCTCAACGCCGGCCGTGCGGCGCTGCTCGTGGAGGCCCTGACCCGGCGCCCCGAGCTGCTGCTGCCCGCCACCGAGGACCGGCTGCACCAGGACTACCGCAGCCCCGCGATGCCCGAGAGCGTGGCGCTCGTGGCCGGGCTGCGCGCGGAAGGCGTGCCCGCCGTCATCTCGGGCGCGGGCCCCACGGTCCTCGCGCTCACCGACGACTCCGCGGCCGACAAGGTCGTACGGATGGCGGGCGACGGGTGGGCCGCCGGCCGGCTCGCCCTCGACGCCGCAGGGGCGAGCGTGCTGCCGCTCGCGCCGCAGGACGGCACCGAATAGCGACCGAAAGCGATTGCCGGTGGAAGAGAGGGGGAATGTTTGTTGGAGCCGGTAGTGTTAATCTCAAGTCTGCATCCGACGCCCTTGCGGCGTGGTGCATCGTGTCCCCTTCGGGACCACACTTCCTCCGGGAGCCTCCCCAAACTGCCAGAGCAGCCTGCCTGAGCCGTTTTGAGCATGCTCCGGAACCGGCACGACACCCCGCGTTCTTCCCAGAGGGGGCAACTGGGGACTTCGGGTCGGAACCCCACGCACGTTTATCTCTCCGCCACATCCGGCGGACCACCGCCCCGGCACGGTTCCCCCAGGGAATCGCCGGCACAGCACAACCGGTCGCCGAGCCAGACAGGCCGACGTCCGCTCCAGGGAAGGACCCTTCGTGAGCGACACCACCGATCTGATGGGCGTGACTGCCGACAAGAATGTCGACAACGCGTCCGACGCAGGTGCTGCCACCGGCAGTGCCCCACGGCGCCGCCGCTCCGGCACCGGCCTGGACGGCATGGTCCTGGCCGAGCTGCAGCAGGTCGCGTCCGGCCTCGGGATCAAGGGCACCGCGCGCATGCGCAAGGGCCAGCTGATCGAGGTCATCAAGGAGACGCAGGCCGGCGGCGGCTCCGCCCCGGCCAAGAGCGCCGACTCGGGCGACGCCGAGACCAAGCCGAAGCGCCGCGCGACCTCCAAGGCGCGTACCGAGGCCGCCGCTGCTCCGGAAGCCACCGCTCCGGCCGCCGAGAAGCCCGCGAAGGCCGCGAAGGCCGTCGCTCAGCAGCAGATCGACATTCCGGGTCAGCCCGCGAGTGACGACCAGCCGGTCGGCGAGCGCCGCCGCCGTCGCGCCACCGCCGCGGCCGGGAGCCCCGAACAGGCCACCGCCGCAGGCGAAGTGACGGACCGACAGGCGTCCGAGCCCAAGGGTGACGTCAAGACCGAGGTCAAGGCCGAGGCGCAGACCGACACCAAGGGCGACGCCAAGGCCGAGCAGTCCGCGGACAACGCGGAGGGCCGCCGTGAGCGTGGCCAGCGCGGTGACCGCCAGGGCCGCGGCGATCGCCAGAGCCGTCGCGAGCGTGACCGCGACCGCGGTGGCAAGGGCGGCGACGACCAGGGCCGCCAGCAGCGCCAGGGAAACCAGGGCGGCAACCAGGGCAGCCAGGGCGGCCAGAGCAGCCAGGGCGCCAACGCCCAGGGCGGCCAGGGCCGGGACAACCGCGAGCGTGACCGTGACAACGGTCCCCAGGACGACGACGACTTCGAGGGCGGCCGCCGCGGCCGCCGCGGCCGCTACCGCGACCGCCGTGGCCGCCGTGGCCGCGACGAGTTCGGCAGCGACGCCCCGCCGCAGGTCAACGACGACGACGTGCTGATCCCCGTCGCGGGCATCCTGGACATCCTCGACAACTACGCGTTCATCCGGACCTCCGGCTACCTGCCGGGTCCCAACGACGTGTACGTGTCGCTGGCCCAGGTCCGCAAGAACGGCCTGCGCAAGGGCGACCACACCACCGGTGCGGTCCGCCAGCCCAAGGACGGCGAGCGCCGCGAGAAGTTCAACGCGCTGGTGCGCCTGGACTCCGTCAACGGCATGGCGCCGGAGAGCGGCCGCGGCCGCCCCGAGTTCCAGAAGCTCACCCCGCTGTACCCGCAGGACCGGATGCGCCTGGAGACCGACCCGGGCGTGCTGACGACCCGGATCATCGACCTGGTCGCACCGATCGGCAAGGGCCAGCGCGGTCTGATCGTGGCCCCGCCGAAGACCGGCAAGACCATGATCATGCAGGCCATCGCCAACGCGATCACGATCAACAACCCCGAGTGCCACCTGATGGTCGTCCTGGTCGACGAGCGTCCGGAAGAGGTCACCGACATGCAGCGGTCGGTGAAGGGCGAGGTCATCTCCTCGACCTTCGACCGTCCCGCCGAGGACCACACCACCGTCGCCGAGCTCGCCATCGAGCGCGCCAAGCGCCTCGTGGAGCTCGGGCACGACGTGGTCGTCCTGCTCGACTCGATCACCCGCCTGGGCCGTGCGTACAACCTGGCGGCCCCGGCCTCCGGGCGCATCCTCTCCGGTGGTGTGGACTCGACCGCGCTCTACCCGCCGAAGCGCTTCTTCGGTGCGGCGCGCAACATCGAGGACGGCGGCTCGCTGACCATCCTGGCCACCGCGCTGGTCGACACGGGCTCGCGCATGGACGAGGTGATCTTCGAGGAGTTCAAGGGCACCGGCAACATGGAGCTCAAGCTCGACCGCAAGCTCTCCGACAAGCGCATCTTCCCCGCGGTGGACGTCGACGCGTCCTCCACCCGCAAGGAGGAGATCCTGCTCAACGCCGAGGAGCTGGCGATCGTCTGGAAGCTGCGCAGAGTGCTGCACGCACTCGACTCGCAGCAGGCGATCGAGCTGCTGCTCGACAAGATGAAGCAGACCAAGTCGAACGCCGAGTTCCTGATGCAGATCGCGAAGACCACGCCTTCCGCGAACGGCAACGGCAACGACTAGAAGGACCGGGCCCGGCGGAGACGACCGGGCGCGAGATACGACGCGGGGGCCCCGCCACGATCACTG
>NZ_JBHXRV010000048.1:0-68822 GCF_042716745.1 Streptomyces sp. NPDC058663
TGTGGGGGGGGTGGTCGGGGGGGGCGCGCGCGGCGGCCGCCCGCGGCGCGGCCCCCGTGACCTCGCTAGATGCGTTCGACCAGGTCGGCGATGGAGTCGACCACCGACGAGGGGCGGAAGGGGTAGCGGTCGATGTCGTCCTTGCCGGTCAGCCCCGTGAGGACCAGGAAGGTCTCCATCCCGGCCTCCAGGCCCGCCAGGACGTCGGTGTCCATCCGGTCGCCGATCATCGCGCTGGACTCGGAGTGCGCCCCGATCGCGTTCAGCCCGGTCCGCATCATCAGCGGATTGGGCTTGCCCGCGAAGTACGGGTCCTTGCCGGTCGCCTTGGTGATCAGGGCCGCGACGGCGCCGGTGGCCGGCAGCGGGCCCTCGGCCGAGGGGCCGGTCTCGTCGGGGTTGGTGCAGATGAACCTGGCTCCGCCGTTGATCAGCCGGATCGCCTTGGTGAGGGCCTCGAAGCTGTAGGTGCGGGTCTCGCCCAGGACGACGTAGTCCGGCTGGTGGTCGGTGAGGACGTACCCGATGTCGTGCAGCGCCGTGGTCAGTCCGGCCTCGCCGATGACGTACGCGGTGCCGCCCGGCCGCTGGTCGTCCAGGAACTGTGCCGTCGCCAGCGCCGAGGTCCAGATGTTCTCGACCGGCACGTCGAGCCCCATCCGCGCGAGCCGGGCGTGCAGGTCGCGGGCGGTGTAGATGGAGTTGTTCGTCAGCACGAGGAAGGGCTTTCCGGTGTCCCGGAGCTTCCTGATGAAGGCGTCGGCGCCGGGGATCGGTACGCCCTCGTGGATGAGGACCCCGTCCATGTCGGTGAGCCAGGATTCGATCGGCTTGCGCTCTGCCATCTGACGGAACTCCTCGTACGCGGTCAAAAAGAGCGAAGGGGGCGCGCACGACCTTGTGCACGCCCCCAGCCTAGTCAACGCAGGGCCGCGTCATCCTGCGACGATCGCGACCCCGTCGACGGTCCAGTACCAGTTGTTGCCGCCGGTGTAGCGGAAGTGCACCCGGGCCGTGGTGGCCCCCGCGGGGACCTGGAGCCGCAGGCTCTCCACCCGCGAGGAGGTGTCGGCGGTGTACGTCTTCACGACGGCCGGCGCCCCGTCCCCGTACGACACCAGCACCTCGCCCTTCTGCGGCGCCTCCTGCCGGTAGTACGTGGTGTACGTGAGCGTGGCGGGGGCGCCTGCGGTAACCGGGAACGCCGGGCTGACCAGTGTGGAGTCGAAGGTTCCGGTGACCGCCCTGTCCGACCACTCGTCGCCGTCGGCGACCGCGAAGACGTCGCGGGCCCGCACGTTGAGCTCGCGGCGCTGGCCCTTCTCGGCCTTGGTCCAGAACTCGTCGGTGGTGAAGGACCAGCCCCGCCATTCGGTGACGCCGCCCGTCCCCATCCGGGAGTTGTCGATCCGCCAGCCGGTGGGCGGCACCTGCGTGAAGCCGAGCACGTCGGTGCCCACGCCCGTCTCGTCGACGGCCTTCTGGAGCCGGCCGCGCAGCGAGTCGAAGGCGTCGGGCAGCGGCAGCTGCACGGGCCGTCCGTCCAGCCCCCAGGCCGGGTCGACGGCCACGCCCAGGTGGTGCAGCGCGGAGACGGCGACGTCCGGCATCTTCACGTCGTGGCGGGTGCTCCCGGCGGGCAGCCCGCCACCGCTCGCGATCAGGAAGGTCTGCCGCTCGTCCCAGCTGTCACCGCCGTGGCCGCCGGCCGCGGTGTGCCCGTGGTCGGTGGTGATCATCACGAGCCAGTCCTCGTCGCCGTACGAGGCACGGGAGGTGACGGCGGTGAGGATCTGGCCGACCTGGGCGTCCGCGTCGCGCAGCGCGTCCAGGTACTGCCGGCTGGCGTTGCCGTGCGCGTGGCCTGCGTGGTCGACGTTGTCGAGGTGGACGAAGAGCGCGTCGACGTCCGCCTTGGCCTTGGCGACGGCGCGCGCCGTGGTGCCCGCGTCGTACTCGGCGCTCGGCGTGGAGACCCGCTCGTCGACCTTCGCGGAGAAGATGACGTCGGTGACCGGGTTCCAGGAGGCCACCGCGTACGTCCTCAGAGCCGGCTTCGCCGTCTCGGCGCGGGTGAGGAAGTCCGGGTACTGGGCGAGGTTGTGCCCGGTGAAGTCGTTGTTGACCACCTTGTGCTTGTCCGGCCAGACACCGGTGAGGAGCGTGGACCAGCCGGGCCCGGAGGAGGTCGGCGCCATCGGGTTGCTGTAGATGCTGCTGGGCGCGGTGACACCGGACGCCATCAACGCGTCCAGGTGCGGGGTGTCGGCGTCCTTGATCCGGCGGAGCATCGCCCCGTCGAGCCCGATGACCAGCACCTTGGGAACCCGGGCCGCCCGCGGCGCGGCGGCGTGCGCGGCCCCGGCGAGGGGCCCGGACGCGGCGGCGGCGACGGCGGCCGCACCGAGCAGGAGGGCGCGACGGGAAATACCTGAGGACATGTCGGTCTCCAGTGGGGTGACGTGCGTGGCGAAGGTGGCTTGCGTGGTGCTCGGGGCCCGGAACCCGGAAGCTCGGACCAGACCCGTTACCTTGGCGTGACATCGACACTGCGTGGCGCAGCGCGACGGATGGCACAGCGCGACCGGTTGAGTGCGGAAGGCCTCACCGGGCACCGCCCTGCACTCAGCTGCCCGTGGCCGTCTTCCAGGCGTCGACGTAGTCCTTGAGGTTCTTGTCGATGTCGGCCCAGTCCGGGGTGAAGATCTCCACACCGTCGATGATCTTGGCGAGTTCGATGGCGTTGGCGTCGGTCGGCTTGACGTCGGTGCGGGAGGGGAAGCCGCCGCCGACCGGGCTGACCTGCTTCTGGGCTTCTTCGGTGAGCATGAAGTCGAGGAGCTTCCTGCCGTTCTCGGCGTGCGGGGCCTTGGCGACCAGGCCGGCGGCGTACGGGAGGGCGAAGGTGGTCGGCCTGCCGCCGGCCTTGGCGGGGAACCAGATGCCCAGGTGGGGGGCGGACTTGGACTGGGCGAAGTTCATCTGTACGTCGCCGTTGGCGATGAGGATCTCGCCCTTGTCGACCTTGGGGGCCAGCTTGGAGGTCGAGGAGGACGGGCCGACGTTGTTGGCCTGGAGCTTCTTCAAGTAGGCCATGGCGGGTTCCTTGCCGCCGAAGTCGTGCATGGCCTTGATGACCACCGCCGTGCCGTCTCCGGCGACGCCCGGGGTGGAGTACTGGAGCTTCCCCTTGTACTGCGGGTCGAGGAGGTCTTCCCAGGTTCTCGGGGTGTCGCCGGGGAGTTCCTTCTTGTTCTTGATGAAGCCGAAGTAGTTGTTGACGACCGAGGTCCAGGTGCCGTCGGCGGCCTTGTCGGCGCCGTTGACCTTGTCGGAGCCGGCCGGTGCGTACTTCTGGAGGAGGCCCTTGGAGCCGGCCTGCTGGATGAAGGGCGGCAGCGTGACGAGCACGTCCGCCTGGGTGTTGGACTTCTCGCGGACGGCGCGCTGCACCATCTCGCCGGAGCCGCCCTCCACGTACTTCACCTTGATGCCGGTCTTCTTCTCGAAGTCCTTGAAGACCTTGTCGTACCAGCCGTCGCCCTTCTCGCCCTTGAGGCCGTCGGCGCTGTAGACGGTGACGGTCTTCTCGTCGGAGGAGGCGGCCGAGGAGCCACCGCACGCGGTGAGGGTGGCGGCGAGGGCGAGGCTGCCGGTGACGGCGGCGAACGGCGTGAGCAGGTGGCGGTTGCGCATGGCGATTCGTGTCCCCTTGTGGCAGGTGGGAGTGGCGGGAGGGCGGGAGCGGGAGGTGGCGCCCGGCATACGGGAGAGGGCGGAAGGTGGCGTATGGCGGGCGGGCGTGGCGGGTCAGCGGTAGGAGGCGCGGGTGCGGACGCGGGAGACCGCGAGCAGCACGAGCAGCGTGGTGCTCATGAGGACGACCGCGACGGCGGACCCGGTGAAGAGGGAGCCCCGGTCGGTGGCCGTGAAGATCTGCACCGGCAGCGGCATCCAGTCCGGCGGGTAGAGCATCATCGTGGCGCTCAGCTCGCCCATGGACAGGGCGAAGCAGAGCCCGGCCGCCGCGTTGAGCGAGGGCAGGAGCAGGGGGAGCTTCACCCGCCACAGGACGTACGAGGGCCTGGCGCCGAGCGAGGCCGCGGCCTGCTCGTACACCGGGTCGAGCCGGAGGAGCGCGGCCGAGACGGACTGGTGGGCGAACGCCGTGACGAGCACGGTGTGCGCCAGGATGACGATCCAGCGGGTGCCGTTGAGGAGGAAGGGCGGCTGGGAGAAGGCGACCAGCACCGCCAGGCCGACGACCACCGAGGGCACCGCGACCGGCAGCATGAACAGCGCGTCCAGGACCCGCTTTCCGCGCGGTTTCAGCGCGGCAGCGGCGAGCGCCGCCCAGCTGCCGAGGACCAGGGCCAGGACGCTGGCCGCGACGGCGGTGACCAGGCTGGTGGTGAGTGCCTGGAGGGACTCGCCGCGTACGGCGGCCCCGTAGTTCTGGACGGTCGCGCCGGAGGGGAAGGCACCCGACCAGTGGGTGGCGAACGAGGCGGCCACGATGACCAGCATCGGCAGCGCGAACAGCGGCAGGAAGAGGATCAGGAAGAGCGCCCAGGTGGCCCACTTCCCGGTGCGGCTATGCACCAGCACGACGGCTCACCACCCGGTAGAGGCCGTAGAGCCCCACGGAGATCACGACGTTGACGACGGCGACGACACAGGCGGCGGTGTAGTCCGACTCCAGGATCGCCTTGCTGTAGACGAGCATCGGCAGGGTGGTGACACCCTTGGCGCCGGTGAAGAGCACGATGCCGAACTCGTTGAGGCACATCACCAGGACGAGCGAGCCGCCGGCGGCAAGGGCGGGCAGCGACTCGGGCAGGATCACCTGCCGTACGATCCGCCCGGTCCTGGCCCCCAGCGAGGACGCCACTTCCAGCTGCGCGGTGTCCAGTTGGGAGAACGCGGCGAGCAGCGGGCGCATCACGAAGGGCGTGAAGTACGTGATCTCCGCGAGCAGCACGCCCCACGGCGTGGTGAGGAAGTGGAAGGGTCCTTCCGCCGCTCCGGTGACGCCGGTCCACACCCCGTTGGCCATGCCGACCGTGCCGTAGATGAACAGCAGCGCGAGGGTGATGAGGAAGGAGGGGAAGGAGAGGAAGACGTCGATGAACTTGGCGACCGCCCTGCCGCCGGGGAAGGGCACGAAGGCGATGATCAGCGCGAGCAGGAAGCCGAGGACGAGACAGCCGACGGTGGCGCCGACCGCGAGCAGCACGGTCGTGGTGAGCGCCTCCCGGAAGGCCTCCGAGCCGAAGACGTCGGCGTAGGGCACGGTGGACACCACACCGTCCTCGGTGAGGAACGACTGCCGCACCACGAGGGCGAGCGGGTAGAGGAAGACCAGGGCGAGGACCGCGACCGGCGGCAGCGCCCACACCCAGCGGGGCACGCTCCGGCGGACGGGACCGTCTCCGCGGGCGGGACCGTCTCCGCGGATGGGACCGTCCCCGCGGAAGGTCGGCGGGCTCAGGGCGGCGCTAGCCATGGGGGGCTCCCACGGGTGTCTCCGCCGGGGCCCCGGTGACGTCCGCGCCCAGCAGCACCGCGTCCTCGGGGGCGAAGTGCAGGGTGACCTCGCCGCCCAGGGCCGGCGTCTCGCGCAGCTCGCGCACATCGGCCTTGACGCGGTGGCCGCCCACGTCGACGTACAGCCGGTGGGTCGAGCCCCGCCACTGGACCTCGGCGATCGTCCCGCGCAGTGCGTTGGGCCCGTCCTCTCCGAGTCCGACGAGGTGGGGGCGCACGCACAGGGTGGCCGAAGCGCCCGGGGCCACACCGGCCGTGTTCACCTTGAGGACGGTGGAGCGCAGGGTGACCGAGCCCGAACCCACCTTCACCGGCAGGAGGTTGGCGTTACCGACGAAGGAGGCGGTGAAGGCGGTGCGCGGCCTGCGGTAGAGGTCCTGCGGGGTGCCGCAGTCCTGGAGGCGGGCCTTGTCCATGACGGCGATGCGGTCGGCCAGCGTCAGCGCCTCGACCTGGTCGTGGGTGACGTACAGCATGGAGACGTCCGGCAACTCGCGGTGCAGGCGCGCCAGTTCGGCGAGCATTCCGGAGCGGAGCTGGGCGTCGAGCGCGGACAGCGGTTCGTCGAGGAGCAGGACGCCCGGGCGGATCGCCAGGGCGCGGGCGATGGCGACGCGCTGCTGCTGCCCGCCGGAGAGTTCGCGCGGGTAGCGGGCGGCGTAGGAGGCCATCCCGGTCATGTCCAGGGCCTCGGCGACGCGCCCCGGGATCTCCGCCTTGGGGACCTTCTGCGCCTTGAGCCCGAAGGCGACGTTGTCCTCGACCCTGAGGTGGGGGAAGAGCGCGTACTGCTGGACGACCATGCCGATGCCGCGCCGGTGGGGCGGCATCGAGGTGATGTCCCGCTCCCCGATGAACACCCGCCCGGAGACCGGCTGGACGAAGCCCGCGACGGCCCGCAGCGCGGTGGTCTTGCCGGAGCCCGAGGGGCCGAGCAGCGCCATCACCTCGCCTGGCTCCACGGTCAGGTCGAGGGAGTCCAGCACGGTGTTCCCGCCGTACGCGACGGTGACCTTGTCGAAGCGTATGCCGCTGCTCATCGCCCCAACTCCCGCAGCAGCTTCGGCAGTTCGACGACGGACTCCAGTACGTGGGTGGCGCCGTGCGCGAGGAGCACGTCGCGGCCGTGGGCCCCGGTCAGCACGCCGCCGACCAGGCCGGCCCCGGCACGGACGCCGCTGAGCATGTCGTACGAGGTGTCGCCCAGCACCGCGACGTCGCCGACGCCCGCGACGGCGCCGGTCCGCAGGAACGCGGCGAGCACCATGTCCGGGTAGGGGCGGCCCCGGCCGCCCGCGTCCGCCGGGCACAGGGTGAGCCCGACCAGCTCCTGCCAGCCCAGCGCGGCGAGGATGGCGTCCTGGGTGACCCGGGCGAAACCGGTGGTCAGGACGACGGTGCGGCCGTCCGCAGTGAGCTTCTCGATGGTGGCGCGGGCGCCCGGGATCTCGGCGATCCGGCCGCCGTCGACCAGCTCGCCGTACGCCGCCTCGAAAGCGGTGTTGGCGCGCCGGGCACGCTCCTCGTCGCCGAAGAGGTGCCGGAAGACGGAGATCTTCGACTCGCCCATGGTCCGGCGGACGTAGTCCAGCTTGGTGTCGAAGTCGGCGGACCCGGGGCGTACCCCGAGGTGCCCGGCGGCGGCCGCGAAGGCCTGCTCGACGAGGCCGCCGTCGGCGACGGTGGTGCCGGCCATGTCGAGAACGACGAGGCCGATGCGGTGCGTGGGGCTGTCGGTGCGCTCGTGGCTGCGGGGGTTCTCGTGGCTGCGGGGGTTCTCGTGACTGCGGGGGTTCTCGGGGGCGCTCGGGCTCTCGGGGGCGCTCGGGCTCTCGGGGGCGCTCGGGCTCTCGGGGGCGCTCGGGTTCTCGGGGACCGTCCGGCCTCCGAGGTCGCGGCGGTTCTCGGCGGCGGTCCGGTTCTCGGGATTGCTGCTCATGCTGTCGCTCACCAGCCCAGTTCGTTCGCGGTCTTCTCGGCGATGGCGGGCGAGCAGGTCATCCCGCGCCCGCCCGGCCCTGTCACCAGCCAGACGCCGCTGCGCACCTGTTCGCGGTGCACCACCCGGCTCGTGTCGGTGCACTGCGCGTACACCCCGGCCCAGCGCCGCCGGATCTTCGGCAGCGGGCGCCCCAGGAAGCTCTCCGCAACGGCCTGTACGTGCTCGTACGGCTCCTCCTCCACGTCGAAGCGGAACGGGTGCTCGTACTCGTGGGTGTCGCCGATGGTCAGCCCGCCGTCGCGCCGCTGCACCATCAGCAGCTGCATCTTGTGCGCGGCGGCGGCCGGGGTCTGCTCCTGTCCGGCGTTGAGGGCGTCAAGTGCCCCGCCCGCGTACGCCGGGTAGTAGCGGAAGCTGTCGCCGTCGGCCACCGAGGTGGTGAGGGTCTCGCCGAGCGGCCCGGTCTGCATCATCTGGAGCCGCACCCGCCGCACCGGCAGGCCAGGTACCAGCTCGCGCACCAGGCCGCCGAGCCACGCCCCCGTACACAGGACGACGTGATCGGCGCGGTGCACGACCCCGTGGTCGTCGCGTACGGAGCCCTCGCCGACCACGTCGCGGACCTCGCGGCCGCCGAGGAAGGTGTACCGGCTGGACGCCAGCAGGGCTTGCTTCAGGGCGAGTTGGGCGGTGCGGGGCTCGACGGCCGCGTCCCGTTCGCAGTGCAGCGCGGCGAGGAAGCCGCCGCGCAGGGCGGGGTTGACCGCTCGCGCCTCGGCGGCGGTCAGCAGCCGGTAGCCGCGCGCGGCGGCGTCGTCGCGCCCGAGCACGCTCTCCGCGACGCCGAGTTCGAGCTCGGTGCGCACCGGGGTCAGCGAGCCGTTGGCCCGGAAGCCCAGCTCGGGGACCCGGGCACCGATGCCCTCCCACAGCTCGCGGGCCCGCAGCGCGGTGTCGAGTTCCTCGCCACCGGCCCGGCCGCTGACCCATATCTGGCCGAAGTTGCGCAGACTCGCGCCGCGCGCCTCGCTCTCGCGCTCGATCTGTACGACCTCGTGGCCGCGTTCCACTGCCTGCCAGGCGTGCATGGTTCCCACCACGCCGGCTCCCACCACTATGACTCTCACGCCGGCAACGCTCCTCCGAACGGGTGGCCGGGCCGGAGCCGCCCAGCAACGGCCCGGTGAACAGCCTCCCAAGGATGGACCAGACCCGTTACCGTTCTGTGATCTGCGCGGGCCGCATCGAGCGCCTCCCCGGGCCACCCCGGCCGCTTCCCCCCTCGTAGGCGTGCAGGTAGCCGGCCCTGTCGCCCGCCGTACCCCCGCTAGGTGTTCAACTGCGTCGTGAAGCTGAATCTGTCGCCCCGGAACAGCATCCGCACCCGTTCCAGCGGCCGCCCGGCCAGGTCCCGCGACCACCGGTGCATCAGCAGCATCGGCAGCGCCGGCGGTGTCCCGATGAGCAGGGCCTCGCGCGGGGTGGCGAGCACGGTCTCGATCCGCTCCCCGGCCTGCCCGAGCGCGATCCCGCACTCCTCGCGGAGGTAGGCGTAGAAGGACGAGTCCGGACGGAATTCGACGTCCAGCCGGGGCACCCGCGCCACGGCGACGTACGAACTCTCCAGCCCCACCCGCTCGTCGTCGGCGAGCAGGACGCGCTCCAGGTGCCAGACGGGGTCGCCGGGTGCCACACCGATCTCGGGGGCGAGCCGCTCGGGGCACGCGAACCGTTCGAGGCCGATCAGGTTGCGGCCGGGCCGCCTGCCCTGGCGGCGTACTCCTTCTGTATAACTGGCCAACGCCAGGGGCTGCTCCAGCTTCGGACCGGCGGCGACGGTGCCGCGCCCCTGCCGCCGTACGCGTCCCTCCAGGAGGAGTTCGCGCAGCGCCTGGCGGACCGTGTCGCGGGCGACCTCGTACCGCAGGGCGAGGTCGCGCTCGGTGGGCAGCAGCTGCCCCTCCCCCAACTCGCGCACGAGTACGGCGAGGTGGGCCTTCACGGCGTAGTACTTGGGGATGCGTCCGTGCTCCGGGATGCCGGACCGGACGGGCGCGCCGGGGTCCTGGTGGTGCGTGTTCGGGTAGTCCACGTCAGGGATCGTCGCAGATGGCACCGGAGGGGGCTCCGGCCGCGGGCGTCCTGGATCGGTGCGGGCGGGCCGGGCACGGGCCTGCTGTCAGCGGCCGGGCGGTCAGTCGATGGCCGGCGCACTGACGGTCAGTGGATGGCCGGCGCACCGACGGCCGGTGGATGGCCAGCACCCCGACGGTCAGAGGATGGCCGGCGCACCGACGGCCAGTGGATGGCCGGCGCACCGACGGTCAGCGCATCCGTCGCGAGCCCACCACGAGGGCTCCCCCGCCGAGGAGGAGCGCGGCGGCGGTGGCCCCCAGTCCGGGCAGTGCGTCCCGGCCCGTCCGTGCGAGTTCGGCGGGGCTTCCGGCGCTTTCCGCGTAGGGGCGGCCCCAGGTGTCCGTGGAGCCGCCGGAGTCTCCCGTGGCGGCGTCGGGGTCGACCGCGAACCGGTACTCCCCGGACGCGCCGACCCATTCCCCGTCGTCGCCCTTGCGCTGCACGACGGCGGCGGTGGCCACGACGGTGTTGGTCCTGGCCGCCTCGGCGAACCCGAGCCGGACCTTCACCGGCAGGGTGCTGCTCGCGGCGACGGTGAAGCCGGGGAGCTTCTCCCCGGACGGCCCTTCGCCGAAGACGCCGATGACTTCATCCCTGTCCGTACGGAGGAACGGGACGCGGTGCCAGACACCGGTGCCGATGTCCTGGAACTCGGCCCTGACCTGTTCCGGCCGGAGGGTGCGTGCACTGTCGACGAGGACGAGCAGCGGGTGGATGTCGTGGCAGGCGGTCGCGGTGGCGTTGGTGAGGTCGACGTACCACTCGGCGCTGTCACCCCCCGGCTGATAGGTGCCAGGACCACCGTGGACGCGCGTACCGAGGGGGAACTCGGTGCTGCGCGGGTCTCCGCAGGAGGGCTGCTGCTGGTCGGCGGCAGGGCCGTGGCGGGGGGCGGCCGCCATGGCGACCGGGGCCTGCGCGAGCGCCCCGACGGTCACTGCCAGCACGAGAGCGCGGCGCAGTCGCATGAGGGGGCCTCTCCGGATCGCACGGTACGGACAACAGGACGGCGGGGCGGGACAGTGGGAGCGGCGGACAGACAGGGCGGGCGGACAGGGCGGGCGGGCGGGTCGGGAGGGCCGCAGCAGGTACGGAGCTGGGTGAGCGGCACCGCGATACGGAGGGCACACACCGGACGCCCAGGCACGGCGAACACGAAGGACACCCGCCGGGGCACCCGGGCACCGCGCCCGGCCTGCACCGGGCCCGCACCCGGCCGAGCGGCCCGCACCGCACCGCCGACGACCGGCCGCACGGCTCGCCGCCCGCACCGCGAAACCACGGTTCGCGAGCCTGGCACGCCGGTTCGCCGCCTCGACCGCGCCACGCCCGTACAGGGCCGGACAGCACGCAAAGTACCCCCGACCGGCCCAACCGCCTGCGCCACCACAGCGTTCCCGCACGGAGGGGCGGGGACGGCGCCGCAAGGCATCGACCGGGCGGGCAACGGCGTTCACCGGCCCAGCTGCACGGGGTGACCGCGCGGGGTGAGCCCACCCGAGAGGCAACCCCACAGGAGGCGGGCAGCCGCGTTCTCCCGACCTGGCTGCGCATGCGACCGCACGGGGCGAGCCCACAGACGCGACCCCACGCGCTCCCCCGCCCGGACGTGCGCGAGCGCCGAGACGCACGAGCGACCCCGCACCACGCAGCCGCACGGCCCCCTGCACAGCCGCACCGCCGCACCCGACAACCCCGCACCGCCGCACCGCCGCACCCCCGCACCGCCGCACAGCCCGCACGCCCCCCGCCACCCCCATATGGCCAGGTGCCAGGGGGCTCCCCCGGCGCACCCTTTTTGCACAAGGCGGCGCCCATTGTTTAAGTGGAAACCATGACGCCCTCAGCTACCCCGAGCACCACTTCCACCGCCCCCCTCCGGGTGGCCCTGATCGGTTACGGCCTGGCCGGTTCCGTCTTCCACGCGCCGATGATCGCCGCCACCGACGGCCTGGTCCTCGACACGGTCGTCACCTCGAACGAGGAGCGCAGGCAGCAGGCCCTCGCGGAGTTCCCCGACGTACGTTTCGCTGCCGCGGCCACCGAGCTGTGGGACCGGGCCGGCGAGCTGGACCTGGTCGTCATCGCCTCCCCGAACAAGACCCACGTCGATCTCGCCAGGGCCGCACTCGAAGCGGGCCTCCCCGTGGTGGTGGACAAGCCGCTGGCCGCCACGGCCGCCGAGGCCCGCGAGCTGGCGGCCCTCGCCGCCGACCGCGGCCTCCTGCTCTCCGTCTTCCAGAACCGCCGCTGGGACAACGACTTCCTCACCCTCCGCGCCCTCCTCGCGGACGGCGAACTGGGTGACGTACAGCGCTTCGAGTCGCGGTTCGAGCGGTGGCGTCCGCAGCCGAAGGGCGGCTGGCGCGAGTCCGGCGACCCGGCCGAGATCGGCGGGCTGCTCTACGACCTGGGCAGTCACGTCGTCGACCAGGCGCTCACCCTGTTCGGTCCTGTGACGCAGGTGTACGCGGAGGCGGACGTACGCCGCCCCGGCGCGCAGGCCGACGACGACACGTTCCTCGCGCTCACCCACGCGAACGGGGTCCGCTCGCACCTGTACGTCAGCGCGACGACGGCGCAGCTCGGCCCCCGCTTCCGGGTGCTCGGCTCGCGTGCCGGTTACGTGAAGTACGGCCTGGACCCCCAGGAGGCCGCCCTGCGCGAGGGCAAGCGCCCGGCCGCCGACGCCCCCTGGGGCGAGGAGCCCAAGGAGATGTGGGGCTGCCTGGGCTCGGGCGAGTCCCCGCTGACGGGTGGCGGCACCCCGGTCCCGACCGCGCCGGGCGACTACCCGGCGTACTACGCGGCGATCGCGAGCGCCCTGCGCACCGGCGGGGAACCCCCGGTCACGGCCCTTCAGGCCGCAGCGACCCTGGAGGTCCTGGAAGCCGCCCGCAAGTCCGCCACCGAGGGAATCACGGTGGCGCTCCCCCGGTGAGGTGAGCCGACGGGCGACCCGTGCCCTCCGGGCCCCGGATGGGGAGCCGACGGCCCGGGCCCTCGGGTCCCGGGTACGGGGAGCCGCCGGGCCGGGCGTCCGGTCCCGGGAAGCGGAAGCCAGGACGCCGCGCCCTCGGGTCCCTGGATGCGGGAAGCCGGTGCGCCGCGCCCCGGTACCAGCCGGCGCCCCGGGACACCCGTCCCGAGGGCGCGGGCTGGTCCCCACTCGCGTCCCCTCGCGTCCCCCACTCGCGCCCCTCGCGCCCCCGCTCGCGACTCGCGGGTGCGGCCATGCGGGAAGCCGGTGCGCCGCGCCCCGGTACGCAAGCAACCAGCCACGCACCCGCCAGGAGCAAACCTCCCCCGCCCCCTCAGGCCCCCTTCAGCTCCTGCCGCTGCCTGCCCAGCCCGGCCACCTCCAGCTCCACCACATCACCCGCCCGCAGGTACGGCTTGGGCTCCGGCTGCCCCATCGCCACTCCCGCCGGCGTCCCGGTGTTGATCACGTCACCGGGGTAGAGCGTCATGAACTGGGAGACGTACCGCACCACTTCCCCCACGCCGAAGATCTGCTCAGCTGTGGTGCCGTCCTGCTTCAGCTCCCCGTTGACCCACAGCCGGACCTCCAGCTGCTGCGGGTCAGGCACCTCGTCGGCGGTCACCAGCCACGGGCCCAGCGGGTTGAACGTCTCGCAGTTCTTGCCCTTGTCCCAGGTGCCGCCCCGCTCGATCTGGAACTCCCGCTCGGACACGTCGTGCGAGGTGGCGTACCCGGCGACGCAGGCCAGCCCCTCCTGCGCGCTGTCCAGGTAGCGGGCCGTCCGGCCCACCACCACGGCCAGCTCGACCTCCCAGTCCGTCTTCACACTCCGCCGGGGCACCAGCACGGTGTCGTACGGGCCGACGACCGTGTCCGGTGCCTTGAAGAAGAGGATCGGCTCCTCGGGGATCGCCTGGCCGGTCTCCGCCGCATGATCGTGGTAGTTCAACCCGATACAGACGATTTTCCCGATCCGTCCCAGCGGCGCACCGACCCGCAGCCCGGTGGCGTCGAGCGCGGGCAGCGAGCCGTCCCGGGCCGCGTCGCGGATCCGGTCCAGCTCCGCCTGGTCCGCCAGCAGGGCTCCGTCGATGTCGGCGACCAGTCCGGAGAGGTCCCGTACCGTCACGCCGTCCTCGTCGAGCAGGGCGGGCCGCTCGGCCCCGGCGGGACCTACACGCAGCAGCTTCATAGTCGTCTCCTCGTGGTCGAAGGTCGCGCCCAACCCGGCCGTTGTCGTGCGGCCCGGCCACCGGAGAATTGTTCGATCCTCCAAGGTCAGCGCCCGCTGCGCAAGACCGCGTTCACCGACTGGACCAGCCCGCGTCCGAGCCGTACGGTCCTCGCGCCCCCGCCGGGCCGCTCCTCGGCGGCCTCCTCGCCTGCCTCGCGGACCGCCTTCCGGGGCCGCTTCTCCCGGTGCAGCCAGGCCCGTTCGGCCACGGTCCAGGCCGTCGTGGTCGCCACGTAAAGCCCGGCTGCGAGCGGCACGACGGCCACGGTGATCAGCGTTCCGAAGGACAGAAGCGGCAGCCACTTCATCAGGCCGGCTCCCGGCGCCCCCGCCCCCGCAGCCCCGGCGGCGCCCATCAGCTGCGGCACCTCGGCGGTGGCCGCGTTCTTGCGCGCCCGCCGGAACGACCACGTCGCCACGGCCGTGATCACCAGGAACAGCCCCACGTAGACGACCCCCTGCGGCCCGAACAGCCCGCCCTCCCCAAGGGCGTCGCCCCACCGCGACCCGAGCGGCGCCGCGAACAGCCGGTGCCCGAGCAGCTCATTGGCCCGGTCGCCGACCTCGGCCGAGGAGAACACGTGGTACATCACGAAGAAAATCGGCAACTGCACGAGCATGGGCAGCATTCCCGCAAAGGGAGACACCTTCTCCTTGGCGTGCAGCGCCAGAATCTCCTGCTGCATCCGCTCCGGCCTCTTCGCGTACTTCTTCATCACGGCCGCCCTTTGCGGCGCCAGCCGCAACCGGGCCTTCTCACCGCGTACGGCGGCCCGGGCCAGCGGATGGAGAGCGATACGCACGAGCATGGTGAAGGCGACAATGGCGGCGGCAGTGGCGGACGCGGCGAAAAAGGGCTCAAGAAGCCCGGCCAGCCCCTCCACGAGGGAAGCGAAAAGGGAATACATAACGGAAGAGCCCTCCGAGGGTCTCGTCGTACCGAAGAAATGCGGAAAGCATCGGTATGACGACCCACGAGGGGCTCTGGCGGAACTCGGAAGTCACTTTCCTTCCAGCTCCCTGGTGCGCGATACCCCTACGCGGCCGTCGGAGAGAGACGGCCCGGAGCTCGCGGCCGGGCACGGCCCGCCGCATCGGGATCACGCTGGGCCAGGAAGGCGGTACGCCGCTCCCGGTCGCGCAGGGCGGTGCGCACCTTCGTACGCGGTACGCCCGGCGCGCTGCGCCCGGCCATGACGGCGCAGGCGATGAGCGCGGCACCGACGGTGGCGGTGGCGGCGAGCGCGACGGCACCGGCGAAGCCGAAGCCGCCGAGGTCGAAGAGGACCTGGGCCAGCAGGAAGAACATCAGCAGCGCATAGCGCGCACGCCCGGCATTCCTGATCACGCCCGTCCCTCCTCCCACTCGTCCCACACCACTGCGCACGTGACGGGTGACCGCACACGGCTCACCGTTCACGTCCGCCACAACTCACTCGCGACGTAACGCGACTGTCTTCAGCCTGCCACGACTGCGCGGTCCTTGGCCAGGGGATCCCCCAGCGGGTCCCGGGCCAGAACCTCGTCGTCCGGCCGGTCGTCCCGTTCGGGCGGCCCACCGTAGGAGACGGCGAGAGCGACGAGGAGGTTGAGTGCGAGCGCCACAATTCCCGCGTTCATTCCCCAGACCGGATCATGCCCGCCGAACACCAGGACACACACGGCCACCACCCCCACCACGAGCCCACTCAGCGCCCCTGCCCACGTGAGCTTCCGCCACACCAGCCCCAGCAGCAGCATGGGCAGCAGCTGCGCCATCCCCTCGTAGGAGATGAGCGAGAGCCGTACGAGGGTGTCGGGCGCGGTGTACGTGAGGACGAGCGCGAGCGTCCCCGCCACGACGACGACCACCTGCGAGGCGAGCTTCTCCCGCCCGCGCCACCTGGGCACGTGACCGAGCACGCTGCGCCCCCACATGGTGCCGATGACCAGCATGAACACCGCCATGGGCACGATCGACGACAGCGCGGCCGCGACCCCGATGACACCGACCGCCCAGGCCGGCAGCGAGTCGACGACCAGCTGGAAGAGCGCCAGGTTCGAATCGGCCCCGACCAGCCCGGGCACGACGAACAGGGCGGCGATCCCGAGCAGCATCGGGACGAACAGCAGGACGTTGTAGGCCGGCAGCCAGATCGCGTTGCGCCGCAGCCCGTCGGCGGACCGCGCACCGAGGTAACCGGCCACGGTGGTCGGAAAGATCACCACTGTCAGCGAATTCAGGAAGGACGTCGTGATGAACCACACCTGCCCGAATCCACTGTCCCCGTGCCCGGGAAAGGTCAGCCAGTCCCGCTTCTCCGCCACCACTTGGTCGAGAAAGGGCTCGTACCCGCCGAAGTAATGCAGCGGCACATAGACGGCCAGGAATCCCAGGGTCAGAATCACCATGCCGTCCTTCAGTACCGAAACCCACGCACTGCCCCGGAGCCCGCTCACCACCACGAATCCCACGGTGACGGCGAACCCGATGAAATAGGCCCAGTTGAGGCTGATCGCCCCGTACGAAATGGTCGAGACGACCACTCCCATACCGGTGATCTGCAACTGGATATAGGGCAGCAGAAAAACGGAGGCGAGCACGGCGACGACCGCTCCCAGCCACTTCTTCCCGTACCGGTGGGCCACCATGTCGGTGATCCCGACGAGCGAGTGGCGGCGCGCGTACGCCCACAGCATCGGCCCGACGACGTACCCCACCGCGTAACCGCAGGACATGTAGGCGACGACGTACAGCACCGGCGCCCCGTAGTTGTAGCCCCAGCCCGCGGCCCCCAGGTAGCTGAAGCTCGTGTACCCCTCCCCCGCCATCAGCACCCAGATGAAGACGGCCCCGAGGCTGCGGCCGCCCACCGACCACTCGGCGAGCCCGCCACTCCCGCCTCCGCGCCCGCGCATCGCGAGCAGCCCGAGGCCGACGGTGCCCACCATGAAGACCCCGAAGATGGACGTGGCCACCACTGCGGAACTCATCGCCGGTGATCCCCCCGCCAGGTCAGCCACACCGAGACGGGCGTGAGGAGAGTCGCCCCGAGCAGCCACACGAACAGGAACGGCAGCCCGAACAGGACGGGCTGCACCCGGTTCACCAGCGGCAGCGCACCCAGGTACAGCACATAGGGCACCAGCAGCCACAGCAGCTGCGGGCGCCGCTTGAGCAGGTGAGGGCGGGGGTCCCGGGACTCACGGGGCACGGCGTCGGGGGAATCACTTGGCACGCCGCGACCCTAGCCCCCTGCCGCGACGGGCCCCGCGCCGGCGGTCGGAAGAGCCCGGAAAACGCCCCGGACCCGCCAATAAGAATTCAATAGAATTATGTACCACAAGTTGAATCGCCAATACCGCTTGTGCCTTTTACACAGAACCCCAGAAACCATTGACCGCACCGTTCCCGTCGTGCTTCGATTCCTTGAGCAGCGCCCATCACCCGGCATCGAAAGAAAGGAATTTCATGCACTTCAAGACGGTGACGAATGCCAGAAATTCGATCCCCGCGGTAATGGCGGCCATTCTGCTGGGTGGCCTGGCGACTCCCACCGCTGCAGCACCCGCGCCTGCGCCCGTGACGCACAAGAAAGCCGTTGCAAACCTGGCGGCAGACAGCTATGACGCCATCTGCCGGAGGAACCCCCGCCATCACGTCCTGAAGCAGTACTACCGCGGACCCGGCGTTTACACCCTGCGATGCGGTACGGCCTCATGGGGCTGGAAGCACATCAAGGCGCGCCACGGCTGGAATGCCGCGATGGACAAGAAGATCAGCGCGGCCTTCTGGTCGGGGCAGCCGAACGGCCGGGGCGGGTACTCGACCTACACCGCCACGTGCCCCTCCAAGGAGAAGTTCCGCACCATCGTCGGCACCCCGGCCGGCCGGAACGACCTCCTCACCGCGTACACGGTGAACACCAAGGCCCTCGCCGCACCATGCTGAGGTCAGCGCCAGGTCACCGCACCGTCGATTGAGGCACTGAGGAGAAAGCAGGATCATGCCGAATCGGACACCGGCCGAAGAAGCCCTGGGGAAATCCTTCATTTCGGGCCCTCCGGGAGACACGACGACATTCCACGTCTCCCAGCTGGTCATCAACGCCCCCCAGGACGGAAAGACAACGCTGGTGTACGACCTTGAGGTGCGGCGCGACAAGCATCCGACGGAGCGATGGGAACTCACCCTCCCGTGGCAGGACACATCCTTCCGCGATGTGTTCCTTTCCCCCGCGCCTTCTCCCGAACGCCTCCGCCAGTTGGTGTTCCTCACTCACTCACTGATCGAGGAGTGGTGGGACACCAAGGAGCACAATCGGAAATCAGCAAAAATGGCCCGCCGCCTTCCGGGAACCTGACCTCGACCTCTCCTGACAGCCCACCGGATGGGCCGTCACGTAACGAAGGCCGGCCACTTCCGGCGGACGCCCACCCAACCCCTGGGCAGGTTCCCCCACCACTGGGGAGGGGCCTGCGCCACTCGGGAGGGACACTCCGAAGGAACCACCACCACTGGGCAGGTTCCCCCACCACCCCGACGTTCCTCCGCCACTCCACCGGGGAACGCTCCCCCCATGCACCGCCCCACACCCCCTCCAACGCCCCACGCGGCCACGGATACGGCCACCACCCGGCCGACGCAACCCGCACCTTCAGGCGCACCGCGACCCGAAGTCCCGCACCCTCTCACCCACGCCCCGTACAGCAGTACGGTGTCCCCCATGCGCCCCGACACGCCTTCGCCCGCCGACCACACGACCGAAGCCGAACGTCTGCTGCGCACCGCGGCGCAGTACCCGGAGGACCAGGAGCCGCTGCTGCTCCAGGCGGCGGCCCACCTCGAACTCGCCGGGGACCGGCCCCGCGCGGCCACCCTCTACGACCAGCTCCTCACCGCCACCCCCGAGGACCCGCACCTCGTCAAGGCACTCAAGGCCGCGAACCTGTGGGAGTACGGCCACGAGGCCGAGGCCCGCGCGATCATCGACGGCATCCGCACGGCCGCCCCGCGCACCGCCCAGCCGTGGGCGGTCGTCGCCGAGGCCCTGGAGAACCACGACGAACTCCAGCAGGCCCACGACGCGTACACCACCGCCCTCACCCTCCTCGTGGACCCCTCGGACTCCGAGGTCCCGTACGCCACCCGCCCGCTCCTCACCGGCCGCCACCGCGTCCGCCGGATGCTGGGCAAGGCGCACGACAGCTGGGACGCCCTCGCGGACACGGTGAACCCGGGCCCGGTCCCCCTGGACGAGCTCCACGACCCGAAACGCCTGTGGGCGCTGGGCTCCTCGGACCCCGCCGAGCTCCGCGCCGAAATCGAGCGGCTCCAGGCGGAGTTGGGCTCGTACCGCGCGGCCCTCTCCCGCCCGTTCCCGGTGGCCCTGCTGCACTGGCCGGCCGACGAGTACGAGGAACTGCGCGCCACGCACCCGACGCTCGCCGCCGAGTACCCGCCCACCCACGCGGAGCACCTGGCGGGCCTGGAGTCCTCGCTCCGCGAACTGGCCGCGGCCGGCACCCCGAACCTGGGCGTGGTCACCGGCTCCATCCCCTCCTACGAAGCCTTCGCCGCCTCGGAACGCACCACCCCGGACTCCACGTCCCTCCTCGCCGAATACGCCACCACCCTGGCCGCCCGAGGCCGCGCCTCCTTCTGGCCCCCGTTGGCCTCGGCCCCGTGCTGGTGCGGCTCGGGAGACGCGTACCGCGACTGCCACGGGGGGACGACCGCGACGGTGGTCTGAGCAGTTTTTTGTCGACCCGTCGCCTGGGCCCCTTCATCCAGCGGACCGGCTACCGCCAAGCGGCACAGCGTCCGGGTGGAGGGGCCCTTCTGGCTTGATTCGCAGGATTCTCCGCCCTGCCGACGGCCGGTGCAGTAACTTCTCCAATGGATCTTTGAACTGCCTGTACGACTGGCCGCTAACCCCCACGCAGGCCCAGTCCCTGTGTGTCCGAGGTATGCCATGTCACCGTATGAATCCAGCGCCTCCTGGCAGTACGACGTGCCCACCAGCGGCAGCAAGCGGCTGCCGCCGGACGCACGTTACGTGGAGGCCCTCACTCACCAGGGTTACAGCTTCGAGGCCGCAGTCGCGGACCTGGTCGACAACTCGCTCGACGCGGGTGCGCACAATGTGGTCATCAGCTTTCTGCGCGATGAAGACCGACTAGTCAGCCTCCTGATCGTCGATGACGGCCGGGGCATGGACGAGCCGGGCCTGGATACGGCAATGACGGTCGGCGGGCAGAACCGGTACGCGGAGGGCTCGCTGGGCAAGTTCGGCACGGGGCTCAAAGCCGCCTCCATGTCAAAGGCCGATGCCCTCAGCGTTATCAGCCGTACCAAGACCAGTCCGGCCGCCGGACGCCGCTGGCTGACCGCTCACGCACGGGACGACTTCAGCTGTGACATCGTCGACGCCGCGTACTGCCAAGACCTGGTTGACCGGTATGACGGCGTGATCAGCTGGCACGGCACGATCGTCCGCTGGGACGGGGTCCCGGACTTCGAGACGATTGCCCAGCATCAGACTGACCGCTACCTGGACGAAGCGATCGAGAAACTGGAGACCCACCTCGGTCTCTACCTTCACCGTTTCCTGGCCCGCGAGGACTTCCACCTCGACATCGCAGTCGAGGATGTACGCACCAAGGAGATCCTGGACCAGCGAGGGGTGCTGCCCATCGACCCCTTCGGGTACCGGGTGCCTGGGAGGGCGGGCTACCCCCGTCCCCTCACGGCTCCGGTCGAAGGGGTTGGCGATGTCACCCTCACCGCCCA
This sequence comes from Streptomyces sp. NPDC058663, assembly GCF_042716745.1. Taxonomy (NCBI): domain Bacteria; kingdom Bacillati; phylum Actinomycetota; class Actinomycetes; order Kitasatosporales; family Streptomycetaceae; genus Streptomyces; species Streptomyces sp. NPDC058663. The sequence goes on from NZ_JBHXRV010000048.1 coordinate 20,615, forward strand.
CATCTGGCCGCCGAAATCGCCCCTGACCGGATTCCGGCTGTCCCGTCTCGGCTCCCTCACCGAGCATCAGGGCTTCTACTTCTACCGGCACGACCGTCTTATTCAGGCCGGCGGCTGGCAGGGCGTGCGGCTCACGGAGCCCCACCTGAACCTGGCTCGGGTCGCAGTTGACCTGCCCGATCAGGAGAACAGTGTTTTCAAGCTCACCGTCAAGAAGGACGGCCTCAATACGACACGGGCCTTCGCCCATGCCGTCGAGAGGGCAACGGACACCAGCGGGCTCACCTTCCACGACTTCCTGCGCGACGCGCAAACCGTGTACCGCGAGGCATCATCCCGCTCGGAAGTCGTACGCAAGGCCGTGATCCCGCCCGGCAAGGGCCTGGACCCGAAGGTGAAACGGGCCATCCTGGAAGAGCTCCCGGAGAAGACCGGGGAGGACCCGATCGCGCTGAACTGGGTGGCGCTGCCAGCTGACCGCTTCTTCGCCCTAGACCGCGACAACCGGGTCATCCAGCTCAACCAGTTCTACCGGGACGCCTTCAACAGCAACCGGCGCGGCGGCTCAAATGACGCCCCGATGGTCAAGACCTTGCTGTATCTCCTGCTGGAGGAACTGTTCGGCTTCGCCCGGATGGAGAAGAAGCGCAGCGACCAGCTGGACTACTGGAACACGATCCTGCTCGCGGCGGTAAGAGCCGAGCGCGAACGTCTCACCATCTGACCCACACCCCGGCTGCCGTACCTCTACTGCCCCGCCAGGCGGCTCCCGCTGTTGAAAGGCCTCCACACGATGACCGACGCCACCAGCGACGTACACGCATCGGGCGACGTCCTGCTCGACGTCTACCGCGAGACTCTGGGCGGGATGGCGATCCGGCCCAAGCCGCTCCTCAAGTGGGTCAGACTGACGGCCGAGGAGGATCCGGCGGGACTCCCCGCGTACTCCCTCAGCGAGGAAGCCCTGCGGGAGCAACTGGCTGACGTGGAAAGCCCATTCACCCTCTTGTGGAAGCGGACTCTCAGTAACTGGGACCGCGCCCCGGAGCCCGCCTGGTCCAACAGTCCTCCGCACACCGAGGAGCGCCGGGCGGACGCGTACTCCCGCCTCTGCATCAACCTCGATCTGCGCAAGGTGCTCGATACGGTGGCACCGGTCGCCAAGGCTCCCGAGGTCACGGTGATCGCCAAGGAGCACCGCCCTTGGTACAGCAGAGATACCGCTGCCAGCCGGGCCTTCTACTGGCCGGCGTACGAGAGGTATCTGCGCGAGACCAAGGGGTGGGACGAGACCGCCATCGCCACTCTCGACGTGGCCAGTCACAGCGTGGTGGAACGGCTCAGCGACCCCAGCCGCTCGGAGGCGTACGGTGCCCGCGGGCTAGTCGTGGGCTATGTCCAGTCCGGCAAGACCGCCAACTTCACCGGCGTCACCGCGAAGGCCATCGACGCGGGCTACCGACTCGTGATCATCCTGGGCGGCACGCTGAACCTGCTGCGCGGCCAGACCCAGCGCCGTATCGACATGGAACTGGTGGGCCAGGAGAACATCCTGCGCGGCGCGGACCCCTCCGACCTGGACTCCCTGGTCGGCATCGACTACCAGGACGACGAGGACTGGCCCGCCAGATTCGTCTCGCATGGCGGCCGCCCCTCTGCCCTGCACGCCTTCGACATCGAACGCCTCACCACCCGCGAAGACGACTACAAGAGTCTGCTCACCGGCATTCGCACGCTTGAATTCGAGAAGCAGGACCGCAACCGCCCGCTGCACGCACCGGAGAACCTGCACCACGCGGCAGCCCGGCTGATGGTCGTCAAGAAGAACAAGTCTGTCCTGTCCAAGCTGGTCACCGACCTCAAAAAGATCGGCCCGATCCTCGGTGAGATTCCGGCACTGATCATCGACGACGAGTCGGACCAGGCGTCGGTCAACACCACGGACCCGGCGAAGTGGGAAGCCGGGGAGGTCACCAGAACTGCTATCAACGGCCTGATCTCCGACCTCCTCACCCTCCTCCCCCGCGCCCAGTACGTCGGTTACACAGCCACACCCTTCGCTAACGTCTTCGTCGACCCAGGCGACAGCCAGGACATCTTCCCTCGCGACTTTCTCATCTCACTGCCGCGCCCGACCGGGTACATGGGCGTACAGGACTTCCACGACCTTGATTCCCCGGTCCCGTACGACGAACGAACCGTCGCCAACTCGCAGGAGAAGGCCCATACCCGCGGCATCTACGACTCCACGGGCGACCGCCTTCAGGAAGCCATGGACGCTTTCGTCCTCTCCGGCGCCCTCAAGCTTTACCGCGCTGACCACGGCGTCCCCGAGGGGCCGTTCCGCCACCACACCATGCTGGTCCACGAGTCCGTCCGTACGAACGATCACAGTGCCCTCGCGCTGCGCATCAACACCATGTGGCACCAAGCTGGTTATGCCGGCCCGTCCGGCCACGCCCGCCTGATGAAGCTCCTCGACTCCGACTTCTCCCGGGTCTCCGGGACCCAGGCAGAATCACTGCCCTTCCCGCCCTCCTACGAGGAACTACGGCAGTACGTCGCCCGTGCACGCCAGCTGATCAACAACGGCGGCGAGCCGGTCGTCATCGTCAATGGCGACTCAGACAAGTTCTTCCAGCAGATCAACCTCGACTTCGACCGCACGCCGAACGTCTGGAAGATCCTGGTCGGCGGCACCAAGCTCTCCCGTGGCTTCACCGTCGAGGGCCTCACCGTCACCTATTACCGCCGCACCACCCAGCAGGCCGACACCCTGATGCAAATGGGCCGCTGGTTCGGCTTCCGCCCGAATTACCGCGATCTGGTCCGCCTCTACATCGGCCGGGAGGAACCGTTCGGCCGCACCAAGACGATTGACCTGTACGAAGCCTTCGAAGCTATCTGCCAGGACGAAGAGGACTTCCGCGCCGAACTCAAACGCTACGCAGGCCTGGTAGACGGCAAGCCTTTGGTGACTCCAGCCGAGATCCCGCCCCTGGTGTCCCAGCACCTCTCCTGGATCAAGCCGTCGGCCCGCAACAAGATGTTCAACGCGGAGCTGGTCGAGATCCGGTCACCGGGTGAGCCTATCGAGCCGCTCAACTACCCGCTGGACACCAGGGCGGCCGAACGTAACACCAGCCGCTGGTCTCCGGTACTGAGCGCTCTCAGCGGCACGAGCATCCCGTGCCGTCTCCTTCCTGACGCCAGCAGTGCCCTGCGCCGGAGCTTCCACTCCGCCACCGCCGTTGTCAGCCACGCGGAGCTGCTGAGCGTCCTGGGCGGTCTGGAGTGGGAGGACGGCGGCACCCGTTTCGCTCCGCATCTCACGTATCTGGCCCAGTTGGACGGAACGCTGGCGAAGGTCGACGACTGGCTGGTCATCGCCCCGCACCGAGCGGAGAAGCGCCGCATCGAGGGCACGGTCCTCGGCCACGGCCCCTTCTCGCTCTTCCGGCGAAGCCGTCAGGCCGGAAAGACTTCTTTCGGCCGTATCTCCGGCAAGGAACACCGCGACTACGCACGCCATCTGGTCGATTCCGCAGCTCCCGGTACGGACCCCTTCGCGGTCGGACCGCAGCGGGGCGTGGTGCTTCTCTACCCGGTGGTGGAAGCGATGGAGGACACGGAAGTACAAGCGGCCGCAGCCACCGGAGTCGTTGACCCCGCCCAGGTGACCATGGCGTTCACTCTCATCCCGCCGCGTGAAGCCATCGACTCCAAGCGGGAGCTCGTCCGTTTCCGCGCGAAGGACTCCAGCCGGTCCGGGGACATCGTGGTGGACACCGCCGAGTAGCTGTCTCCTTCACCCAGCAACGCAACAGCAGAGGATGCTTCTTGCTTCCGTTCGACATCTCAGCAGCGGTCAACATCCACTCCCGGCGCTTCCTCGACGAAGACCTGGAACTAGCGGCGGTCTACCACCATCTGTTGTCTCTTGACCCCGCCGGAGAGCGCTTCGCCGCAGTGCTGCGGGACACGATCGACCAGCTCCTCAACGGCGAAGTCACAGGCCGCTACGACTGGAAAACTCTGTTCAAGACAGAGAAGACACACGCTGGCACCATCGTGGAGATCAACCTCCAGCGCGAGTTCAAGTTCGCTGATGGCAAGGACATGGACTACCAGATCGCCGGCGTCGACGTGGACTGCAAGTACTCCCAGAAGTTCGGCAGCTGGATGATCCCGCCGGAGGCGATGGGCCACCTGTGCCTCCTGGTCTGGGCAGACGATTACACGAGCAAGTGGAGCGCGGGCCTGCTCCGCATAACGCCGGAGTGGCTGAACCTGGGGAACAACCGCGATCTGAAGATGACGGTCAAGGCCGAGCACCGGGACAAGATCCTCTGGCTGTGGAACAGCGCGGAACTGCCGGAAAACATCCTGCTGCACATGTCCGATGCGGACCGCGAGGCCGTCTTCGCCAGATCGTCAGGACAGGCCCGTCTCAACGAACTCTTCCGCCGCATCCAGAAGCACCCGATCAGCCGGAACGTCGTACGTACGGTGGCACAGCAGAAGGACTACATGAAGCGGGTACGGGGGAACGGCGGAGCACGTTCAGCCCTCCGGAACGAGGGGATTTTGATCATGGGTGACTACGCGAGCCATCAGCGGGTCGCAAGGCAACTGGCTATCGCTGTCCCGCGTGAAGGCGAGTTCGTCAGCGTGCGGGTGACAGAAGCTCCTGAAGAGGGTGCCCGGCGCCCAAGCGTCTTGCTGGACGGCCGTCACTGGACCGTGGCCGCCGCCGATGATGAGGTGCGCACTGCGCCTGAGCTGCCGAAGCATACGAAGTAGCGAAGGGCTCCTGGACGAGTGGCCGAGAACTGGGAACTTCCCGCTGGCTCATGGGCTTCGTCGGCTGAACGGCGGCGGAACATGCAGGCGATCCGCAGCCGCGACACGAAGCCGGAGCTCCTGGTGCGACGGCTTCTGCACGCCCAGGGCCTGCGCTACCGGGTAGCGGCCAAACCCCTGCCTGAGCTGCGGCGCACCGCGGACCTCGTGTTCCGTCCCGCCCGGGTCGCCGTCTTCATCGACGGATGTTACTGGCACGGATGCCCCGAACACTACGTGCCGCCGAAAACCAACCCGGGCTACTGGTCAGAGAAAGTGGCACGAAACGTAGCGCGAGACCTCGACACCAACAGGCAACTAGCCGAGGCCGACTGGCTCGTGCTCCGGTTCTGGGAGCACGAGCCGTCCGTTGCCTGCGCGGCCCGGATCGCGGAGGAGGTCCGCAAACGGCGCGGAGGGGCCGTATGATGCCCCCACGGGATCACGGTTACAGCGGGCGGGCGTCCCGCTCACGGGCAGCACGCAGAACCTCAATAACTGACATACCGACCGCTTTCGCGACCGGCGGCGGGAACGCGTTACCCACCTGCCGGTACTGTGCGGTCTTCCCTCCGACGAAGTCCCACTCAGGCGGGAATCCCTGGATGATTGCGGCCTGCTGAACCGTGAGCATGGGGCCATCCGGGCCGAACAGGTCCCTGTCCTGCGTGCCCTTGAGCGCGCAGAGTTCAGCGTCGTTGGCTACACCGAACCCGGAAATACCCAGCTGCTTCCACGCGGCCTTCGCACGGCTGGGGCCAAGGTCAGCGCCGCCGTGCTTTTTCGAGCCGCCCACGAGGGTGGGGGCGATGCCGTTCCCTTTGCCCTTCTGCGCGTCCCGGCGCAGCGTCGCCTTGTCGAGCCAGAGTTCGTGCTTCGCTCGTGCGACCTGGTCGTGGGGGCCGTCGTAGTACCTCTCGAACCTCTCCTGCATGGTGTCATGGAGCGCCTCGACGACACTCACCGGTGTCTCATGCGTGGCCGTCGGCCATTCGTACTTCAGATCCTCAATAACGTCTTTTCTGATGGCGACGAGGATCGCCCTTGGCCTGAGCTGCGGCACACCGAAGTTGCTCGCCTCGAGTACACCCCAGTGGCAGACCTTGTAGTCGAGTCCCTCGTCCTGGGCTTCCGCACCGTCCTCGCCCCGGTATGTACCCCCCTGCAGGCGGGCCACGATCCAGTCCCGGTAGTCAGTGAACTTCGGGTCCATGATCCCGCGCACGTTCTCGATCAGGACGGCGCGAGGATTGAAGCGTTCCACCAGCTCCAGCATGCGCGGGAAGAGATCACGGTCGTCGTCTCTGCCCAGCTGCTTTCCGGCGTGGGAGAACGGAGGGCAAGGGACCCCGCCGGCCAGCAGGTCCAGACCGTCTGCTTTGAAGAGAGCCGCACTCTTCTCCAGACTGTTCTCGTCGAAGTCTTTGACGTCCGTGGGAGGCAGCACGTCGCAATAACGCCTCTCCCACTCCCACCCAGCCCGCTCCGCAACGTTTCGCTGCAGCGTGAGCGCGGCGTGCGGGTCGATCTCAACCAGAGCGAGGTGCCGGAATCCCGCCTGGTGCAGCCCGATCGCCTGCCCGCCGGCCCCCGCGCAGATCTCAATCGAGGTGAAACCCGCCTCAGTGCTGTTCACGCACCCTCCTTACAAACTTGCACGGCAGCTGCTTGATGCAACATGCCCTCACAGAGGGTGACATGCCCCACTGACAACGCCCTCTAGTGTGCGTCATCCGCACGCGTAGGCAGAACGTCCCCGCAGAGAGCGCCGGCCGACCACGTACGGCCATGCGGAAACGTCTTCTCTACGGGAACGAGGTGCGAGCATTGGAAAGGCACACAGGCCTTCTAGGTGCCCTCGTCAGGCGGCATCCCCCTTCGGTTTGGTTTCCGCGCTGCCGCAGCGGGTGACCGTAACGGTGATCTTCTCCTGCGTGCTCCACTCTCCTCCGTCATAGGTGGTGGGGCGCATGGCCCCCTCCCACTCGACCCGGGTCGTGACCTCCGACCAGCGGTGCTGTTTCCTGGGGATGTCCATCTGATTGTTCTCCGTACAAGCTATTTGGGACGGGTGGACGTACTCGGACGCGCAGTGGCCAGTCCTGGACCGGTAGCGCGCGAGAAAAGGTGCCTCGACGGGGGGTTTAGCCGCGCAAGCCCCCCCAGGGGCCGGTGAAGAGCGTCCGCGGGCAGTGCGGCGCGCATGACCAGTTCCGCGTACGCGGCGAGGTCCAGGTTCATCAGAGTCAGAGCCGTGCGCATCGTGTCGGTCTGGGGGCGTTCCCGCCCGCCGAGCAAGACGGCCTCGGCCAGAGCCTCGTGGCCTGACGCATCGAGTTCTGCCACGAAGACCGCCAGTTCCTCAGGGGTCCTGGTTTCGCTGACCGACCAGGTGAGCCTGCGGACCATTCCCAAGTCGCCGGTGGCGCGGGCGGTCAGCAACTCCCTGAACGCCGAAAGATCATTCCGGGAGAACGCCCTCCGGTGATCGGTGTGCCGGTCCTGTGCCGGTCGGGTTGCCGGAAGCTGGCCGGATGGGTCAGCCCTCACGCCAGTTCCAGGCGCAGGTACCTTTCCCGCACTGCCGCAGTTCGCCGCCGCCCTGACGTCTGCGCTCGTACTCGCGTTCACCGCCCGCTTGCGGCGCGCGGCGACTTCCCTGAGTTTTTCGAGCTCCGCCAGGGGGATGAGCGCCGCCCCGACGGGAGCGGCGGAGCGGACCCGCGCGTACATCGCACGGAGCCGGTTCAGGCTGGGCACCCGGCGCCCCGCCCAGTACTGCGACAGGCAGCCCGGCGAGATGGCCAGGTACTGCGCCCGGCTGGCCTGCCGGTCCGTGGGTAAGACGACGCACAGGCCCCGCCACTGGTCGACGAACGGTCTCCGTTCCGGCGTGCACTCCCGTGCGTACCCCAATTTCACGTGCCCTTGCGCGGCCACGACCACCCCTCGCATTTGTGCGGACTGCGACAGCGATCAATGCTTCACGCCGAGGCGACCCGAGGCAAGCCCTGCTTCGAAAGATTCGCCGGACCATGTTTGCAATTCCAAGTTTTCAGTTAGCGGACCGTAAGTGACGTGTTTTCATTTAACGACGGGTGATGATGAAAAGCTTGCTTTTATCCCTCCTCACGGAGTCAAATGATGCGCATGCCTCCTTCCTTGGGGGCGGGGCGGCCCTGTACGCGAGGGAAACGAGCGCCGCAAGCCAGATCAAAGGAGCGAAGCATGAATTCTCAGGACATTCCCTCCTGGCGGGAAGCAGGGCGGGGCACGATGGTGAGGTGCGCCCTGTGGCTCGTCAGTGAGGTGGGCCTGGGTGAGGTCTTCACGAAGACCTCACTGCGTGAAGCCTTTCCTGAGACCTCGCAGATCGACCGGCGCATGCGGGACTTGCGCGACCGGGGGTGGGTTATCGCGACGAACCGGGAAGACCCCACCCTGACTCCGAGCGAGCACCGCTTCGTCACCATGGGGGCCGAAGTCTGGAAGCCGGGCCAGTCAAAGGCGAAGACGCCGGCCGCGATGATCACAGCCACTCAGCGCCGCGAGATCTTCGACCTGGACGGCCACTTGTGCCGGATCTGCGGAGTCGCTGCCGGCGAAGCCTACGACGGCGGCGTCGAGACCGCGCAGCTGGATGTGGCAAGGCGCGATGTGCTGAAACCGGACGGGAGCATGGGGACCGAGATGGTCACCGAGTGCAAGCGCTGCAGGATCGGCGGGCGGGGTACACAGGCGGACCTGGCCGGGCTGCTTGGCCGGCTGGAGAGGATGAGCGGGATCGAGCGTGAGCACTTCGCCATGTGGCTGGCGGCGGACCGCCGGGACTTCAGCCCAATGGAGCAGCTCTGGGGCGAGTACCGCACACTGCCAGCCGAGTCCCGCAAGGCCGTCCGGGACGCCGCCCGCACATTTTGACGCGGCAGAGACAGTGTCGATACATGCCGGCCGTCATACGGCGCGGCTGGGGATTCAGGAGAAGTACGGATGCTGAAGTTCGACCTCCCACCCAGGGCAGAGCAGAACGCTGATCTCGTCGCGAAGCGTCTCAAGGAGGTCATGGAGGGAGACGGGCCGAGGGAAACGGTGACCGTCGAGTGGAACGGCCGGCCGGTGCACGTCGGCGTGATCGACATGCCGCTCCGTGAACTCTGCTACAACCCGGCGACTCACCGGATCCGGGCGCAGCGCGACCACGACCCGGCTCTCGCCAGGAAGCTGGATGCTGACCCATGGGCTGATGAAAGCCAGGAGTACCTCCACCGTCTTCTCGTAGGCAAGCCCACAAACCCAGATGAACCTGACCCAGAATTCCAGGCATTGCTGGAAAGCCTCCGGGATGTGGACCAGCAGGAGCCTGGTCTCATCACCCATTCGGGAATCCTGGTCAACGGCAACACTCGGGCAGCCGCGCTCAGAAATCTGCAGAAGCCGTCTATCCGGGTGGGCGTACTGCCTTCTTCGTTCACCTGGGACGACATCAACGCTGTTGAACTCTCCCTCCAGCTGCGGCCGGACAAGCGCCGGGATTACTCCTACATCAACCGCCTGATCGCCATGGAAGAACAGGAGTACATGGGGCGATCGGCCGATGACATCGCACGCTCTTTCCACATTCAGAAAAAGACTTTTCAGCAGGAGCGCTGGATTCTCGGCGTGATCCGGGAAATGATCGACCGCAGCCGGACCGCGGAGGGGGTGCAGCTCGGGCTGGCAGACTTCGAAGGACATCAGGAGAACCTGAAGGAACTGCACCGGAACTACTTCAAGGCGGCGGCCAGCAGTCAGGATCTAGCTGACCGGGTAAAGGAAAACCGCATCGTCGCCATCGTCCTCGACTTCGCTAAGACACAGACCCGGCTCATCGGGGGAGATTTCCATGAGAAGTACCTTGAAAATTCCGTTCCGCAGCATCTCCTGACCCCCGCGGAAGAGACCGCGGCAACAGCGATTCCTGGACTCGGGGTTTCAGTCTCGGCCCCCGTCGGCTCTGTCGCGCAAGCGCGCGCCCTTACCGACCAGGTGCTCCAGGCGAAGGCCGCAGCGATCTCCCGCAGCAACCCCGCAGAGGTGCGGCAAGCGGCTCAGAAAGTGGTCTCCGACGCCCGTAAAGGCGTGCGGCGCGCAATTGACGAAGCGGCTCGGGATGACCGTCTGAGAAAGGTTCAGCAGACCGCCGCCGAGCGGCTGGACGACGCACGGGCCTCCGTGGACCAGTGTGTCACCGACCTCACGCAGGCCTTCTCCAGCAACAGCCTGGATGAGGAAGCTTTCGACGCGGCGCTACTGCGTCTCAGGGGAAGCCTGGTGAAGCTCGCACGGCAGGCGAACCGGGGTGTCAGTGCACGCGACGAGGGCATGGCCTGGCTGCTCAAAGCCAGTGGGAGCTGACGTGCCCGACATGGCGGAGCCCTCACTGCGGATCGGTTTCGACGCGACCCGCACCAAAGTAGTCCTGCGCGCGCAGCCGTCCGATCACCAGCACCTGGTGCGGCTAAGCGCCCGCTTTGGCACCGGCAGCCAGCGAGGACACTACGCCGCCGAAGTGGATCTGGAGGATTTCCTAGCTCACCTCCCGCTGCTGGCAACCTGGCACGACGCTGCCAGGGTGATGTTCGACGCAGACCTCCGGGCGCTCGCGGAGGGGTCCGTCCGCGACGCGAGCGCGGTCGAAGCCCGCCTGACCGCCGGCACCCAGGGCGAGGAGATCGCCGGCGAGACCGCCCCCGAAAGCGTGCGGGACCTTCTCGGGCCCGACTGGCAGGCCCCGTTGACGGATTTCCAGACGCGGGACATCTCCAAGCTGCTGTCGTTGACTCACGGGGCGAACTTCAGCGTGCCGGGCGCTGGCAAGACCCGCACGGCCATGGCCGTGTTCGCGGCACTCAGGAACGCCGGCAAGGTAAAGCGGCTCCTAGTGGTGAGCCCCAAGTCGGCCTACGAGGCATGGCAGGAAGAGAGCGGGCACTGCTTCACCACACCGCTGCGTATCCGGGTGTTCCAGCGCCGCGCGGAGGACGAGACCGACGTCCTGCTGGTGAACTACGAACGTCTCTACCGCTATCAGGCCGAGCTGGCGGACTGGCTGAGCGTGGCGCCCGCGCTCATGGTCCTGGACGAGGCTCACCGCATGAAGCTGGGCGTCAGAGGAACCTTCGGCTCAGCGTGTATGGCCCTTGGCCCGCTGGCACGACACCGGCTGATTCTCACCGGCACGCCGGCACCCAACGGGGCCAAGGACCTGGAGAGTCTGCTCTCCTTCGTCTGGCCCGGGCATGGCCGCCGCGCGGTAGACCGCGCGATGGTCGGCGGTGATCTCGCGCATGCCAGCAAGGTACTCCGTCCGCTCTTTACCCGGACAACAAAGAGGGAACTGAACCTTCCGCCGCTGGACATCAAGCGCCTCCCTGTCGAACTCCCGGCCGCTCACCGCGAGGTATATACGGCTCTGCAGAAGAGAGGACTGGGGCTGGAGAGTCCCGAACAAGAAGAATTCGCACGGCTGGGCAAGGTACTTACTTACCTCATGATGGCTAGCACCAATCCTGCCCTGCTGGATGACAGTTTCGGGCGTTACGATCCGGTACCAGTTTTTACGTCCGATTTCAGCATCCCTGCGGACTCCTCCGTACGTGAAATGCTGCGCAACCTTCCTCGCTACGAGTTGTCACCGAAGTACCAGGCGGTCCTGAGCCTGGTGGCAGCGAACAGCCAGCAGGGACGCAAGACCCTGGTCTGGTCAACTTTCATCCGGAACTTGACCACGTTGAAGAGCGCCCTTCACGAATTCCAGCCCGCCATGGTGCACGGTGGAACCCCGGACCGCGACGAAGAAATACTTCGGTTTCGTAATGACCCTGACTGCATGGTTCTGCTGTCTAACCCCGCGACCCTCGGCGAGGGCATCAGCCTCCACCACGAATGCCACGACGCCGTCTATGTGGACCGGGACTTCTCCGCAGGAAGGTTCCTTCAGAGCCTTGACCGGATTCACCGGCTGGGCCTGAGCCCGGACACCCGGACCCGCATCACCGTGCTGACCGCGACCCGGACCATTGACGACCGCGTCCACGAGCGACTGGGACGCAAGCTTGAGTTCATGGGAAAGATCCTCGACGACCCGTCTGTGCAAGAGCTCGCAGACCCAGAAGACGAGGCCGGGCCGTGGGGAATGGACGCGGCGGACCGGCGGGCGCTGATCGCTCACCTGGAAGAGCGGGAATGAGCCCAGCAGGTCAGCCCGCTGCCCATCTCGCCTTGAACGCAGCTCGCACGCGACTGGCAGGCTGCACTGGGAAACCATCTCCCACGAGGCTTTTGCGCGAGCGCTAAACGGCCACTTTCGGCCAATTGATTACTTGTTGACCACTGAACCTTCACAGGGCTGCCATCATCAACCCCTCAGTTCACTTTGACGCCCTGGGGGGCACATGCGGAAGAGCAGCGCGGCACTGCGGCGGGTCGGGGCGATAGGTGGGGCCGGGGTGATGGTGGCCGTGGTTGCCGGGTGTGGGGGGAGTGACGTCGGGGGCGGGAAGGTCGGGGACGCGAAGCCGGTGGGGGCCACCTCGTCGCCGACGGCGTCGCCGTCCCCCACCGCCTCGGCCGGGCTTGAGCTCGTGGACGACGAGGCGAGTGGGCGGGGTGGGAAGCAGATCATCGTGGCCGCCCTGGTCAACGACAGCGTCTCCGGGGCCGGTGACGTGGCCCGGGCGGTCGGGGCCGGGACGTACGCGCTGAGTGTGTCCGTGAAGCCGCAGCACGGGCGGGCCGTCGTCAGTGGGACGAACCTCGTGTACACGCCCACGGCCGGTTACGCGGGCGCAGACGAGTTCACGTACCGGGTGGCCGGGAAGGCCGCCGGTGCCGTCAGTGACACGGCTGTCGTACGGATCACCGTCAGTGCGCCCGCCCCCACCAGTACGCCCAAGGCGCCGTCCGTGCCCAAGAAGCCTGCCGTGCCCAAGCCCCGGAAGACCGTCAAGACCGTCAAGCCCGCCCCTCCCGCCCCGCCCACCAAGCCGTCCGGCGGGGCCGGTGGGAGCGCCGTCGGTGGTGGGGGTGGCGGGGGTTCCGTGTACTACAAGAACTGTTCCGCCGTGCGGGCCGCCGGTGCCGCTCCCATCCGGCGCGGTGACGCCGGATACGCCCGTCACCTGGACCGCGACGGGGACGGCGTCGGCTGCGAGTAAGGGGTAGCTCGAACTGGGTATAGGCGGGACGCGTGACGGCTCTGGCGTACGGGGGAACTCGTGGGTACGCGCCGTGACGGTCCGGCCAGGGCTCCCGTTAGCCTCGGAGCGCAGGCGTGCGGCAGGTGTGCGTCGGATCCAGCAGGAGGCAAGTGGCATGGCGAAGGTTCCCGCATCCGTAGTGGCCGCGGCCGGGCTCCTCGGGGGCTACGGCGTGGCCCGGTGGACCAAGAAGCGGCCGTTGGGCGGGGTGGCGCTCGCGGCCGCGGGTGCGGTGGCGGCCCGGCAGTGGCAGCAGGAGGCCGGTACCAGGACCGCGGTGGCGCTGACCGGCGCGTACGTGGCCGCCTTCGCCGGGTCGCACCCGTTGGCCAAGAAGGTCGGGGCGTGGCCGGCGGTGTTCGCCGTGGCCGGTGGGGTCGCGGTGGCTTCGTGGGCCACGACCCGTTGCGGCTCGCGCTGCGCGGAGGGTGCGGGCGAGTAGGTCCGTCTGGTGGTGTCTGGGGGGGAGGGGGAGGTCGGCGGAGTGGCCTCCCCCTCCCCCCTCCCGGTTGCGTGCGGCGCACGCGCGCCCGCCTCGTACCGCTTACGCGCCGAACGCCCTCGACACCGTGTAGATCAGCAGGCCGACCAGCGCGCCCACCACCGTTCCGTTGATGCGGATGAACTGGAGGTCGCGGCCGATGTGCGCCTCGATCTTCCTGGAGGTGTGGTCGGCGTCCCAGCCCGCCACCGTGTCCGTGATCAGGGAGGTGATCTCGGAGCGGTACGTGGTGATGACGTAGACCGCCGCGCCCTCGACCCAGCCCTCCAGCTTGCGTTGCAGGCGGTCGTCCGTGGCCAGCCTCGTACCGAGGGAGATGAGGGAGGCGCGCACGCGCAGGCGAAGTTCGGACCGGTCGTCGTCGGCGGCGGCGATGATCATCGCGCGGACCGCGGACCAGGCGGAGGCGATGACGTCCTGGACCTCGCCGCGGTTGAGGATCTCGGACTTGAAGCGTTCGACCCGGGCCCGGGTGTCGGTGTCCGACTGGAGGTCGGTCGCGAAGTCGGCCAGGAAGCGGTCGATGGCGCCGCGTGCCGGGTGGGTGGGCATGTCCCGCATCTCCGTGATGAAGCGCAGGAGCTCCTTGTAGACCCGGTCGCCGATCTTCCGGTCGACGAAACGCGGGGTCCAGCCGGGCGCTCCGCCCTGTACCGCGTCCATCACCGAGTCGCCGTGTTCGACGAGCCAGTCGTGGGCGCGGGTGCAGATCAGGTCGACGGCGCGGTGGTGGGCGCCGTCCGAGACCACCTTGTCGAGGGCCTTGCCGAGGCCGGGGGCGATCTCGGCGGCGTCCGCACGGCGGGTGATCGCCTCGCCGACGACCGCCTGTACGTCGGAGTCGCGCAGCACGGTCAGCGCACCGCGCAGGGCGGTGGCCAGCTCCTCCGTGACGCGGTCGGCGTGGGCGGGGTCGGCCAGCCAGGTGCCGAGCCTGCCCCCCATGTCCAGGGGGGCGAGGCGGGCCTTGATGACGTCCTCGGAGAGGAAGTTCTCGCCGACGAATTCACCCAGCGAGACGCCCAGCTGGTCCTTCTTGGTGGGGATGATCGCGGTGTGCGGGATGGGGATGCCGAGGGGGTGCTTGAAGAGCGCGGTGACCGCGAACCAGTCGGCCATCGCGCCGACCATGCCGGCCTCGGCGGCCGCGGCGACGTATCCGGGCCAGCCGGCGACGCCCTGGTGCTCGGCCCATTTCGCGAGGACGTACACCAGTGCGACGAAGAGCAGCAAGCCGGTGGCCGTCGCCTTCATCCGGCGTACGCCCTGGCGTTTCTCCTCGTCGGCCGCGCTGAAGGCGAAGGGCGGGCGGGGCGGGGGCGGGCCGTCGTGGCCGCCGCGGCTCGCCCGGCTCTCGCCGCTGTCCCGCCTCTCGCCGCTCTCGCGGCCCTCGCCGCTCTCCCGGCCCTCGCGGCTCTCCCGGCCCTCGCGGCTCTCCCGACCCTCGCGGCCCTCGCGGCCCTCGCGGCTCGCCTGGCTCGCCTGGCCCTTCTCGCCACCGGTGACGCCGCCGTCACCGGCGTCCCGCCCACCTCGGGCGCCACTCACGTCGCGTGCGTCACGTCCTTGGCGTTTGTCCTCCGCCGCCGACCTGTCGTCTGTACGATCCATCCGCTCCGCCCACTCCGTTCGCCCGTGCCGGTTCCGTCCGGTTCCGGCTCCGGGGCCGTCCGGTCCTGCCGCAGGTCCTGCCGCAGGTCCTGCTGCCGTTCCCGGCCGCCGGCGTCCGGTTCCGTGCGTTGCTGCCGTGCGTACGGAAAGACCCGTACGCGAACTCCTTACCTGACCTACTCCTGGAACGCACCTCAAGTTCCCGACGTCCCTCATCTCCGCACCATGCCTCATCATGGTGATCAGTTCGAGTCTCGAACGGGGAGCCCCACACTCCCCCCGCACAACGAGGAGCCCCCCACCGCATGACCAGGCGCCACGGTTATGCCCTGCTGGCCGGTCTGACAGCAGTGGTCGTACTGATATCGGGCGGTATCTTCGCCCTCACCTCGCTGTCCGGCGGGGACGGTTCCGCGGGCGGTCGGCAAGGATCGCACCAGACCAACGGCAAGGGACAGCACACCGGCGGTACGGGGCTGCGGCCCGCCGGCTCCGGCCGGTGGATCGGCACCTGGACCGCCTCGCCGGTCGGCCCGGAGCCGGGCACCGCACGGGGGATGCCCGGACGCTCCGTACGCAACGTCGTGCACACCAGCATCGGCGGCACCGGTGCCCGCATCACCCTGTCGAACCTCTTCGGGCGCGCCCCGCTGCACGTCTCCCGTGCGTCGATCGCCGTCGCCGCCGCCTCGGGCGCCCCGGCGGCCGAACCGGGCACCCTGCGGCCCGTCACCTTCCGCGGGAAGCAGTCGGTGGTGGTGCCGGCGGGCCGTTCCGTGGTCAGCGACGGTACGGCGATCAAGGTGCCGTACGACGGGGACCTGCTGGTCAGCGTGTACTCGGCGGCGACGAGCAGCTATGTGACGTACCACCCGCACGCGCGCCAGACCGGCTTCAGCGCCCGGGGTGACCACACCAAGGACTCCTCCGGGGCCGCGTACACCTCCCGTACCAACCGGTGGCGCTATCTGACCGGCGTGGACGTCCTGAACGCGGACGCCGACGGTGCGGTCGTCCTCTTCGGCGACTCGATCACGGACGGCCTGACCTCCGGTGTCGACGCCAACCGGCGCTATCCCGACGTGCTGTCCGACCGGCTGCGCTCGGAGCCGGGCGCACCGGACTACGGCGTCCTCAACCAGGGCATCAGCGGCAACCGCCTCCTCTCCGACAACAGGGGTCCCAGCGGTCTCTCGCGCTTCGGTACGGACGCGGTGGCACAGCCCGGCGCGAAGGCGGTCGTGGTGCTGCTGGGCATCAACGACATCATCGCGCCGCCGCACGAGCGGGAGGCGGGCCGGATCGTGGAGGGCCTGCGGGCGCTGGTACGCCAGGGGCATGCGCGCAACCTGCGGGTGCTCGGCGGGACGCTGCTGCCCTTCGGCGGGCACCCGCGGTGGACGCCCGAGCTGGAGGCGGTGCGGCAGCAGGTGAACAAGGAGATCCGGGCGGGGCACGTCTTCGACGCGGTCGTGGACTTCGACAAGGCGGTACGGGATCCGTTCGCGCCGGCGCGGATGCTGCCGGTGTACGACTCGGGAGACCATCTGCACCCCAGTGACGAGGGGTATCGGCGGATGGGGCAGTGGGTGGAGCTGGGGGCGCTGGTGCGGGGTGGGGCGGGGCTGGCGCGGCAGTCGGGGGTCTGAGGGGGGATTTCGGCGGCGTGGCGCGGGCGTGCGGGTGCGCCTCGGCGGGGCGCGGGGCTGTGTCGCGGTGCGGCTCCGGCCGCGTGGGCGCGGCCAGCTGCGGGTGCGCCCCGTCAGGGGCGCGGGGCTGTGTCACTGCGCGGCCCCGGCCCCGTGGGCGCGGCCTGCCACTCCGTGCCCCGTTAGGGGCGCGGGGAACTGCGCGGCCAGCCACGGGCGAGCCGCACTCCCCTACCCGCCGTGGCCGGGCTCGCCACCCCGGGGTCTGGGGCGGAGCCACAGTGCCGGGAAGGGGCCGGGGGGAGGCTCCGCGCAGCGGACCACTCCGGGGCCGGAGCGGGACCCTGCGGCGCGGGCCGGGGTGGGGCGGGGCCCAGGTGCACGGCTCCGCCGGGGGGCCGCCCCCTTGCCCGCCCGTCCCGCCCCCGGGGGGCGGCCCCGCCGCCCAAGGGGGCTGGGGGGTAAGGGTGCGGGCGGCCCCGCCGCCCAAGGGGGCTGAGGGATAGGGGTTGGGCGGCCCCGCCGCTCAGGGGGCGCGGTAAGCAGGGCGGCCCCGCCGCTCAGGGGGCGAGGTGAGCAGGGTCGGCGCGCCGCGCAAAAAGGGGGTCAGTCCAGTTCTTTGCGGCGTTGCTCGCGCAGCTTCGCCTTCTCCGCCTTGCGGAGCTTCCGTTCCACGCTCACACCGCCCATCAGGGCGAAGCCCGTCACGCGGACGCGGGGGGAGCCCGGGGTGCCCTCCCCCGTCGCCCTGTCGTCGAAGTCGCCCATGATGCCCAGGCCCGAGACGTGCACCGTCAGGTCCTGCGGGACCTTGACGACGATGCCGCCCATGATGGTGACGCAGCGGATCACCACCTCACGGTCCTCGAAGCGCGCCTCGCGCAGGTCGATCTCACCGCCGCCCCACATCGCGAACGCGTTGAAGCTGCGCGCCACGCTCCACTGCCCCCACCTCTTGAAGCCGCCCCAGAACGCGAAAGCCCCCTTCGACGTGGCCGGCACCCCCACCCGCCCCGCCCAGGAGACCGCCTCGCCGCCCGCTCCCGGCGACAGCACCGACGGTGCCGCCCCCGCGGACACCGGCAGGTCCCGCACCAGCAGTTGGAGCTCGCCGTGCGTTCGGGAGTTGTAGGCGGCGCCCAGGCGTTCGTCGAACTCCTCCATGTCGAGGCGCCCCTCGGCGACCGCGTCGCGCAGCACCTCGACTATGCGTTCACGGTCCGCGTCGGAGGCCCGCAGCTCGGGCCCCGGGCCGGGCACCGAGCCGGGTACAGGGCCGGGCACACCGGCGTCCGGGCGGCGGTCAGGCAGGTCACTGGTCATACAACTCAGCCTAGCCGCGTGCCCGTTGGCCGTCCCGTCCCGCGTACATCTTCGCGATCACTGCCTCGATGTCCGGCTCCCGGATCGAGAGGTCGACCAGCGGGTACGCCGCGGCCAGATCGGCCACCAGCGGCGCCGCGGAGACCGAGGCCGGAAAGGCCAGCCACTGCCGCGGCCCCTCGACCTTCACCACCCGCGCCCACTGCGTCTCCACCGGCGGAAGCTCCCGTTCCAGGTCCACCACCAGCGTCCGCTCGCTCCCGCCCACCTCGTGCAGAGCGGCGGGCGTACCGTCGTACACCAGCCGCCCGTGGTCGATGACCATCACCCGCGCGCACAGCTGCTCGATGTCGGTGAGGTCGTGGGTGGTGAGCAGCACCGTGGTGCCGCGCTCGGCGTTCAGGTCGCGCAGGAAGGCGCGGACCCGGGACTTGGAGACGACGTCCAGGCCGATCGTCGGCTCGTCGAGGTAGAGCACCTCGGGGTCGTGCAGCAGGGCCGCCGCGATGTCACCGCGCATCCGCTGCCCGAGCGAGAGCTGCCGTACGGGGACGTCCAGCAGCTCGCCCAGGTCCAGCAGTTCCACGCAGCGCGCCATGTTGGCCGCGAACCTGTCGTCCGGGATCCGGTACATCCGGTGCATCAGCCGGTACGAATCCTTGAGCGGCAGGTCCCACCACAGGGTGGTCCGCTGGCCGAAGACCACGCCGATCCGCTGCGCGAGGCGGGTCCGCTCCTTCGCGGGGTCGATGCCCGCCACCCGCAGCCGGCCGCCGCTGGGGGTGAGGATGCCGGTCAGCATCTTGATGGTGGTGGACTTGCCCGCCCCGTTGGGCCCGATGTAGCCGACCATCTGACCGCGCGGCACGGTGAAACTGATCCCGTCGACGGCCCTCACCTGCCGCTTCTCGCGCCGCAGGAACCCCGCCCTGCGGCGTACGTCGAAGACCTTCTCGACGCCCTCCAGCACGATGAAGTCCTCGGCGAGGTCCCTGCCCGCGCTCACACCCGTCATCTCCTCAGCTCCCCGTACTCCGGTACGAGCGCAGACCCGCCCGCCACAGAAATCCCGCCACCACCCAGAACACCGCCGCCACCACCGGCGGCAGGAACGCGAACCACTCCGGCACCGCCAGCGGATACGGCCTGCCCAGTACGTACATCGCCGGAATCCAGTTCACGAAGGCCAACGGCAGCACGAAGGTCACCCCGCGCACCAGGTCCTTGGCGAACACCGTCGGCGGGTACTGGAGCAGCGCGTTCCCGCCGAAGGTGAACGCCGACTGGACCTCGGAGGCGTCCTGCGCCCAGAACTGGAACGCCCCGCCCATCACGAACACCGCCGCGAAGATCACCCCGCCACTCACCAGCATCACCGGCACCATGAGCACCTTCAACGCCGTCCACTCCAGGTCCAGTTGCAGCAGCGCGTACACCAGCACCCCCAGCCCCTGGCAGATCCGCCCCAGCCTGCGCAGCGCGAACCGGTCCGCCGCCACCTGCGCCAGCACCGGCGCGGGCCGCACCAGCAGGGTGTCCAGCGTGCCGTCGCGCACCTTCTGTCCCAGCCTGCCCATCTGCCCCAGGGCGAGGTCGGCCAGTCCGAGCGCCGCCCCGGCCAGCCCGTACAGCAGCGCCACCTCGGGCAGCGTGAAGCCGCCGAGCGTATCGACGTGCTGGAACATCAGCAGGACGGCGACGAAGTCCAGCCCGGTCGCCGCGAAATTGCCGAGAGCCGTCATCACGAACGACGTGCGGTAGGCCATCGTCGAGCGGACCCACATCGCGGCGATCAGCCCGTACGCCCGCACCCCGTCGCGGGCCGTGGCGAGCCGCCCGGCCGGCCCCCGGCGGCGCACCGGAAGGAACTCCCGCGCCGGTCCCGGCAGCCCCGTCGGCCCGGCCGGTTCCCCCGACGGTGCCGGCCTTGCCCGTCCCCCCGGCTCAGCCACCCTGCACCACCACCCTCCGCGTCGCCACTCCCTGCAACAGCCGCCCCGCCGCCAACAGGGCCGCGGCCCAGCCCAGTTGGAAGGCGTACGCGCTTCCCAGGTCGCCGCCCGTCCGTTTGCCCAGGTACACATCGGCCGGGACCTGAAGGATCGAGGACCAGGGCAGCAGCCGGGCCACCTCGCCCAGCAGCCCGGGAAACAGCGTCAGCGGCAGCAGCATCCCGGAGAAGAACATCGACGCCAGCCACGCCACCTGGGTCACCCCCGCCCCGTCCATCAGCCAGAACGCGCTCAACGCCACCAGGAACCGCAGCGCGAAGCTCACCACCAGACCCAGAGCCACCGACGCGAAGAACGCCGGCCAGATCCACCAGGACGGCGGCAGCGCGACATCGAAGGCGAGCGCCCCCGCCACCATCGGCACCACCCCCCGCCCCAGCAGCTGGAACGCACCCCGCCCCAAATCGCCTGACAGCCACCACAGTTGGAGGTCGACCGGGCGGTGCAGATCGGTGGCGACCGCACCCGAGCGGATGCGTTCGATCAGCTCGTCCTCGAAGCCGCCACCCATCAGCGAGGCGGCCGCCAGCAGGGCCTGGCCGAGCCAGACGTACGCGAGGGCCTGCGGCAGCTCGTACCCGCCGAGGCCCGGACGCTGGCCCCACAGCGCGGTGTAGGTGTACGCGATGACGAAGCCGAAAACCGTATTGGTGAACACCCCGGCGACCGTGGCCAGCCGGTACGTGGCGTACCGGCGGAACCCTCCGGCCGCCACGAGCGCGTACAACCGCCCTCTCACCCACACCCCCCGCACCTCCTCGCTCGTTGTGCCGCTTGGCCCTGCGACACCAAAGCGTCCGACCCTAGTGCAACGGAGTCACCGTCCGCGAGCGAATACTCGCCGCGCGTGAGGGGCGGACGGAGGCAGCGGCGGGGCACGGTGTTTTACGGGAGTACTTACGAATCGCCCGATACAACACCGTTATGCCGGAGAGTGAACCTCTGGCCGCGTCCGAGGAGTCTTCACAGGCATGAGCGACGAGCCGCAGCAGCAACCGGGCTGGGCCCCCCGGGATCCCTCCGTTCCCGCCCCGGACCCGGAACCGGACTCCGAGGGGAAGGGCAAGAAGGCCAAACGCCCCAAGCGGACCGGCTGGCGCCGGCTGATCCCCACCTGGCGGCTCGTACTGGGCACCTTCCTGCTCCTCGCGCTCCTGCTCAGCGGTGCGTTCGTGGCCGGCTACACCATGGTCAAGATCCCCGAGGCCAACGACACCGCGACCGCCCAGTCGAACGTCTACCTCTACGCCGACGGCACTCCCCTGGCGCGCGACGGCGAGGTCAACCGGCAGAACGTGAAGCTCTCCCAGGTCCCCAAGTCCGTCCAGCACGCGGTACTCGCCGCCGAGGACCGCGGCTTCTTCAACGAGCCCGCCGTCGACCCCCAGGCGATGGTCAGGGCCGCCTGGAACACCGCGACCGGCAAGGGCAAGCAGTCCGGCTCCACGATCACCCAGCAGTACGTGAAGAACTACTACCTGGCGCAGGAGCAGACCGTCACCCGCAAGGTGAAGGAGTTCTTCATCGCGATCAAGCTCAACCGCGAGGAGTCCAAGGACTCCATCCTGGAGGGCTACCTCAACACCAGCTACTTCGGCCGCAACGCCTACGGGATCCAGGCCGCCGCCCAGGCCTACTACGGCAGGGACATCGAAGACCTCGGCGCCCCCGAGGGCGCCTACCTCGCCTCGCTGCTCAACGCCCCCAACGCGTACGACGTCGCCACCCACCCGGAGAACCGCGGCAAGGCGCTCGCCCGCTGGAACTACGTACTGGACGGCATGGTCAAGGAGGGCTGGCTCAAGCAGGCCGACCGGGCGAGGACCAGGTTCCCGCAGCCCCAGCAGGCCAAGCCCGCCGCCGGGCTCTCCGGGCAGCGCGGCTACATCGTGCAGGCCGTCGAGGACTACCTCACCGACAACAAGGTCATCGACGAGGAGACCCTCAACACCGGCGGCTACCGCATCACCACCACCCTGGAGAAGCCCCGCCAGGACGCCTTCGTGAAGTCCGTCGACGACAACGTGATGAAGAAGGTCGACAAGAACCGCAAGGCCGACCGCAACGTACGGGTCGGCGGCGCGTCCATCGACCCCGCCAGCGGCAAGATCGTCGCCCTGTACGGCGGCATCGACTACACCAAGCAGTACGTCTCCAACGCCACCCGGCGCGACTTCCAGGTCGGCTCCACGTTCAAGCCGTTCGTCTTCACCTCCGCCGTGGAGAACGGCTCCACCACCCAGTCCGGGACGCCGATCACCCCCAACACCACGTACAACGGCACCAACAAGCGCCCCGTCACCGGCAGTTCCATCCCCTTCGCCCCCGAGAACGAGGACGACCGCTCCTACGGGCAGATCTCGGTCCGCACCGCCACCGACAAGTCCGTCAACGCCGTCTACGCGCAGATGGCCGTCGACGTCGGCCCGGGGAAGGTCAAGGACACCGCGATCGCACTCGGCCTCCCCGAGGAGACACCCGAGCTCACCCCGTACCCCTCGATCGCCCTCGGCGTCGCCACCGCGAGCGTCCTGGACATGACCGAGGCGTACGCGACACTCGCCAACCACGGCAAGCACGGCACGTACACGATGGTCGAGAAGATCTCCAAGAACGGCGTGGACCTGCCGCTGCCCAAGCAGGAGGCCAAGCAGGCCGTCTCACGGGCCGCCGCCGACACCACCACCGCCATCCTGCAGAGCGTCGTCGAAGGCGGCACCGGAGCGGCGGCCAAGGCCGCGGGACGGCCCGCCGCCGGCAAGACCGGCACCGCCGAGGAGGACAAGGCCGCCTGGTTCGCCGGCTACACCCCCGACCTCGCCACCGTGGTCGCCGTGATGGGCGCCGACCCCGACACCGCCGTCCAGACCCCGCTGTACGGAGCCCTCGGCCAGCAACGCGTCAACGGCGGCGGCGCCCCCGCCGAGACCTGGGCGCAATACACGGCCGCCGCCCTCAAGGGCAAGCCCGCCAAGGACTTCGACCTGGAACTGGAGGAGGGCGCCGAGGAGCCGGCGCCGCCCCCCGTCCGCTCCCCCGTCGAACCGCCGCCCGGCGACACCGCCGGTGACGAGCCGGGCAACGACACCGCGGGCACCACCACCGACGGCGGCCAGCAGCAGGGCGGCCAAACCACCACCGGCGGCACCCCCACCACCGGGGGAACCACCACCAACGGCGGGCCCCCCACCACCGGCGGACCCACCACGGGCGGCGACGACACCGGCGGCGCCACCACCAACGGCGCAGCCGCCGCCACCGGAGGCGACGACACGGGCGGCGGGAACGACACAGGCACCGACGACGAACCGATCGGCGGCCTCCTCGGCGGCAACGACGGCGCCACCGGCGACGACACAGTGGGCGGCAACCCGCCCCCGAGGTAGGGACTCCGGACGCCGGGAACCTCGGGAACCTAGTGACCCGACGTCGCCTTCAGGCCGACCACGGCCACCAGCAGCAGGCACACGAAGAAGATCCGGGCGGCGGTGACGGGCTCGTTCAGCACCAGCATGCCGACCACCGCCGCACCCGCCGCGCCGATACCGACCCAGACGCCGTACGCCGTACCGATCGGCAGCGTCTTGGCGGCCTGCGACAGCAGCAGCATGCTCACCACGATGCCGGCACCGGTGAACACGCTCGGCCACAGCCGGGTGAACCCGTCGGTGAACTTCATTCCGATCGACCAGCCGACTTCCAGCAGACCGGCGACGACCAACAGAACCCATGCCATGACGGCACCTCCGACACGAGACGAACGCGGACAACTCACGGGTGCGTCGTCTTGTCGTGAACCCGGTACGGCGCGTCTCGTCGGGGTCCCACCAAGGTAGCAAACAGCAAGGGGAAGGGCCCGGTGACGATCGTCACCGGGCCCTTCCCCACAGGTCGGGTGCGGGGCTCCAGGGATCCAGGGCCCCAGCTACTACGGACTACAGATACAGACCGGTCGAGTCCTCGGACACGCGCTCCGAAGCCACCGCGTGCAGATCCCGCTCCCGCATCAGTACGTAGGCGGTGCCGCGCACCTCGACCTCGGCACGGTCCTCCGGGTCGTACAGCACCCGGTCACCGGGCACCACCGACCGCACGTTCTGCCCGACCGCGACGACCTCCGCCCAGGCCAGGCGCTTGCCCACCGCGGCCGTCGCGGGAATCAGGATGCCGCCACCCGAACGGCGCTCGCCCTCCGGGCTGTCGGACTTCACCAGCACACGGTCGTGCAGCATCCGGATGGGCAGCTTGTCGTCACTGTTGTCGCGGGGACGGCTCTTGTCGCTCACGCCACGCAACCTACCCGCCCCGCCCGCCGCCGTCCGCGACAGGGGGGCACCCGGCAGAGGTCAGCCAGAGGTCAGCGCTTGCGGCGGCGCGAAGAGACGACCAGCAGCCCGACGACAGCCACCGCGACCACCGCCACCGGCACCAGCCGGTCCATCCGCGGCGCGCCCTCCGCGTCCACGAACTGCGCCCGTACGTCCGTGACCTTGCGGTTCACGGCCACGAACGCCCGGCCTGCCGTCTCGTCGACCGCCGACCTCGCCTTCGCCTTCGCGTCACCCACGAGCGTCTTCGGATGCAGCCGCACACCGATCTCGTCGAGCGTCACCGCGAGCTGCTCACGCCTGCGGACGATGTCCGCCTCGATCTGCGCAGGGGTCCTGGCTTCCGACACTGCGCCGCCTCCGTGGTCCGGTCCGGTATTCCGTCCTGAACAGTCTGTCAGCTCACCGCCACTCGCACCCCACGGCACCCCCATTACGCTCAAGCCATCACCCGGTCCCTACCCCACCTGGGAGTCCCCATGAGCGAGCGCCTCAGCCCCGGCGACACCGCCCCCGCCTTCACCCTGCCCGACGCCGACGGCAACGACGTCTCCCTCGCCTCGCACAAGGGCCGCAAGGTGATCGTCTACTTCTACCCGGCCGCCCTCACCCCCGGCTGCACCAAGCAGGCCTGCGACTTCACCGACAACCTCGACGTCCTCGCGTCCGCCGGGTACGACGTCATCGGCGTCTCCCCCGACAAGCCGGAGAAGCTGGCGAAGTTCCGCGAGAAGGAGTCGCTCAAGGTCACGCTGGTGGGCGACCCGTCCAAGGAGACCCTGGAGGCCTACGGCGCGTACGGCGAGAAGAAGCTGTACGGCAAGACGGTCACGGGCGTCATCCGCTCGACGGTCGTCGTGGACGAGGACGGCAAGGTCGAACACGCCTTCTACAACGTCAAGGCGACCGGCCACGTCGCGAAGATCATCAAGGACCTGAAGATCTGAGCCGCCCCGACCGGGCAATATGGGTCGAATGCGGCTTGTAAGACGTGCGTGTGACAGGAATCCCACCCTCACCGGGTGGGATTTTTGTTTGCACCAGTCGCGATCGCGCAGACGTACCTCCTGGAACACCGAACCACCTGCACCACCTGCACCACCAGAACCATCTGCACCCAGGAGAGGACCCGCACATGACGCCCACCGCCCCCGAAAGGGCCGAGGACCCCGAGGCGGTCAAGCGTCACCGCGTCCTCTTCCGCGCCATGAACCGCCGCAAGAACCCGCCACTGCGCCGGTCCGACATCACCGTCACCGACGAAGCCGCCGTCAAGAGAGCCGTCAAGGCCGCCTCCCTCGGCAATGCCATGGAGTGGTTCGACTTCGGCATCTACAGCTACCTGGCGGTCACCCTCGGCCACGTCTTCTTCCCTTCCGGGAACGACACCGCCCAGCTCCTCTCCTCCTTCGCGACCTTCGCCGTCGCCTTCCTGGTGCGCCCCCTCGGCGGCATGTTCTTCGGCCCCATGGGCGACAAGGTCGGCCGCAAGAAGGTCCTCGCCCTCACGATGATCCTGATGTCGGTCGGCACCCTCGCCATCGGCCTCATCCCCTCCTGGGACTCCATCGGCATCTGGGCCCCGATCCTGCTGATCCTCTTCCGCATGCTCCAGGGCTTCTCCACGGGCGGTGAGTACGGCGGCGCCTCCACCTTCATCGCCGAGTACGCCCCCGACAAGCGCCGCGGCTACTTCGGCAGCTTCCTCGAATTCGGCACGCTCGCCGGTTACGTCGGCGCGGCCGGCCTGGTCACCGCCCTCACCGCGATCCTCGGCAACGACACCATGCGCGAATGGGGCTGGCGCGTACCCTTCCTGGTCGCCGCCCCCATGGGTCTGATCGGCCTCTACCTCCGGCTCAAGCTGGACGAGACCCCGGCGTTCCAGAAGATGGAGTCGGAGAACGCCCGCGCCTCGGAGGCCGCCGACGCCGTCGAGAAGTCCACCAAGGGCGACCTCGGCCGCATCTTCCGCGATTACTGGCCGACCCTCATCCTCTGCATCTGCCTCGTCGGCGCCTACAACATCACCGACTACATGCTGCTCTCGTACATGCCCACCTACCTCTCCAAGGAGCTGGGCTACTCGGAGACGCACGGCCTGCTGATCCTCCTCGCGGTGATGGCCTTCCTGATGGTGATCATCAGCCAGGTCGGCAAGCTGAGCGACCGCTTTGGCCGCAAGCCGCTGCTGATGACCGGCATGGTCGGCTTCTTCGTCCTCTCCCTCCCGGCGTTCCTCCTCCTCGGCCAGGGCAGCATCCCGGCGGTCGTCGCGGGCCTGCTGATGCTGGGCCTCTCCCTGGTCTGCCTCCTGGGCACGATGTCCGCCGCCCTCCCGGCCCTCTTCCCGACCTCGGTCCGGTACGGCTCCCTGTCGGTGGGCTACAACCTCTCCGCCTCGATCTTCGGCGGTACGACCCCGCTGGTGGTCACCGGCCTGATCGCCTGGAGCGGCAACAACCTCATGCCCGCCTACTACTCGATGGCCGCCGCCCTGGTCGGCATCATCGCGGTGGCGTGCATGAAGGAGACCGCTCAGAAGCCGCTGGATGGCTCCCCGCCGTCGGTCGAGACGAAGGAAGAAGCCGCCGAACTGGTCGAGGCCCAGGCCCGCGAACCGAGGTTCTGACGGTCGCCCGTCACCTTTCCCTCAGCAACGCCGTGTCCTGCTCGAAGTGGGGGCACGGCGCTGCCTCGTGGGCGCGCAACGGGAAACCGGAAGGCCGTTTCACTCGCCGCAATCGACCAGTAGGGTAGGACCGCTAACACGCGCCTGTACTCCAACGGCAGAGAGACTGGTCCTAGGAACCAGCTGTTGTCGGTTCGAATCCGACCGGGCGCACAAGGAAAATGACGCCCACCACCTTCTTTTCGAAGGCGGTGGGCGTTTGAGTGGGGCTCCACCCCATAGACACCGCACCACCGGCGCCAGCACCATTGGCGGTCGCGGCGCAGCCGGAGTGGGCCGCGAAACGCGCCGTTTCAGCATCGCTGCGTCAGTCACCGTCGTACGGGCTGCCCTCGGCCAGCCTCGCTGCGGGGTCATCCCTTCGGTCGGTCAGCTCAGCCCAGCAGCTCCCGCAGTACCGGTACCAGTGCCCTGAACGCCTTGCCGCGGTGGGAGATCGCGTTCTTCTCGGCCGGGGTCAGTTCCGCGCACGTCACCTCGTAGCCGTCCGGCTGGAGGATCGGGTCGTAGCCGAAGCCGTTCGTGCCGGTCGGGGTGTGGCGGAGGGTGCCCGGCATGATGCCTTCGACCACGCGTTCCGTGCCGTCCGGGAGGGCGAGGGCGGCGGCGCAAGCGAAGTGGGCTGCCCGGTGGGGGGCGGAGATGTCGGCGAGTTGGGCGAGGAGCAGGTCCAGGTTGGCTTTGTCGTTGCCGTGGGTGCCGGACCATCGGGCGGAGAAGATGCCGGGGGCGCCGTGCAGGACGTCGACCGCGAGGCCGGAGTCGTCGGCGATGGCGGGCAGGCCGGTCGCTCGGGCCATGGCGTGGGCCTTGAGCAGGGCGTTCTCGGCGAAGGTGACGCCGGTTTCCTTGACGTCGGGAATCTCCGGGTAGGCGTCGGTGCCGACCAGTTCGTAGGGGAGGTCGGCGTCGGCCAGGATCGTACGAAGCTCGGTGATCTTGCCGGCGTTGCGGGTGGCGAGGATGAGGCGGGTGGTCATGGGGCCACGCTACGGGGCGCGGGTGGTCGGCCGCCGCCCCCGTGGTCGCGATATGGGTGCGTGAGTGGTGGGGTGGCGCCCAGTACGGTCCTCGGCGCGCGGCGTGAGGGGTGCGGCGGAGTGCCGTACCTGTCTCGGCGCCGGTCAGCCCGGGGTGCAGACCTTGCCGATTTCGGTGGCCGCGTCCGTGACCGGCTTGAGGTCCGGGGTGGTGTCGCCGGAGTCGAGGGCCTTGCGGACGTTCGCGACGCCGGTGGTGAGGTCGTTGACCGCCTTGGAGAGGTCGGCGTTGTCGGTCTTGTCGCCGAGGGACTTCAGCTCGCGGTCGATGTCGTTGAGGGCCTGCTGCGACTGGAGGGGGTTTTCCGCGGCAGTGGTGACCGCCGTCTTCAGCCGGTCGACGCTGGAGGCGATGGTCGCGGCGGTGTTGGCGCAGTCCATGGCCTTGTCGAGGGCCCCGCAGCCGACGGCGAGTGGGAGGGCGAGCGCTGCCGCGGCGAGAGCCAGGGCGGTGCGGCGGTGGCGGGGGCGGCGTACAGCGGACGGCATGGACGGGATCCTCCCTGACGGGCCGCGGGCGGCCGGGTGGTCCGGCTGCCCGTGGCCAACGGATGGACGGGTGTACGGGGTTGAGGCCGTACACCCGTATCCGTTACGACGCGAGGGGGATGTCCATGGTTGCTCGCGCTACGGGGCGGTGGGGGGCTCCGTGTCGGTGGTGGCTGCGGTGAGGGCGCGGGTCTGGAGGGCGGTGAGGTCCGCGCAGCCACCGGTGGCCAGGTCGAGCAGGGCGTTGAGTTCCTTGCGGTCGAAGGGCTCGGCCTCGGCGGTGCCCTGGACCTCGACGAAACGGCCGTCGCCGGTGCAGACGACGTTCATGTCGGTGTCGGCACGGACGTCCTCCTCGTAGCAGAGGTCGAGGAGGGGGACGCCGTCGACGATGCCTACGGAGACGGCGGAGACGGTGCCGGTGAGGGGCTCGCGGTTCGCCTTGATGAGCTTCTTGGACTTACCCCAGGCGATGGCGTCGGCGAGGGCTACGTACGCGCCGGTGATGGCGGCGGTGCGGGTGCCGCCGTCGGCCTGGAGGACGTCGCAGTCCAGGACGACGGTGTTCTCGCCGAGGGCCTTGTAGTCGATGACGGCCCGCAGCGAGCGGCCGATCAGGCGGGAGATCTCGTGGGTGCGGCCGCCGATCTTGCCGCGGACGGACTCGCGGTCGCCGCGGGTGTTGGTGGCGCGCGGGAGCATCGAGTACTCGCCGGTCACCCAGCCCTGGCCGCTGCCCTTGCGCCAGCGGGGGACGCCCTCGGTGAAGGAGGCGGTGCAGAAGACCTTCGTGTCGCCGAAGGAGACGAGGACGGAGCCCTCGGCGTGCTTGCTCCATCCGCGTTCGATGGTGACGGGGCGGAGCATTTCGGGGGTGCGGCCGTCGATTCGAGACATGGGGTGAGCGTAGTCGGTGTGGGTGGGGGGCTGGTCCCTGTCGGGGGACTGGCTGGATCGGGGTGGGCCTTGCCCCCGACCCCCGACCCCCGGGCCTCCGGGCGGCCCCGGGGCTCCGGGCGGTCCGGGCCTCCGCGCGGCCCCGGGGCTCCGGGGCGTCGCGAGGCGGGCGGGGCGTCGCGGGGCAGGCGGGGCGTCGCGGGGCAGGCGGGGCGTCGCGGGGCAGGGGGGGGCGTCGCGGGGCAGGGGGGGGCGTCGCGGGGCAGGGGGGCGGGCATGGGGCGGGCGGGGTAGGGGGGCGCGGCTCCGCCGGGGGCCGCCCCCTTGCCCACCCGTTCCGCCCCCGGGGGGCGGCCCCGGTGCCCAAGGGGACTGGGGGAACGCCTCGGGCCCGGATCCAGGGTGGATTCGGGCCCGGGGTGAGGAAGCCAGTGGGTTACATCATGTCTTCGATTTCGCCGGCGATCGGGTCGGCGTCGGTGCCGATGACGACCTGGATCGCCGTGCCCATCCGGACGACGCCGTGGGCGCCGGCGGCCTTGAGGGCCGCCTCGTTGACGAGGTCGGGGTTGACGACCTCGGTCCGCAGGCGCGTGATGCAGCCCTCGACCTCTTCGATGTTGTCGAGCCCGCCGAGCCCGGCGACGATCTTCTCAGCCTTGGTGGCCATGTGTTTCTCCCTGAGTGGTCAAAGGTCGCTGCGGCACGCCGCGTCGGCCCAGCGTTGGCGCTTTGTCACGTTAACCCACGGTTGGCCCATCTTCACGGGCGCGCGCGTCGTACGTGGCGAAGGATGACGATCACCGGAGGACCGCGGACCGCAGCACTCCGGGACCGTATCGCAACTGGTCTACACCAGTGTGCAACACCCGTGCGGAATGGCTTGTTCCGGGAGGACGTCCATGAGTGTGCAGAGCACGGCGAGGCCGTCGCCGAAGTGGTGGAACGGCCTGTTCCAGGGACTGCAGAAGATGGGGCGGAGTCTTCAGCTGCCGATCGCGGTCCTCCCCGCGGCGGGCATCCTGAACCGGCTCGGCCAGCCGGATGTGTTCGGCAAGGACGGTCTCGGCTGGGAGAACGTCGCCAAGGTGATGGCGGGCGCGGGCGGCGCCCTGCTGGACGCGAACCTCGGGCTGCCGCTGCTGTTCTGCGTGGGCGTCGCGATCGGCATGGCCAAGAAGTCGGACGGCTCGACCGCGCTGGCCGCGGTGGCCGGCTTCCTCGTGTACTACAACGTGCTGCGCCAGTTCCCCAAGGACTGCGAGGGCGGCGGCGAGGCGGTCGCGACGGGGTGCCGGGCGGCGGACGGCACCGTGTCGGCGTTCGCGTACCAGAATCCGGGGGTGTTCGGCGGCATCGTGATGGGGCTGCTGGCCGCGTACTTCTGGCAGAAGTACCACCGCACCAAGCTGGTCGACTGGCTGGGCTTCTTCAACGGCCGCCGCCTGGTGCCGATCATCATGTCGTTCGTGGCGATCGTCTTCGCCGCGCTGTGCCTGTGGGTGTGGCCGCCGGTGGGCAGCGCCCTGGAGAGCTTCAGTGACTGGCTGATCGGCCTCGGCGCACTGGGTGCGGGCATCTTCGGCATCGCCAACCGCGGTCTGCTGGTGATCGGTCTGCACCAGTTCCTGAACGTGCCGATCTGGTTCCAGTTCGGCAGTTACACCAAGCCGGACGGCACCACCGTGCACGGTGACATCAACCGGTTCCTGGCGGGCGATCCGACGGCGGGGCAGTTCACCACCGGCTTCTTCCCGATCATGATGTTCGCGCTGCCGGCGGCGGCGCTGGCGATCACGCACTGCGCCAGGCCGAACCGGCGCAAGGCGGTCGGCGGGCTGATGCTGTCGGTGGGTCTGACCTCGTTCGTCACCGGCATCACCGAGCCGCTGGAGTACTCGTTCCTGTTCATCGCGCCGGTGCTGTACGCGATCCACGCGGTGCTCACGGGTGTGTCGATGGCGGTGACGTGGGGTCTCGGCGTCAAGGACGGCTTCAGCTTCTCGGCAGGACTGATCGACTACGTCATCAACTGGGGGCTGGCGACGAAGCCCTGGCTGATCATTCCGATCGGGCTGGGCTTCGCGGTCGTGTACTACGCGCTGTTCCGCTTCGCGATCACCAAGTTCAACCTCCCCACCCCCGGCCGCGAGCCGGAGGAGGTGGAGGAGGAGCTGGAGCGGCAGAACGTCAAGTAGCCCGGCGCGGCGGGCACCCGCGACCCCACGGAGCCCGCGGAGCCCGCACCCGCGACCCCGCGGAGCCCGCGCCCGAAACCGTATGAAAGCAGGCGCGCGAAGCGCCCGGAGCGGGGCATAGGCCCCGCTCCCCCAGGCCCTCGGACCCCAGTGGTCCGGGGGCCTTCGTCTGTTCTGTGCAGATGTGTCCCAGAGCAGCGGAATCGCGGGTTCCTTATCTCACCCTCACCGTGTTACAACTGGTCTACACCACTGGGTGGTGTAGACCACGCGCCCCGAGCTCTTGGGTTCGCGCGTACCCCGGAGACGCCGCCGTCCCCCTGTTTTCCATGTCCTGGCGGCGCCTTGCCCACATGGAGGATCAGATGTCCAAGGCCAGCGCCGCCCCCGCGGCTGAGAAGAAGAAGGGCGCGGGCGTGATGGCTGTCATGCAGCGCATCGGCCGCAGCCTGATGCTGCCGGTCGCCGTGCTGCCCGCGGGCGCCCTGCTGATCCGCCTCGGCCAGCCCGACATGCTCGGTCGTGAGAACTTCCCGGAGTTCATCACCAAGATCGCCGGGTACATGGCGGCCGGTGGTGACGCCATCATCGGCAACATGGCGATCCTGTTCGCCGTGGGCATCGCGATCGGCTTCGCCAAGAAGTCGGACGGCTCGACCGCGCTCGCCGCCGTCACGGGCTACCTGGTCTTCCAGAAGGTGCTCGCCACCTTCACCGACAGCAACCTGCCGAAGGTCGCCGCGGTCGTCGACGGCAAGATCGTCATGAACGAGGCGCCGGTCAACGCGGGTGTGCTCGGCGGTGTGGTCATGGGCCTCATCGTGGCCCTGCTCTACCAGCGCTTCTACCGCACCAAGCTGCCCGACTGGGCGGGCTTCTTCGGCGGCCGCCGCCTCGTCCCGATCCTCTCGGCCTTCGCGGGTCTGATCACCGGCATCGTCTTCGGCTTCATCTGGCCGGTCCTGGGCACCGCCCTGCACAACTTCGGTGAGTGGCTGGTCGGCTCGGGTGCGGTCGGCGCGGGCATCTTCGGTGTCGCCAACCGTGCGCTGATCCCGGTCGGCATGCACCACCTGCTGAACTCCTTCCCGTGGTTCCAGGCCGGCGAGTTCGAGGGCAAGCACGGCGACATCGCCCGCTTCCTGGCCGGTGACCCGAACGCGGGCCAGTTCATGACCGGCTTCTTCCCGATCATGATGTTCGCCCTCCCGGCGGCCTGCCTCGCGATCGTGCACTGCGCCCGCCCGGAGCGTCGCAAGATCGTCGGCGGCATGATGTTCTCGCTCGCCCTCACCGCCTTCGTGACCGGTGTGACCGAGCCCATCGAGTTCACCTTCATGTTCCTGGCCCCGGTGCTGTACGCCATCCACGCGGTGCTGACCGGTGTCTCGATGGCGCTGACCTGGGCGCTCGGCATGAAGGACGGCTTCGGCTTCTCCGCCGGTGCGATCGACTTCTTCCTGAACCTGGGCATCGCCACCAAGCCGTGGATGCTGGTCCTGGTCGGCCTCTGCTTCGCGGTGGTGTACTACTTCGTCTTCCGCTTCGCGATCACGAAGTTCAACATCCCGACGCCGGGCCGCGAGTCCGACGAGGAGCTCGCCGAGCTCCAGAAGGCCGAAGCCAAGTAGGCTCAGCCGCGCGGCAGTTGCCGTCACCGCTGTACGCGAGGGCCCCGGAACCGATCGGTTCCGGGGCCCTCGTGCGTACGTCCGGGACGGGGTGGACTCGGACGGAGTGGGCTCGGACGGGGTGGACTCGGACGGGGTGGACTCAGACCTCGTGGACCGCTCCCCTGGCCGCCAGTTCCACCGGTCCTTCGTAGACCTCGCGGGCGTCGCGCACATTGCGGGCCGCGTCCGTCCACGGCGGGATGTGGGTGAGCATGAGCCGTCCGACGCCGGCCCGCTGGGCGTACTCCCCGGCCTGGCGGCCGTTGATGTGCAGCTCCGGGATGTCCTCCTTGCCGTGCAGGAACGATGCCTCGCAGAGGAAGAGGTCGCTGCCCTCCGCCAGCTCGTACAGGGCCTCGCACGGCCCGGTGTCCCCGGAGTACGTGAGGCTGCGGCCGCCGTGCTCCAGGCGGATGCCGTACGTCTCGACGGGGTGGCGCATCTTCTCCGTGCGCACGGAGAGCGGACCGATGTGGAAGGCGCCGGGCTTGAGGGTGTGGAAGTCGAAGACCTTGCTCATCGCGTCGGGGGTGGGGAGGTCCGCGTGCGCCGCGGACAGCCGCTCCTCGGTGCCGTCCGGTCCGTACACCGGGATGCTGGGGGCGCGGCCGCCGTCGTGGCGGTAGTAACGGGTGACGAAGTACCCCGTCATGTCGATGCAGTGGTCGGCGTGCAGGTGGCTGAGGTAGATCGCGTCCAGGTCGTAGAGACCGGTGTGGCGCTGCAGCTCGCCGAGGGCGCCGTTGCCCATGTCGAGAAGCAGCCGGAAGCCGTCGGCCTCGACGAGGTAGCTCGAACAGGCCGATTCCGCGGACGGGAACGACCCCGAGCAGCCGACGACGGTGAGCTTCATTGAGCTGGGACCTCCGTGGTGCGGGGGCGGGTGCGGGGAGGGGGGCGGGGTGGGTCGAGCGTAAGGCGC
Organism: Streptomyces sp. NPDC058663; assembly: GCF_042716745.1. Lineage (NCBI taxonomy): Bacteria > Bacillati > Actinomycetota > Actinomycetes > Kitasatosporales > Streptomycetaceae > Streptomyces > Streptomyces sp. NPDC058663. The sequence continues at coordinate 55,030 of NZ_JBHXRV010000048.1, forward strand.
GGCTGGTGGTCCCGCTCCTCGGCGGCCGTTCGTTGTGGGGCAACTCACCTGGGGTGTCACCGGTTTGGGGGGAGTGCGTGGGGGCGCGTGCGCGGGGTGGGGGTGCCGGGGCGGGGTGCCGGGGGCTGCGGCGCGGCACGGCGGGCACCAAGCCCCCGAGCACCCCGTTCGCCCTCCCCCGGGCCCCAGGGTGTGCCGTTCGGCGGGGGCGCCGGTACCGTCGGGCGCATGGATACGTCGTGGTGGCTGGCGTTGCTCGCGGTGGTCGCGGTCGCGCTCGTCGCGGCGCTCGCGGACGGGCGGGGGCGGGGGCCGCGGCTGCGCGGGCCCCGGAACCGGGGTGGTGGCAGGGATCGGACGCGTCCGCCGGGCCGTCCTTCGGGGCCGCGCCGCAGGCCGGGCAAGCTGCCCAAGCGGTTGCCGCAGGCGGGGGAGATCTGGTGGGCCGACGTGCCGTTCGAGGACGGTCCCGGCTCGAAGGACCGGCCCTGTCTGGTGTTGTCGGTGCGGGGGGAGAACGCGGTCGTCGCGAAGATCACGAGCAAGTGGCAGCACGACCGGGCGGGGGTGATCGCGTTGCCGCCGGGGTCGGTGGGTGATGCGCAGGGGCGGCCGAGTTTTCTGGAGACGGACGAGCTGCGGGATGTGGCGCTGTGGGAGTTCCGGCGTCGGGTGGGGGTTGCCGATCCCACCGTTTGGGATCAGGTGCGGCATTTGTCGCACTGAGGTGTGGGGCGGTCCCGTGACCTTGTGCGAACCGATGCGCAGCGGTTCGCGGGGGAACGGGGGCGGCGTAGCTCACACCGGGAGGCGGAAGGGGCCGGAGGGGCGCTAGCCTGACCGCTCTTGGGGTTTTTCCATGATCGCCCACTATGCAGAAGGCTCTCCTTCACCCCGAGATCCGACAAGCGCCCTTTTGTCTGACGTTCCTCTTCCGTCCCCGACGTACTGAGATGCCTGTGACTGCGACGCTCACTGCTCCCCGCCCACGCTTCGTCCCCGCGCCGTTCAGGCCGTCGGACCTGCCGAAGGCGCTGCCGACCAGGCTGGATTCCCTCACCAGCCTCAGATTCTTCGCCGCGTTCGCGGTCTTCGCACACCACTTCTCCGGGCACGGCAAGGGCACCGGTTACGGCACGGCGCCGCTGATCTTCCCGTACTCGATGATCGGTGGCCATGGCGTCACCTTCTTCTTCGTGCTGTCCGGCTTCCTGCTGACCTGGGTCTTCAAGCCGCAGGAGCATCCGCTCGCCTTCTACTGGCGGCGGGTCGGCCGGATCTGGCCCGCCTCGCTGGTGGCGGCGGTGCTGGGCGTCTACGCGTACTACATCGCCGCGCACGAGCACATCGACTGGCCGAGCCTGATCTCGTCGCTGTTCCTGGTGCAGACGTGGTTCCCGGGTGTCACGCCGACGCTGCCGGGCAACGAGGTCACCTGGACACTCAGTGTCGAGCTCCTGTTCTACGCGCTGTTCCCGCTGGCCGCGCGCGTGGTGGTGCGGCTGCGCACCCGCACGCTGGCGCTGCTGACCGCGCTCGGCCTGATCGGGATGTGGGCGGTCAACTGGTGGGCGGCGGCGAACTTCTCCGGCCCCACCGAGGGCTGGATCATGCGCAACCCGCTCGTCTACCTGCCGCAGTTCCTGCTCGGCATGACGGTGGCGCTGGCGGTGCAGCGCGGCTGGCGGCTGCCGATGCGCCCGATCGTCCCCCTCGTACTGCTCGGGCTGTACGTGTACGGGTACTACCAGGGCCGCGCGCGGCTCTCCGACGCCGTGGTCGGCCAGCTGGACTACGCGGTGCGGCCGGTCATCGCCGTGCTGTCGATGCTGATCATCCTGGCGTTCGTCCAGCGGGAGATCAACGGTCACCGGGGCGTCCTGAACAACAAGGTGCTGATCCTGCTCGGTGCCTGGTCCTACGGCTTCTACCTGCTGCACCACTCGGTATCGCGGCTGGCGACGTACGCCTGGGGCCGGGCCGGGAACGACAACAGCGTGCTGTTCGACCTGCTGGGCTGCGGCCTGGTGGTGGTCGCGATGTCGTGGGCGCTGTTCCACTTCGTCGAGGAGCCGGCCGCGAAGTGGCTGAACCGGAAGATGCCGCAGCGGCTGCGCCGCAAGGTGGGGGTTCACCCGATGCCGGAGGAGACGATGACGGCGGGACTGACCCCGTCCCGGTAGGGGTGCGGCCGGTACGACCGCGGAAGTGACGCACGAGGGCCCGGCGCGAGGTGATCGCGCCGGGCCCTTCGCTGTGCGGCGGTGCCGTACGACACGCGTGCGGGCGTGCTGTGCGGCGGCGGGTGTCACGCCCAGAGCTGGCCGTGCAGGGTTTCGATGGCGGCCTCCGTGGTGGGGGCCGTGTAGACGCCGGTGGAGAGGTACTTCCAGCCGCCGTCGGCGACGACGAAGACGATGTCGGCGGACTCCCCCGCCTTGACCGCCTTGCGGCCGACGCCGATCGCGGCGTGCAGGACGGCGCCGGTGGAGACGCCCGCGAAGATGCCCTCCTGCTGGAGGAGTTCGCGGGTGCGGGTGACCGCGTCGGCGGAGCCCACGGAGAAGCGGGTGGTGAGCACGGAGGCGTCGTACAGCTCGGGTACGAAGCCTTCGTCGAGGTTGCGCAGGCCGTAGACGAGGTCGTCGTAGCGCGGTTCGGCGGCGACGATCTTCACTTCGGGGCGGTGCTCGCGGAGGTAGCGGCCGACGCCCATCAGGGTGCCGGTGGTGCCCAGGCCCGCGACGAAGTGGGTGATCGAGGGGAGGTCGGTGAGGATCTCCGGACCCGTGGTGGCGTAGTGGGCGCCGGCGTTGTCGGGGTTGCCGTACTGGTAGAGCATCACCCAGTCCGGGTGCTCGGCGCTGAGCTCCTTGGCGACCCGCACCGCCGTGTTGGAACCGCCCGCCGCCGGGGAGGAGATGATCTCGGCGCCCCACATGGCCAGCAGGTCGCGGCGCTCCTGGGAGGTGTTCTCGGGCATCACGCAGACGATGCGGTAGCCCTTGAGCTTGGCGGCCATGGCCAGGGAGATGCCGGTGTTGCCGCTGGTGGGCTCCAGGATGGTGCAGCCGGGGGTGAGCCGGCCGTCCTTCTCGGCCTGCTCGACCATGTGGAGCGCGGGGCGGTCCTTGATCGACCCCGTCGGGTTGCGGTCCTCCAGCTTCGCCCAGATCCGCACGTCGGCGGAGGGCGAGAGGCGGGGCAGCCTGACCAGGGGGGTGTTGCCGACCGCGGCGAGCGGGGAGTCGTAGCGCATGTCAGCGGGAGCCGCCCGCGACCGCGGGCAGGATCGTCACGCTGTCGCCGTCGGCGAGCTTGGTGGAGATGCCGTCCAGGAAGCGGACGTCCTCGTCGTTGAGGTAGACGTTGACGAAGCGGCGCAGCTCGCCCTTGTCGACGATGCGCTCCTGGATGCCGGCGTGGCGGCTCTCCAGGTCGGCGAGGAGGTCGGCGAGGGTTTCGCCACTGCCCTCGACGGCCTTGGCGCCGTCGGTGTGGGTGCGGAGGATGGTGGGGATGCGGACCTCGATGGCCATGGCTTGCGGCTCCTTCTCGGGAGTACGTGCGCGAAAGTCGGGGTGCTTGCGCGGAAGTCGTTGTGCTGCGGAGACGGGCGCGCGGCAGGTCGTCCTCCCCCGCGGGGGTGTTGCGGATCGTTCGCAGAGGTGCGGGCCGGTCAGGCGGCCGTACAGAGCGTGCTGCCGAGGCGGCACAGATCGACGTGCAGGCGCGCCACAAGCAGCGGGCTGCCGGGCCTCGTCTTCGCTGTCACGTCAGGGGGAACCATGCGGTCATCGTATAGATTCCCGGCCCGGATCCGGGCATGTGATCTCGCATGCTGAGAGGAAGGTGTTCAGCTGGTGGACGGCGGGAGGTAGACGACGGTCGGGGCGCCGGTGGCCGGGTGCAGGCTGACCTCGGCGTTCACCCCGTAGACCCGCTTGAGGAGGTCGGGTGTGAGGACCTCTTCGGGGGTGCCTTCGGCGACGATCCGGCCGGCGTCGAGCACGTAGAGCCGGTCGCAGTAGTAGGCGGCGAGGTTGAGGTCGTGCAGGGCGAGGAGGTTGGTGGTGCCCAGGTCGCGGACGAGGGAGAGCACTTCGAGCTGGTAGCGGATGTCGAGGTGGTTGGTGGGTTCGTCGAGGACGACCAGGGCGGGCTGCTGCACCAACGCCCTTGCCACCAGGGCGCGTTGGCGTTCGCCGCCGGAGAGGGAGGGGAAGGGGCGGTCGTCGAGGTCCGCGATGCCGACCCGTTCCAGGGCCTCGCGCACGAGGGCGGCGTCGGCGGCGGTGTCGCTCTCCCAGAACTTCTTGTGCGGGGAGCGGCCCATCGCGACGACCTCGCGCACGGTCAGCTCGAAGACCGCCTGTCCGTCCTGCGGGACGGTGGCCAGGCGCCGGGCGCGGGCCTTGGCGCCGATGGTGTGCAGGTCGTCGCCGTCGAGGAGGGCGCGGCCGTGGGTGGGGGTGAGGGTGCCGTAGACGCAGCGCAGGAGGGTGGTCTTGCCGCTGCCGTTGGGGCCGACGAGGCCGACGGTCTCGCCCGCGCCCGCGGTCAGGTCCACGGAGTCGACGAGGTGGCGCCCTTCGACGCCGTACGACAGCCCTTCGGTGCGCAGGACGGTCATGCCGGGGCTCCTTCGGGGCGGCGGCGCAGCAGCCACAGGAAGAACGGGCCGCCGATCAGGGCGGTGAGGATGCCGACCGGGATGTCCTGGGGTTCGGCGATGACGCGGGCGCCGAGGTCGGCGAGGACCAGGAAGGCGGCGCCCGCGAGGGCGACGACGGGCAGCAGGGTGCGGTGCGGTGCGCCGACGAGCATCCGGGCGGCGTGCGGGACGAGCAGTCCGATGAAGCCGATCGCCCCGGACACCGACACCAGGACGCCGGTGACCAGCGAGGTCAGGACGAAGACGGCGGCCCGGAAGCGGGAGGTGTCGAGTCCGAGTACGGTCGCGCCCTCCTCCCCCACCAGCATCAGATCCAGCGGTCTGGCGAGTGCGACGAGCAGTGCGGTCCCGGTGGCGAGGACGGCGGCGGGCAGCGGCAGCATGTCCCAGCGGGCGCTGCCGAGGCCGCCCAGCGTCCAGTACATCGCCTCCTGGAAGTGCTCGCGCTTCGCCGAGGTCACCATGATCAGGCTGGTGAGTGCGGACAGGATGTAGGCGACGGCGACGCCGGCGAGCACGAGGCGGGTGCCGGTCATCTGTCCGCCACGCCGGGCCAGGGTGTAGACGAGGACGAGGGCCAGGAGCGATCCGGCGAAGGCTCCGGCGGGCATGGTGACCGTCGTCGCGAGCCCCAGGCCGCTGCCGATACCGAAGACGATCACCAGGACGACCCCGGCCGAGGCTCCGGAGGAGATGCCGAGGAGGTAGGGGTCGGCGAGCGGGTTGCGCACGAGGGCCTGGAGCACCGTGCCGACGACGGCGAGACCCGCTCCGACGACCGCCGCGAGCAGGACGCGCGGCATCCGCACGTCCAGGACGATGGTCCGGAAGGGGCTCGGTCCGGCGCCGCCCGTGACGATGTCGAGGACCTGTCCGGCCGGGATCCGTACCTGTCCCAGGGCGAGTCCGGCGACCATCGCCGCCGCGAGTGCGGCGGCGAGGACGGTCAGGGCGAGGGTGTAGCGGAGCGGCCCGCGGGCGGGCGGGGTCCGGCAGCTCACGGCCGGTTACTTCTTGAGCTCGGGGTGGAGCTGGAGGGCGAGGCGTTCGATGGCGGCGGGGGCGCGGACGCCGACCACCAGCTCGGAGAGCGGCATGACGGCGAACTTCTTGTTCCTGATCGCCGGGACGTCCGCGAGGGCCGGGTCGTCGAGGAGGCGCTTCTTCTTCTGTGCGACGGTCGTCGACCCGTAGTCGATGATCAGGATCACGTCGGGCTTGCGGGTGACGATCTGTTCCCAGGAGGTGTCGGCGAAGGCCTTGGGGAGGTCGGCCATGATGTTCGTCCCGCCGGCGCGGGTGATCATCTCGTTGGCTATGCCCTTGCCGCCGGCGGTCTGGGCGGACTTGTCGCCGCTGTCGTACGCGAAGACCTTGACGGGCGGGACGCCGTTGAGGCGGGTTTCGGTGCGGGTGATGGTCTTCTTCGCTTCGGCGACCCAGGCGTCGGCGCGGTCGGCCACGCCGAACGTCCGCCCGGTCTCGGCGACTTCGCGGTAGATGTCGTCGACGGCGGACCTGCCCGACGTGCAGTACTCGATGTTGAGGCGGGACTCGATGCCGGACTTCTTCAGCTGTTCGCGGCTGCGGCCCTGCTTGGGGTCGAAGGCGGAGGCGTAACCGCCGTACACGAAGTCGGGGTTGGCTGCGAGGAGCTTCTCCTGGGAGGGGTACTCCTTGGCGACGACGGGGAGCTCGGCGTAGTCGGCGGCGTACTTCTCCAGCACCTTGTCGTCGAGGTAGGCGGTGCCGGTGACCGACTTCGCGAGGCCGAGTTCGAGGAGGACCTCGGTGGCGTGCTGGTTCATCGCCAGCGCGCGGGCGGGGGGCTTGGTGAAGGTGGTCTTCACCCCGCAGTTCTCGACGGTGTACGGGAAGCCGGGGGCGGCCGGGGCCTTGCCGGCGGTGGGGGCGTTGCTTGTGGTGCAGGCGGTGAGCGGGAGCAGGACGGCGGCCATGAGGGCCGCGCGGGTGCGCCAGGACATGCGAGTGCCTCCTCGGGGGATTTCCACGTCCCCTGTACGGATGGGAGGCGGCAGGCCAGTTCCTGGCTTCCGGCCCGCGGGGCGGGCCGGTCACAGTGGCGGGACCGTGCCGGATTCGCACCGGCTTCCTGGGGGCTGCCGCCCACGTCGCGCACAGTGTCTCACCCGGCGGTCCGGGCAGAGGCCGGGGCCTACCCCACCACCTGGACCTCTTCCTCCGTGATCACGGCGTCGACGATCCGGTACGAGCGGAACTGGAAGTCGCCCAGTCCTTCGGTGTCCGCGGTGGAGACCAGGACGTAGTGCGCGCCGGGTTCGTTGGCGTAGGTGACGTCCGTGCGGGAGGGGTAGGCCTCGGTGGCGGTGTGGGAGTGGTAGACGATGACCGGCTCCTCGTCGCGGTCGTCCATCTCGCGGTAGAGCTTGAGGAGGTCGCCCGAGTCGAACTCGTAGAAGGTCGGCGAGCGGGCGGCGTTGAGCATGGGGATGAAGCGCTCGGGCCGGCCGGTGCCCTCGGGGCCCGCGACCATGCCGCAGGCCTCGTCGGGGTGGTCGGCGCGCGCGTGGGCGACGATCTGGTCGTACAGGGCCTGGGAAAGGGTCAGCATGGGGCCCAGGATATGCAAACGGTCCCGCCCGTACCGAGGAGTGGTACGGGCGGGACCGGATGGTGAGACGGGCGTCGGTCGGCGCGGGCCGCAAGGACTCCCGCGGCGTCCGGCGCGCGGACCCGGGAGGTCAGTCGAGGTTGTCGAAGGTGTGCATGGCCGCGGTGTTGTCGTCGTCGGTCTCGGAGCGCGTGACGCCGCCCTGGCCGGGCTTGTTCTTCATGACCAGGTAGGAGACGCCGAGCAGCAGCGCCCACACCGGTGCGCAGTACAGGGAGATCCTGGCGTCCTTGTCGATGCCCATCAGGACGATGACCATGCCGATGAAGAGCAGCGCGAACCAGCTGGTGTACGGGGCTCCGGGGGCGCGGAAGCTGGACTTCGGCAGGACGCCGCGGTCGGAGAGCTTCCGGTAGCGGATCTGCGAGACGAGGATCATGATCCAGGCCCACATGCCGGAGATGGTGGCGAAGGAGACGACGTAGTTGAACGCCTCGCCCGGCCACTGGTAGTTGATCCACACGCCGACCAGCATCAGCGCCGCCGAGAAGGAGGTGCCGGCCAGCGGCAGTCCACCGGCGGTCAGCTTGGTGAAGAGCTTCGGGGCCTGCCCGTTCAGCGCCAGGTCGCGCAGCATGCGGCCCGTGGAGTACATGCCGGAGTTGCAGGAGGAGAGGGCGGCGGTGAGGACGACGAAGTTGACGATGGCTGCGCCGACGCCGAGGCCCATCTTCTCGAAGGCGGCGACGAAGGGGGAGACGCCCGGCTGGAAGTGCGTCCACGGCACGACCGACAGGATCATGATCAGCGCGCCGACGTAGAAGACGGCGATGCGCCACGGCACCGTGTTGATGGCCTTCGGCAGGACGGTCTTCGGGTCCTTCGATTCACCGGCGGTCACACCGACCAGCTCGACGGCGAGGAAGGCGAACATGACCATCTGAAGGGTCATGAGGGTGGAGCCGATGCCCTTGGGGAAGAAGCCGCCCTCGGACCACAGGAGCGAGACGGACGCGGTGTCACCTGCGTCCGAGAAGCCGATCGTCAGGACGCCGACGCAGATCAGGATCATGCCGATGATGGCGGTGACCTTGACCATCGAGAACCAGAACTCCAGCTCACCGAAGAGCTTCACGGAGATGAGGTTGGCGCAGAAGAGGACGACGGTGAAGATCAGCGCGAAGACCCACTGCGGCTGATCGAGCCAGCCTGTCGCGTCCTTCGTCCAGTACTGCATGTACTTGGAGGCGGCGGTGACCTCGGTGATGCCGGTGACGACCCAGAAGAGCCAGTACGTCCAGCCGGTCACGAAGCCCATGAAGGGGCTGACGAACTCGCGGGCGTAGTCCGAGAAGGAGCCGGACACCGGGCGGTACATCAGCAGCTCGCCGAGGGCCCGCATGATGAAGAAGATGACCAGACCGGCGATCGCGTACGCGAGGATCAGGCTGGGTCCGGCCTTGGAGATGCCCTTGCCCGCGCCGAGGAAGAGGCCGGTGCCGATGGCGCCGCCGATGGCGATCATCTGGATCTGGCGGGCTCCGAGGCCACGCTGGTAGCCCTCGCCGGACTCGCCCTGAGGGACGTCGGTCCCGGCCTCATTGCCGTCGCCGTGCTGCTTGTCGACCTGCGCTGAGGTCATGGTCGTGCGCCTTTCTCCATGCGATCCGGCCATGTCGCTCGCTGCGTGGCTCGGACCGACTGTGACGATCCTTTGGCGGGGCGTGTGCCCCCGGATGTGGATGGAGTGCATCGCCGGGTTCGTCCGGCGTCAGCGCCCCCACGGGACAGGGGTGGCGTCCGTGGGTGGTCGTGCAGATCTATCACGGTCGACGGCGTGATCGACTGGAGGTTTGTGCCCTATTGCACAGGCAAAAGCAGACAAAGCTCCCCTGCGGCGGCAAAGCGCCCAGGGGAGGTGATCCGATCGTTATCCGGATTTGAGCGTCCGCTGAGCGAACGCTTACGGAACGCGCGGTGAACCCACACCGACGGCACACATGCCGGCACCGCTCAGCCCGACGGCCCTCGCACCGGCAGCCCTCACCCCGACGGCAGCAACGTCTCGACGAGGGATTCCTGGAGCCCGCCCAGCCACAGGTACGCCATCACCATCGGCTTGCGGGGGTCCTCGTCGGGCAGCGCGTACAGCTCGTCGCTCTCGTCCTCGTCCGTGATGTCGAGACGCGAGGCGATCGTGAGGCGCAGGTCGTTGAGCGTGCCGAGCCAGCGCCGCGACTGATCGGGCGACAGCGTCAGGACGAGGCCGCTCGCGCCTTCCGCGTCGTCGGCCGCCAGCGCGTCCAGGTCCCGCACGACGGACAGGGCGTCGTCGCGCTTGCGGGTGCGCAGGTCGTTCTCGGTGAAGCGGCGGAACTCGGCGGAGGCGTCCAGCAGTTCCTTGTCGGGCTCCGCCTTGGGGTCGATGTACGCCTCGGGGAAGAGCCGCGCCAGCGCCGGGTCGGTGGGCGCCTCACTCGGGCCGTCGGCGAAGAGCGCGGCGAGCGGGTCCTCGCCCTCGACGGGTTCCTCACCGGGTCCGATCAGCTCCAGCAGCTGGACCGCAAGCGAGCGCAGGATCGACGTCTCGACGGCGTCGAGGGCGAGGGCCGCGCCGACTCCGGGGACCGCCTCGAAGTAGCCGGGCATCAGGCGCGGTCCTGGGAGAGGGTCGCCCACAGTCCGTACCCGTGCATCGCCTGCACGTCCCGTTCCATTTCCTCGCGACTGCCCGCGGAGACGACCGCCCGGCCCTTGTGGTGGACGTCGAGCATCAGCTTCTGTGCCTTTTCCTTGGAGTAGCCGAAGTACGTCTGGAAGACGTACGACACGTAACTCATGAGGTTGACCGGGTCGTTGTGGACCAGGGTCACCCAGGGGGTGTCGGGCTCGGGGACGACGGACGTCTCCTCGGCCGATTCGGGGCGTTCGATCTCTACGGGGGCGACACTCACCCTCCCCATGCTGCCACCGCGGGGCCGGGGTCGCACAAACGGGCCCCTAGATCTCGTCACTCTGACGAGATCGGGGGTAGCATCGGTCGTATGAACACAGCGGACCTCGGGCCGGCGGAAGAAGAAGAGCGCGGAACTCCTGGGACGGACGGGGGTGGGCGACGGGTGGGAGTGCCGTCGACAGCGCTGTTCACGGACCAGTACGAGCTGACCATGCTCCAGGCGGCGTTGCGCGGCGGCACCGCCGACCGTCGCTCCGTCTTCGAGGTCTTCACCCGCAGGCTTCCCTCCGGGCGGCGCTACGGCGTCGTCGCCGGTACGGGCCGGGTGCTGGACGCCGTCGAGAACTTCCGCTTCGACGCGGAGATGCTGGGCTTCCTGCGCGAGCAGCGCATCGTCGACGAGCCGACCCTCGAATGGCTCGCCTCCTACCGCTTCCGCGGGGACATCTGGGGCTACCCGGAGGGCGAGGTCTACTTCCCCGGCTCGCCGATCCTGCGTGTCGAGGGCAGCTTCGCGGAGTGCGTGCTGCTGGAGACGGTGATCCTTTCGATCCTCAACCACGACTCGGCGATCGCCGCCGCGGCCTCCAGGATGGCGGCATCGGCGGGCGAGCGGCCGCTCATCGAGATGGGTGCCCGGCGCACCCACGAGCTGTCCGCGGTGGCCTCCTCGCGGGCCGCGTACGTCGGCGGCTTCACCTCCACCTCCGACCTGGCGGCGGGCTTCCGCTACGGCATCCCCACCGTCGGCACCTCCGCGCACGCCTTCACCCTGCTGCACGACAGCGAGCGCGACGCCTTCCAGGCCCAGGTCGACTCGCTGGGCAGCGGGACGACCCTCCTCGTGGACACCTACGACGTCACCGAGGCGGTACGCACGGCCGTCGAGGTCGCGGGCCCGGAGCTGGGTGCCGTACGCATCGACTCCGGCGACCTGCTGCTGGTCGCGCACCGGGTGCGGCAGCAGCTGGACGAGCTCGGCGCGACGTCCACCAGGATCGTCGTCACCTCCGACCTCGACGAGTACGCCATCGCCTCCCTCGCCGCGGCCCCGGTGGACGCGTACGGCGTCGGCACCCAGCTGGTCACCGGCAGCGGGCACCCCACCTGTTCGATGGTCTACAAGCTGGTCGCCCGCGCCGGGTCCGCCGATCCGAAGGCGCCGCTGGTCCCGGTGGCGAAGAAGTCGATGGGGGCGAAGTCCTCGCGGGGCGGGCGCAAGTGGGCGGCGCGCAGGCCCGACGCGTACGGGATCGCGGAGGCCGAGGTCATCGGCACCGGGCCCGTCCCCGCCGAGCTGGCCGACCGCCAGTTGCAGGTGGAGCTGGTCAAGGGCGGCGAGGTCGTCGCCCGCGAGCCGCTGGACGCGGCGCGCGAGCGGCATGTGACGGCCAGGGACGGCCTGCCCATGTCCGCCATGCAGCTGTCGCGCGGCGAGCCGGTCATCCCCACCGAGTACGTGTAACCCACCCGCACCGGATTTCCCGGATGTCCCAAATGCCCACTCCCGCCTGGACGTTGCGTTCTCTACTCTCAGGAGGAACGGACTCCGCACCCGCCCCGCACCCGCCCCCGCTCCCCGCTCCCCGCTCCCGCAGAAAAGGAACGTGCCATGCACCGCGCCTTGATCGTCGTCGACGTGCAGAACGACTTCTGCGAGGGCGGCAGCCTCGCGGTCGCGGGCGGGGCGGACGTCGCCGCCGCGATCACCGATCTGATCGGGGAGTCGCAGGCCGGCTACCGCCATGTCGTCGCCACCCGGGACCACCACATCGACCCCGGCGACCACTTCTCCCCGGACCCCGACTACGTCCGCTCCTGGCCCGTCCACTGCGTCGCAGGCACCGAGGGCGTCGGTTTCCACCCGAACTTCGCCCCCGCGGTGGCGTCCGGGGCGATCGCGGCGGTCTTCGACAAGGGGGCGCACTCGGCCGCCTACAGCGGCTTCGAGGGCACGGACGAGAACGGGATGTCCCTGGCCGACTGGCTGCGCGCCCGCTCGGTCACCGAGGTCGACGTGGTCGGCATCGCCACCGATCACTGTGTGCGGGCCACCGCCCTGGACGCGGCACGGGAGGGATTCACCACCCAGGTCCTCCTGGACCTGACGGCCGGAGTCTCGGCCGCCACGACGGAGGCCGCCCTGGAGGAACTGCGCGCGGCGGGCGTCACCCTGACGGGCAAGCCGGTGGTGTAGGCCGCACGCCCGGGGTCGGGCGGCCCCGCGGGCCGCCGGGGCGCCCGGGGATCAGGTGGCCGGGCGCCGCCGCCTGGGCGCCCGGGGTCAGGTGCCCCGCGCCGCCGCCGGGGCGCGCCCGGGGGTCAGGTGGCCGGGCGCAGCAGGGCGCGTATGGGGTGCCAGAGCTCCTGGCGGGACTGCGGGGCCGCGCGCCAGAGGAGGCCGTCCGGGTGGTGCAGGACGGCGGTGATCTCGTCCGGGGTCGGCGGTTCGGCGTTGCCGCGCAGGTAGACCGCGCGCAGGCCGAGATTGCGCAGCCGGGTCAGGGCGCGGGCCCTGTTCACCGCGTGTACCAGGACACGGACCTTGGAACAGCCGCCGAGCCCCTCCTGGCCGGGCCGTGGCAGGGTCAGGGCCACCACCACACTGCCGTTCGGGAGTCTGTTGAAGCCTCCTGCGGACATGCCGATCACTCCCCCGTTCGACGCCCCGTAAGACGCCGCGTCAATAGCGAGTACGTAGGAGGCATCTAAACGCGATCGGCCGCCGCCCGCTAGGGGGTCCACGGCCGATCACGTTCTGACCTGCGTAAATGGCCGAAAATGAGGCAGTGGCGACCCGAGGCGCTCACCGGGATCGTCCGTGTCCGGCCGCTCCCGGCCCGGGTGATCAGGGAGATACGGGTGGGGGTGTCAGTTGTCCTGACGCTCGGCGAGGGGCCTCCCGGCGGCTGTGCGGGCCTTCGACGGCGGGTCCCCGGACGGCCCTGCCGTACGGTCGCGCGCCGTCCACTGCCGAGGGGTCCTGCGCCCTCCCGGCTCCCGCCGGACGCGGACGGAGTCGCTTGAGCACGGATGGACGATGACTCGAACCGTGCATATACGTCTGGAAGTTGACGCACTCCGGATTCCGGACGCCGGTCGCATACCGCCTGGACGGGCGCTTGCGTCTCAAGGAGTGGAACGCGTGATGACACTGTGCGCCCCCCGTGCCTCGGCACCGTGGGTGAGGTCACGCTTACCGGCTGCCGCGCCTGGGCACCAAGGGTCATAGGGTCAGCCAGGACCCCGCGACCCCTTCCCGTGCTCCGAGGACGGACACCATGCTGCGGACACGCCAGCCCCCAGGGACAGCCCGGACCGCCGTGCGGTTCCCGATCCCGACCGTCGCCCAGTGCGCCTACGGCGGGCTCACCGTCGTTCTCTCCACCCTCGCCATGCTGCTGCTGTCGCAGACCACCTCGGGTGCCTGGATCGCGGTCATCGCGTGTGCGGCCCTGGGGCTCGGGCTGCTGGTCGCGATGACCGTCCCCATGCCGGCGAAGGCGCGGAAGCCGGCGGAGACGGGGACGGGGGCGGCCGGGGACTCCGCCCCCGATGCGGTGGCGGAG